>NZ_FNQA01000001.1:0-98205 GCF_900107445.1 Bacillus sp. 166amftsu | reverse complement strand
TGATAACCTTGTTCGCCTTGAGGTCCTTGCTCGCCATGATAACCTTTCTCGCCTTGAGGTCCTTGTTCGCCTTGAGGTCCCGTCATTCTAATTGATGCAATTTGTAGTAAGGTAATTTGTAATTCTTCGATTCGTCCAAGGAGTCCTTTCAGTGCAAGGCGGTTGACTCTAAATAATTTAGTAATGTACAGTAAAAAGTTTAGTAAGTTTTGTAATTCAATATATGTTGCATTTGCTACAAATGGTTGATTATCCAAAATTGTAATTAAATTTTCGACAATTGCAATGCCAGTTTCTCGTTGCGCAAGTGATAAGTTTAAGCGTTTTAGGAACCCATTTATTATTTCTAATAGGTTCATAAGTTCTGTTATGTTAGATGGTGTTGGGTTAGAAAATACAGTTGGAATAATATCAGTTAAGCCATTTAAGGTATCAGAGAAAAGTTTCATGTATAGTTCGGGGATAGGAGTATAATGGACTGCTGGGGTACGACGAGGTTGTGTTGGAAAATAAGGTTTTGAAACTTTTTTCGGATTCTCATTAAAGTAAGACATTAAAATGCTCCTTTCTAAGTAAGGTGGTAAAAACCTATCATAGTAGATGCGAGTTGGGTATAAAAAGGAATAGGAAAACGGGCTGTTTATATAAAAAATAGCAAAAACGCCTATTTATGAGGCGTTTTCTTTTTGTCTTACATATTGATAATACCTTTTTAAGGAAATTTTTGATTTAAAACCAATGCGTTTCATTATTTCTTGTTCTGGAATGTGTTGTTCAATTAATCGTAAAATAAAAGTGTTTCGAAAATGCTGGCTGGAAATTCCTTTGCGTAAATTTGCCCTAGCTACCTCAAGGCGAATCATTTTTTGGACTGCTATTTCTGTTAGTGCTTTTGGTGCATCGTTTTCGTACACCCACCGATATGTGTTGCGATTGAAATCGAATGCCACAAATAGGGGATCATCACTATGGTATTTTGGGCGAACTGGTTCAGGGATTTTTTTATAATAGTTATATAGTTGTTGTTTGTCATCGTGAGTTAAATTAATGGTTCTTTCAATACCTGCTACAGCTGGAATAGAAATTGTATTCGTTTCAAAATGAACGTGATGCATATTTAATGACACCAATTCTTGGAGGGATAAGCCGTAGTCAATGAGTAAGTTAACGATAGAAATATTACGATCCATTAATAATGGTCGGACAGGGCGTTGCTTCTCTGATAACCCTTCTAATGAAGTGAGGGTATGTTTTAAACGTTTTTCGTCTTCTTTTGAAATGAAATCTTCATCACGTAACGCGCGATTCGGTTGGATGATGAGTTCCATATCCTTTAATGGGTTTGGGAGGTTTAAAAACTGATATAGTCTATTTAAGACAATAAATACACGGTGCATTGTTTTTTCAGAGTAATTTCGTTTTTGTTTTAAGTCGGAAAAATAATCTTCGTAGTCTTTTGTACAAAGTGTAGCCCATATATTACTAGAGGGAAGTTTTTTATTTTTTCCTAACCAATGACCGAAATCTTCAATATCA
The DNA here is from genome assembly GCF_900107445.1 of Bacillus sp. 166amftsu. Taxonomy (NCBI): domain Bacteria; kingdom Bacillati; phylum Bacillota; class Bacilli; order Caryophanales; family Bacillaceae; genus Bacillus; species Bacillus sp. 166amftsu. The sequence continues at coordinate 96,669 of NZ_FNQA01000001.1, read as the reverse complement.
TAGACATAACGTTTAATGGTTGAAGGTTTTCGACCTTTATTTAATAAAAAGGCAGAAAAAGCTTGTACTGTATCATGAAGTTCCTTTGTTTCCATATTCCCACCACCCTTTTTTCTTATATTATAGCAAATTTTTCTGAAAATAGTTATTTATTGGGGGAGTGGAAATATTAATAATATTATTTGGTGAGTCGATAAAAAGAGGTGATTGTATGGAACAATCGATGCGAAAAAAAAATAGTAATCAAATTAATATCGTGTTAAATCACCGGAAAAAAATTTCAGTACCTGCTTCAGAAAAAAAAATGGTAATTTCAAGTGAAACGTCTACGAAGCATGAGATGCTACAGCGGATTGATGAGGAAATGGGTAAGCTTGTTGGGATGGAAGATATAAAAAAAATAATAAAAGAAATTTATGCATGGATTTATGTGAATAAAAAAAGGCAAGAAATCGGCTTAAAGTCAGAAAAACAAGTGCTTCATATGTTGTTTAAAGGGAATCCGGGAACGGGGAAAACAACTGTTGCAAGAATGATTGGGAAATTATTATTTGAGATGAACATTTTATCAAAAGGGCATTTAGTCGAAGCGGAACGTGCGGATCTTGTTGGAGAGTATATTGGGCATACAGCACAAAAAACAAGAGATTTAATTAAAAAAGCCATGGGTGGAATATTGTTCATTGATGAAGCGTACTCGCTTGCGCGTGGTGGAGAGAAAGACTTTGGAAAAGAAGCGATTGATACGCTTGTCAAACATATGGAAGATAAGCAACATGGATTTGTTTTAATTCTAGCGGGATATTCAAGAGAGATGAATCATTTTCTTTCTTTAAATCCCGGCTTGCAATCGCGCTTTCCATTTATTATTGAGTTTGCGGATTATACAGTGAATCAGTTGCTCGAAATTGGTAAGAGAATGTATGATGAACGAGAATATCAGTTATCAAAAGAGGCGGAGTGGAAATTCCGTGATCATTTACATGCGGTGAAATATTCATCACAAATTACATCATTTAGTAATGGGCGCTATGTCCGGAATATTGTTGAGAAATCCATTCGTACACAGGCGATGCGATTATTGCAAGAGGATGCATACGATAAGTATGATTTAATGGGAATATCAAGTGGCGATTTAACACTTGAAGAAGAGACGCACAGTTCATAAACTGTGCGTTTGCTTTATGAAGGTAAGTGTAATACGTCAGGTGCTATTTTGTGTTTTTTGTTTTTGCTCGTTGTTCTAGTTTGCTTTTTGGACTTGTATCAGCTACATCTGATGCAAGTCCTTGTGGATTAACGCTACTGCTTTGTCCGCGATTACGGTTATTATTTCCTTTTGCCATTTTTTGTCACCTCTATTCTTCTTTAGCTTTTTGTTGATATGCCCTATGATATCGTTCCATTTTTTCACTTTTTTCATGGGCTGATTTTGGATCGAAGTTAATTTGGTTGACTGAGCTTTTTTGAGCTCCTTTGTTTACGTGATTTGTCATTATGTTCACCTCTCTTTAAAATTTAGTATGGACACTATGAACAGAAAAACACGTCAGAAAAGAAAAAACCCTTTACGATATGTAAAGGGGTGAAGTTGCTATTTATGAAGAGAACGCTCCTTATTATCTAAGCGTTTGTGTGGTAAATGCCATTTGTAATGAATAGAGATCATACGGAAGCAAACAATTAAAATGAATAAAATGTACAATGCCCAATCGCTAACAACGATTTTGGCACCGATTAAAACCCCTGCTAAAATCGTCCAAAATGCATACACTTCGGAGCGAAGAACAAGAGGTTTACGGCGTGCTAGTAAATCACGAATGATACCGCCACCAATTCCTGTTAATACAGATGCAACAATTGTAGCGCTAATAGGTAAGTTGAGCTTTTGCGCATAAAGCGCTCCTTGTACAGCGAATGCCGATAAGCCAATGGCATCTGTAATGTTCTCCCAACGTTTCCAGTGTGTAATTAATTTATTTGGAAATAGAAAGATAATCGTCATTGATAAGAGTGCAATTTGAAATAACATATCTTGTTGCCAAAAAGCGCCGATTGGATAACCAATTAATAAATTACGAAGGGCGCCTCCCCCAAAAGCAGTTGCCATTCCTAAAATATATACCCCGAAAATATCGTAATCTTCTTCCATTGCGACAATAGCTCCGCTGAGTGCGAAGGCAATTGTGCCAATGATGCTAAAAATTTCCCATGCCATGAATTTTCTCCCCCGCTAACTAGATGAAATGTGCTTCCTCTGCTATTATATTAGAAGGTTTAAATTTCGAAAAGGATGAGTGAACATATTTGATGGAAGAAAAAGAAAAAGTCATATTAGTTGGCTGCCAATTGCCTCAAGATGATGATGAACGGTTTATGCATTCCATGAAAGAGCTTGCGTCGCTTGCGAAGACAGCTCGTGCGGAAGTTTTAGTATCTACAACACAAAAACGTCCGAAATTTCATCCTGCAACATACATAGGTAAAGGGAAATTAGAAGAACTTGCAGCGCTGACAGAAGAACTGGAACCAGCTGTTATTATATTTAATAATGAGTTAACACCGAGTCAAATTCGCAATTTATCCTCTGTTTTAGATGCAAGAGTAATTGATCGTACACAACTGATATTGGATATTTTTGCTCAGCGTGCAAAATCAAAAGAAGGTAAGCTTCAAGTAGAATTAGCTCAGTTGCAATATACAATGCCGCGTCTTATGGGGCAGGGACTAGCACTATCGCGTCTTGGGGGCGGGATTGGTACGAGAGGTCCTGGTGAAACGAAGTTAGAAACAGATCGTCGGCATATTCGCTCTCGTATTGATGAAATTAAGAAACAGCTAGCGGTTGTTGTGGAGCACCGAAAAAGGTATCGTGAGCGCCGAAAGGATAATCATGTATTTCAAGTTGCATTGATTGGTTATACAAATGCTGGCAAATCAACGTTGTTTAACAGATTAACAGAAGCTGATACATTTGAAGAAAACCTGCTATTTGCGACGTTAGATCCAACGACAAGAAAGATGCAATTGCCTTGTGGGTATACTGTATTGCTAACTGATACGGTAGGTTTTATTCAGGATTTACCGACGTCATTAGTTGCTGCGTTTCGCTCTACATTGGAAGAAGCAGGTGAAGCGAATGTAATCTTGCATGTCGTTGATTCTGCAGATCCCAATTATGTAGGTCATGAACAGACAGTGAAGCAATTACTACAAGACCTTGAAATTAATCATATTCCAATTATTACGGTTTACAACAAGAAGGATCAATTACATCAAAATTTCATCCCGTTTCCAAAAAGTGAGTTTCTTATGACAAGTGCCTTTGAAAAAACGAATTTATTACACTTGAAAGAATCGGTAGAGATGAAGATGATGGAAGAAATGGAAACGTATAAGGTTATGATTCCTCCAAGCGAGGGTAGATTGCTAACACTTTTAAAAACAGAAACGGTATTAACTGGGATGGAATTCAAAGAGGATGAATTCTTGTATGAGTGTACAGGTTATATATTTGTTCATTCAACATTGAATGGACAATTAAAGAGATTTTTAGTGCAAAAAGGAGAAGAGAATAGAAATGTTTGATCGTCTAAAAAATGGAGAAAGAATTGCTCCTATCGTAAAAGAAGTAGAAAGTCAAATTACAGATATACATAAACGCGTGGATGAGGTAATTGAGAGTAATCAATTCCGTGTATTAGAAAGTTTTCGTGAGCATAAAATTAGTGATTCGCACTTTATCCCAACAACAGGATATGGTTATGATGACATCGGTCGTGATACATTAGAAAAAGTGTATGCTGATGTATTTGGGGCGGAAGCAGGTCTTGTTCGCCCGCAAATTATTTCAGGTACACATGCGATTTCAACAGCTTTATTTGGTATATTACGTCCGGATGATGAGTTATTATATATAACAGGGAAACCGTATGACACGCTTGAAGAAATTGTTGGCGTACGTGGTAAAGGTGTTGGTTCTTTCAAAGAATATAACATTGGTTACAGTGCGATTCCGTTAACAGTTGAGGGGCGTGTTGATTTTAAAGCCGTAGAAGCGGCTATTCATGAAAAGACAAAAATGATTGGGATTCAGCGTTCAAAAGGTTATGCGACTCGTCCTTCATTTACCGTTGCGGAAATTAAAGAGATGATTTCATTTGTAAAGGAAATTAAACCAGATGTTGTTGTGTTTGTAGACAATTGTTATGGAGAGTTTGTGGAAGAGTTAGAGCCGTGTCATGTTGGTGCGGATTTGATGGCGGGATCTCTTATTAAAAATCCGGGCGGTGGAATTGTAAAAACAGGTGGATATATTGTTGGTAAAGAAAAGTATGTAGAAGCTTGTGCATATCGTTTAACATCTCCAGGGATTGGAGCGGAAGCGGGGGCGTCTTTATATAGCTTACAAGAAATGTATCAAGGTTTCTTCTTAGCTCCGCATGTTGCTGGTCAAGCGTTAAAAGGTGCAATTTTTACAGCTGCATTTTTAGAAAAGTTAGGAATGAATACATCACCAACTTGGGATGCTGCAAGAACAGACTTAATTCAGTCTGTTCAATTTGATGACAAAGAGCGTATGATTGCATTTTGCCAAGCGATTCAATATGCATCTCCAATTAATTCACACTTTACACCGTATCCAAACTATATGCCAGGTTATGAAGATGATGTCATCATGGCTGCAGGTACGTTTATTCAAGGTGCAAGTATTGAGTTGTCAGCAGATGGTCCAATTCGTCCTCCGTATGTTGCTTACGTGCAAGGTGGATTAACGTATTCTCATGTGAAGATCGCAATTTGTTCTGCAATTGATGCATTAATTGAAAAAAACCTATTAACAATTTCGTAAGGGAAAGCTGTCGATTTCGACAGCTTTTTTGCATAGAAGAAGGGATGTGTACCATTTTAAAAAAGAATAAAAAAATCATGTAAGAAAAGCTAACATCTATTGACACTAAACATAACATGGTATAAAATGAGAAACAGTTAAGGCGAAGGAGGAACTGAACAATGAAAGAAGATAGACGTTCTGCCCCGCTGTTTCCTATTGGTATTGTAATGGATTTAACACAACTATCTGCACGTCAAATTCGCTATTATGAAGAGCACAATTTAATTTTTCCAACCCGTACAAAGGGAAATCGTAGATTGTTTTCATTTAACGATGTAGATAAGTTGTTAGAAATTAAAGATTTGTTAGATCAAGGCTTAAATATGGCTGGTATTAAACAAGTGTTACAAATGAAAGAAAATCAAACAGAAGCAGTGCAAACAAAAGGAGAGACGAAAGAAATTTCAAAATCCGAGCTTCGTAAAATTCTTCGAGATGAACTGCAACATACAGGCAGATTTAATCGAACTTCATTACGACAAGGTGATATTTCAAGGTTTTTTCACTAGAAATGACTGATTCTGAAGGTGTTTAGAGGGACTAAGGAGGAATTTATAATGGCAAGGTACACTAGAGAAGATATTTTCCGTTTAGCGAAAGAAGAGAATGTAAAGTATATCCGTTTACAATTTACGGATCTTTTAGGAAGTATTAAAAACGTAGAGATTCCAGTTAGTCAGTTAACAAAAGCTCTAGATAACAAAATGATGTTTGATGGATCTTCTATTGAAGGATTTGTTCGTATTGAAGAATCGGATATGTACTTGTATCCTGACTTAGATACTTGGGTAATCTTCCCTTGGACTGCTGAAAAAGGTAAAGTAGCCCGCTTAATTTGCGACATCTACAATGCTGATGGCACTCCATTTGAAGGTGACCCACGTAATAACTTAAAACGTATGTTGAAAGAAATGGAAGCGCTAGGATTTACTGAATTCAACCTTGGACCAGAACCAGAATTCTTCTTATTCAAAGTTGATGAAAAAGGAAATCCAACATTAGAACTAAACGATAATGGTGGATACTTCGACCTTGCGCCGATGGATCTAGGGGAAAACTGTCGTCGTGATATCGTTCTTGAACTTGAAGAAATGGGCTTTGAAATTGAAGCATCTCACCATGAAGTCGCACCAGGACAACACGAAATTGATTTCAAATATGCGAATGCACTTCGTTCATGTGACGATATTCAAACATTTAAACTTGTTGTAAAAACAATCGCACGTAAACATGGTTTACATGCAACGTTTATGCCAAAACCATTATTCGGAGTGAACGGTTCTGGTATGCATTGTAACTTGTCATTATTTAAAAATGGAGAAAACATATTCTACGACCAAAATGGTGACTTACAATTAAGTGATGATGCGCGCCACTTTATCGCAGGTATTTTAAAACACGCGCCAGCATTTACAGCAGTAGCTAACCCAACTGTAAACTCTTACAAACGTTTAGTACCTGGATATGAAGCGCCTTGTTACGTAGCATGGTCTGCACAAAACCGTAGTCCGTTAGTACGTATCCCAGCATCTCGTGGCATAAGTACACGTGTAGAAGTGCGTAGTGTCGATCCAGCTGCAAACCCATATTTAGTAATGGCAACATTATTAGCAGCAGGTCTTGACGGAATTAAAAATAAATTAACTCCGCCAGCTGCAGTAGATCGTAACATCTATGTAATGACTAAAGAAGAACGTGAAGAAGCAGGTATCGTTGATTTACCAGCAACATTAGCACAAGCGTTAGTTAAATTACAATCTAACGAAGTTGTATGTGGTGCATTAGGTGAACATTTACTTGAGCACTTCATTGAAGCGAAAGAAATTGAGTGGGATATGTTCAGAACACAAGTTCACCAATGGGAACGCGATCAATATATGTCTCTTTACTAAGAGGCTCAAACCCTTGACACATAACGTGTTGAGGGTTTTTTATTTTGTGGGTAAAACACTTTTATTTGAAAGAGAAATAATTCACCCACAAAACACCCACAAAAAAATCAAACTTATCCCAACACGTTATTCATATAAGCTTCAAACTCCGAAATAGAATCTTTATTAATTTTGTCGCTAATATGAGAGTAAACGTTAGAAGTGATCTCGATACTCTTATGTCCTAATCGATCTTGAATGTATTTCATACTTGCACCAGATTCTAATAAAAGAACCGCGTGGGTGTGTCGTAATGAATGGATTTCTAATTTAGGTAGATTTGCTTTCTTTAGTATACGTGAGAATGCATTAAACAATGTTGACTTCGGTAAGAACTTTCCATCCATTCTTGAAAATACTAAGTCTAGTTCATATTCATACGCTTCTTGTAAAACGAGCTTATTAGTATTTTGCCATTTTTTATGTGCCAGGAGTTCATCAGCTAACTTTTTCGGAATCATAATTGTACGTTTAGATGTAAATGTTTTTGTATCTCCAAATACTTCTTCTTTTGTTTTAGCTGTAAAATCTAATGTTTTAGAAATAGTTATAGTTTGTTCTTTTAAATTTATGTCTTTCCATTGTAATGCAGCAGCTTCACCTTTACGCATACCTGTATTCAGAAGCATTTTGAAAAAGATGTAGTAAATATAGTTGTATTGATATGAAGTCTTTAAGAAAAGGGATATGTCCTCACTTCGCATATATTTCAATCCTTCTCTTTCTTTATTATTCTTATTTGAAATAATTACCTCCTCACAAGGGTTATTCTCGATTTTTTTTAAACTGACAGCTTTTTTCATGGCATTGTTCATTGTACCGTGAATAATTTGAACAGTTTGCTTGCTATATCCTTGATCAGTTAAGGAGTTAATAAATTTTTGGTACATCATTGGTTTGAGTTCTTTTAGGTTTATATTTTTAAAGTAGGGGATGAGATGTTTTTCGATATTACGGTCATGTAAGATATAAGTGTTTTTCCTTACATTATCTTGCTTAAATAATTTTAGCCAGTCTCTAAGGTAGTACTTTAATGAAGTAGGTGTGATTTCAACCTCTAAGCCATTTAATAATTTCTTTTCTTCTTCAGCAGCCGCAATTTGAGCCTCTTTTTTAGTCTTGAATCCACGTTTTGATTTTTCTTTGTATTTTTGAGTATAAGGGTCTTTATATCTGACTCGGAATTCCCAAACATATCCGAATTTTCTGAAGCTAGCCATTATTTCATTCCCTCTTTCTTTATAATTCTAAAGTGGCTAGATTAAACATCTAACCACTTTACGGGAGTTTCTTTATAACCCGAAACTTCAAATTTTATTTCACCATCAACCTTATAGATTTTTTCAACGATAGGTACCTTTTTAATTTCTTCTTGTTTAATAAAGGTTTTTTTTCGTTTTTCTCGTTCAGCGGTTAAATCAATAATCAAAATGTTTCACCTCCTTTTAGTAAGGCTTATAAAATTCTAATAGTTCAACTGGAATATTATTTTTGTATGCTATACATGCTTTTGTATCACCAGGATGAATGTTTTTTTTGTCAATTAACAAAAGCGCAGCAAACGTATTTGCCTCTATCTCTAATTTATCAACAGAAAAAAATGTGTTCTTACGTAGAAAAGGTGTGTTTGCATGAGTGTGTAGGATTGCATGTCCTAATTCATGGGCACAAACAGTTCTTTGCATGGATGGAGATAAATTATTATTAATAACAATGAAGCGATTTCTTTTTTCATATTTATAAAATCCGTTTATTTCCTCGTGTAAATCCCAGTTTAGTACATTAATCTTTAAGTAATCTGCAAGCTCATAGGGGTTATTCGTGTTGTATTTTTTGCAAAGTTGTTTGACTAGATCTCTTATGACGAATTTCAATGTTTTCCCTCCTAAGCTCGCATCAGTTATCGTCAGTATTACGATATTTCTTAGGAACGTATTTTTTATTGATTACTTTAGTTTGTTTCACGATGTATTCCATTGCATCTAATAATGATTCTACGGCTTCTTCGCTCATGGGCTCACCAGAGAACATTAATCCGTCTTCACCTTGAAGATCTCTTTTTATTTCTTCCATTCTTTTTTCGATATCTTTTTCATCTTTGGTGGTTAAATGCATTTGATTTGTTCTTCCGAGCAAGAAATCAGTAGTGACATTGAAGTGATCAGCTACTTTTTGTAGTCTATCTGCAGAGGGATAGGCTTTATCCCATTTTCTTATTGTTCCATTGCCAAAATCTAATTCTTTTTCTAATGCAGCTATGGATGTATCGTTGCTTTTACATAAATTTTTTATAGTGTTCACTAAGCTCATTCTAATCACCTTTCGTACTTACAAACGGATAGTCTGTAGACTAAAGATATAATTTGACAATTAGTCTGAGAGCTATTATTATTAGTTTGTAAGCTAATTTATTAGCTAAAAAGAGTATAAAAATCGATTCGCATTTTAGAAACTAATATTGAGGGAAATATATAGTTTTGTATTCGTATACCTTTTTATAATTATAATTTAGCATGTAGACTAATTTCGGTCAATAAATCAGCGGAAATATTCGCATTTCGAAAGGTGTGAACATCTAGGTGAAGTATTCAAGCTTTGGAATTGAGGTAAGGAAGGTTTTGTTAGAAAGGAATTTAACACTAACGGTATTAGCTTCAGAACTAAAAATATCAGTTTCATATTTATCTGATATTTTAAGAGGATCTAGAAAAGGTAAGAAACAAAAGAAAGCGATTATTGAATTACTTGATTTGAATATATGTGAGGAGGATTTGAAGTGGCAGAACAAATAATGGTAGTAGAGGAAAAGGAAGAATTAATTGTAGGCGATAGTAAAGAAAGATTTGTGTTCATTAAAAACAATGAAGTCGTGACAGATAGCTTAGCTGTAGCTGAAGTTTTGAAAAAAAAGCACAAACATGTATTAAGGGATATTAAAGTTCAAATGGAAAAGTTGAAAAGTGCAGGAGAAGGGAGATTTACTGAGTCCAACTTTGGGCCTAGCTTTTATAAAGATGTTACAGGACGAACTTTACAAAAGATTGATATGACAGAAGATGCATTCACAATATTGATGTTTTCTTATAGCACACTTGAAACGATGAAAATTAAAGTGAAGTTTATTGAAGAATTTAAAAAAATGAAAAAATACATTGAGAAAAAGTTAATACTACCTGCTGATACATTTGGGCAAATAGAATTATTAGCTGCAGGAACAAGTAACTTAAATAAACGAGTTTCTTCATTAGAACAATTAATTGAAAAACAAGTCACAGTTGATTATGGTCAGCAACGAGTGATTGAAAAAACAAAAGCCAAACGAATCTATTTTTTATGGAAAAACGAACATGTTGATAAAGAAGTACATGACTCTACTCGTAAGTTATTTGGATTATTAGGGCGAAATTTAAAAGATGCATTCAATGTTAATAGTTATCGTGACATTTTGAAGAAGGATTTTGAGGAAGCTTTGAACTTTATAAATGGCTGGAGACCAATGGTTTGAAAATCAGGGGGAAACGATTATGTTCAATGTTCAAATAGACGAGGATGTTGTGAAGGAATTATGTGTGGAAGAAATTCAAAAGAAGGTTAAAGAATATGATGCTGAATTAACGTTTTGGGATACAAAAGAACTTAAAAAGCGTGTATGTATGTCGTGGAATACAATTCAAGATCAGTTCTTCTTTGATCCGCGGTTCCCAAAATTTAAAGTGGGTAAGAAATGGTATTTTCCGGCAAAACAGGTTCAAGCGTTTTTAATAGAGTGGGCAGAAGAAAGGATGGATTAGTTATGTTAATAATCGATTACAACAATGTAAAAGTATCTGATTATCTTAGATTACTAGCTCATTATACGTTACCAAATAAAAAGCAACGTCGTTTAATTGAGAACAGATTTATATGTTTAAACGCTCTGATTAAAAAAAGGAAGGTGAATCTAATGGGAATTGAAAGCTTAGTTTTATCAGAAGATGTAGAGTTAGCAAAATCATTGCGTAACAAGAAGGAGAACTACATAAAGAATCAATTCCTGTTAACTCGCATTGCTAGGCAGAAAAATACAGAAGGTAAAACAAAAGAATTCTATCAAGCTTGTAAAGAGTATGAGGAATGGGGAGAAAAAGCTAAAGAATTTAATGAGCAACTGGCAAAGCTATTCTTCAAAAAGGAAGAGCGTGACCGTGTAGAAATGGTAGCAAATCGAATGCGTGAGGTCGATATACCGGACCATATCATTGAGTACGTGTTAAATGAATAAAAAGAAACCCACGGCAATGGGTTCCTCAAATAAATAGAACTGCATTTATTATAGCAAGTAATTAAAGATTTGAAAACGTGAGAGGTAGATATTATGGGGATTTTTCGAGTTAAAAAGGATAATAATTATTCCGTTATAAATAATACCAGTTTAAAAGATGAAAGGCTTTCTTGGAAAGCAAAAGGTATTTTGGCATATATTCTTACTCTTCCAGATGATTGGGTGTTTTATAGAGAAGAATTAGCTAGCCATGCGAAAGATGGTATTAACAGTTTGAGAGCTGGGATGCAGGAATTAAAAGAACATGGATATGTTAAACGATTCCCTATAAGGAATGAAAAAAACAAAATCATTAGATGGGAGACTGTTATTTACGAAATCCCAGTGGATGAAAACCAACCAGTGGAAAAGCCAGTGGATGCTTTTCCACCGGTGCAAAACCCACCGGTGGAAAATCGCCAGCTACTAAATACTAATATACAAAGTACTAAAGAACTAAGTACTGATATACAAAATACTAATCATCATCATGTTGATAATGACATCTCAACCCAAAAATTAGTTGATGAAGAATTTAAAATAAGTTATAACTTTTTGCTAGGAAAAGGAATCCCTTTAAGTGAAATTGCGATTACAGAATTAGGAGAGTTTTGTAACACTTTAGGAAGCGAACTAATTGTACATGCAGTAAACAAAGCTCTCGATGAAAATGTACCAAAGTGGAGATATATACGTTCCATTCTTAGTAACTGGGAAAAGCAAAAAGTAAAAACATTAAATGATGTTGCTGCATTAGATGCACAGTTTGAGCTTAGTAAGAATAAAAAGAAATCTGGTACAGGATACACACAACGAAATGAAATGGTACCAGAATGGCTACATCAACAAGAAAATGAAGATTCAAGAGAAAAGCATCAACAAAATACTCATTCAAATATAGATGAAGAGCGTAAAAGATTAGAAGCTGTATTGCAAAAATATAAATCCTAGGAGATGTTTACATGTTGGATCCATTTAAGGTAGGAGATTGGTGTGACATTTGCGGAGATAAAATAGAAAGTTTCGAGATGCGTTCCATGTATATTGAAGGCTGTGAAAAAACGCTTTGTCAAAAATGTTGTAATGAAATGAAAAAAATGTAAAAGTTGTAGATTTTTATGTACTGCAGGATGTTATGAAAAAGCTGATTGAGATGTTTGGAAGAAATAAAGTACGGCAATTCAATTTAACTGCAGCCGAACAGTTTGTCAAAGAGAATGACATTTCTATGAAAATAGAAAAACGTGGCGGTAGATTCCACCAAGAACGATTAGGAGAATTTAGTGTATTCTCTACAGCAGAATTAATAACAGTAATTACATTCTTAAAACGAAAGGTTAGTAGCCATTTATGGATGAACGCAGTAATTGGAGCAATCTTAAATCAGCAAATAACAATTACATTATCCCTAGAAGGTAATAGCTATGACTGAACAAATTACGATGGAAGACATGATTTTTGAGCAATTAGATACGTATTTAGTAGACATTGTTACAAATTACGGTTTTAAATTGGAGTTTTGTAAAGCTGAAAATGAAAAAGAAGCACGGCTCTTAATACGTGAGAAATATCGTAAACATTATGATTTTCGAATTCGTAGTGTAGAGGTTTCTAATAGATCTTTAGAAGAAATTGAAGCGTTAGATTAAGAAGGAGAAAAGAAAATGGATTTACAAATAGGTAAAGGTTTTACAAAAGTTCGTGGTATTGAACAAAAACAGAATGCAAATAGAAAAAAGTAGGTGAATCATCATTTGTTTGATTGGATGAAAGACTATCAGAAATTAGAAGAAGACATTGCTTATTTGGACTACAACTTAGATAAAACAAAAGCTGAATTAAAACGCTGGATTAGTGGTGATTTACGGGATGTTCGTCTAACTGCTGAATCGGACGGTGCGAAAGTAGAAGAACATCTTGAAGCGATTGAATATGAATTAGCTCATAAGATGAATGCTATGTACGATTTAAAGTATTTGATTAGTAAGTTTACAGGATTAGAAAATCGAATACTAAAAATGAAATATGTGGACGGAATGACTTTAGAACAAATAGCTTTTGATTTACATTATAGTACAGGCTATATCCGACGTAAGCATGCTGAAATAAGAAAGATTGTCAAGTTCCTAGATGAATTTTAATGTTACCTTTATGTAGGTGGCATGTGGTGTACAGAAACCATTGAAAAAATGATTTATAGTAGTAATATAAGGTTTTGACGAAAGGGCAACTATTTTATGGTTGCTCTTTTTCTTGTGAAAGAAAGTATTATGAATTGATTTTACAGAATAATGAGCATTTAGCAGTTAGATGTACTTAGTAAAGTAGGTTTTTTAGACAGAAAATAATTAGGGAAAGTAAGGAGATGTTTAGTAATGAATAAATTAGTTGCTTCACCTAAAACAGTTAATCTGCCGCAACAGGTTCTACGATGGCAGACAATGGTAGAAAATGAATGTACAGCACAAGCTGTACCTGAGTTAGTGCCTTATGTGCTTGGAATTATTATGGTGGAAAGTGATGGGGATTCCGAAAAGACTCCCGATATTATGCAGTCAAGCGAATCACAAGGAAGGCCCAGGAATTCAATTGACAACCCCAAGGAGTCGATTTATTACGGAGTAATGCATTTAAAAGGAGCTTTTGCAGATGCAAAGAAGTACGGTATTAATGATTTAAGTGCTATTGTTCAAGCATATAATTTTGGACGTGCTTACATCCGTTGGTTAGCTTCTAACAGTAAACAGCATTCACTACAGGTGGCAGAACAGTATTCTAAAACTGTTGTTGCACCATCTCTTGGAAATAACACTGGTGCTATGGTTCGATATAGTCACCCTATCGCTGTGGCATACAATGGTGGCTATAAATATAAAAATGGTGGGAACTTTTTCTACGCTGAAATTGTTAAACAATATGTGGATTTTAATGGAGGAACTGATCCTACAGATGTAGATACACGTCAGAATGTCTCGTTACCTCCTGATTGGCTAACCAATAACTTAGGTTGGCTGCAATGTATGCAACGCCAATCTTGGGTATATAAAGAGCCAAATGAGTTTGCGGAAGTAGTAGGAAAGATTTTTTTTTTATAATTGGGTTCCCGAAACAGCAATGCGTATCGAAAAAGACGGTAAAAGTAAAGGTGTCATTTGGAATGAATGGGATGGATTAGAGTGTTACCATCATGCTAATTATAATAGTGGCATACGTGATCGTGTAGGTGTTGGTCAGTGGGAAATTGAGTTTAGAGATAACAATTGGATTTACATTAAAGATAAAGGCTGGGTAGAATTTGACGAAAAAATCATCCGTTGGATTCGATAAAAAGGAGCGGGCTCTTATGAGTCGGTTCTTCTTTATTTTTACATCAATAATAAACTTAAAAATAGCTTTGTTATAGAAGGTATCTTAATATACAACTTTTATGTTGATAAATACGAAGTGGGTTTCTTCCTAAGGTGTTAACTATAGAGAAAAGGAGAAGTTTCAGCGTATTTCTTTAGCGGTTTTTGTAAATTCATTCAAAGGTAAATTTATTAGCAGAAAGGGAAAATTTCTTCCAGTAATTAAAAAAGGAGTATGTAAGAATGAAGAAAATAGCAGATATATCTTATTATAATGGAACTATTAATTGGGCAGAAGCGAGTAAAGAGTTGGAACTTGCAATTATTCGTGTACAATATGGATCTAATAAAATTGATTCAAAGTACAAGGAATATGTACAAGGTTGTAAAGCATATGGAGTTCCATTTGGTCATTATGCTTATGGATGTTATACAAGCGTTCAGGATGCTATGGTAGAAGCGAATGATTTTATGAACCGTGCTGACAAGGATGCAAAGTTTCTTGTATTGGATGTAGAAGATGATACACTTGCTAGTTGCGGGCCAACTAACTTGGCAAAAGCGTCTCAGGCTTTCATTGATACTTGCCGAGCGGCAGGCTGGAAAGTTGGATTATATGTATCACATCACATGTATACAAGTTATGGATTAAATAGTGTAAGTGCAGATTTCCTATGGATTCCTCGTTATGGTGGCAGTAAACCTGCTTATAGCTGTGATATTTGGCAATATACTGATAGAGGTAGCGTTGCAGGCATAACTGGTAATTCTGGTAATGTAGATTTAAACTACTTAGTTGGAAATAAATCTATTGAATGGTTCATAGGAAATGGTTCTAATCCTAAAGAGCCCGACCCTACAGATGTAGATACTCGAAAGAACGTCTCGTTACCGTCTGATTGGCTAACCAATAACTTAGGTTGGTTGCAATGTATGCAACGCCAATCTTGGGTATATAAAGAGCCAAATGAGTTTGCGGAAGTAGTAGGAAAGATTCCTCTTGGCAGTGGTCATGTTTATTTAGGGAACGCATGGGATGGAAAAAGATTTTGGTTTAAAATTGCAAATGATAATTGGGTTCCCGAAACAGCAATGCGTATCGAAAAAGACGGTAAAAGTAAAGGTGTCATTTGGAATGAATGGGATGGATTAGAGTGTTACCATCATGCTAATTATAATAGTGGCATACGTGATCGTGTAGGTGTTGGTCAGTGGGAAATTGAGTTTAGGGATAACAATTGGATTTACATTAAAGATAAAGGTTGGGTAGAATTTGATGAAAAAATCATCCGTTGGATTCGATAATAAAAGAGACGGCTCTTATTGAAGTGACACCCAAAAGTTAGACAGTTTATTGCATTAGGCAGCTTCTTGGGCATGGGTTCGATATTTTAAAGAGCTTATGCCTTTTAATTTTACCGTAATTCTTTTGTGATTATAATAATGGATATCATTCTTTAATTTTAGTTTAAAATGCTCCAAACTCTCAAATTTCTTAAGATAAAGTGGAATATAATAGGATACTAGTTTCTAAATTGATCCTTCTGAAAAACCTCTGCAATCAATAGGTCGTGGAATTGCTACATCTAAATATCCAATTGGTTGGTGTGTTATTCTATATAGCCAAGCACAAGGTGGATATTTTACGGATAACGTAATTAATGATAAAACACAGTATTTTATTTTAAGTGCAGCTTGATATGAACAACCTATGTTATATATTGGAAACAGTACATGGTTAAAAGAAGAACATTTTGATGTTAGGTAACGACAGAGAGCTTTTCGTTCTGTTCATCTTAAAATTTGAAAAACTATAATATACCCAAAAAATAATAAATATAGACAGTGAACGAAGGTGCTCATGTAAGTACCTTTTTTATATTGTGTAAAAATAGAAAGGAAGATTAATATGGCAAAATTTATTTATCCAACAGATACAACGAGAGTAACAAGCGGTTTTAGAGGTAACAGACCAGATCATCATGGGATAGACCTTGCTGAAGCGGGTGATCATCCGATTTATGCAGCGGCTAGTGGGCAAGTTAGTAGTTCTTATCCTTCATCCAGTTATGGTGAATGTATTATGATTGTACATACTATAGATGGAGTTACATGGGAAACGGTATACGCTCATATGCGTAGTGGTTCTCGAACGGTTAAAGCAGGCGATTATGTTACACAAGGACAAACAATTGGAGTTATGGGGAACACGGGGCAGTCTAGTGGCCAACACTTACATTTTGAATTGCATAAAGGACGCTGGAATATTAATAAGAGTAATGCTGTGAACCCGTTAGACTACTTGGGGAAAGAGGACGGTGGCAACACTGGAAATGGTTCTGATCCTACAGATGTAGATACTCGTAAAAATGTTACACTACCTTCCGATTGGCTAACCAATAACTTAGGTTGGTTGCAATGTATGCAACGCCAATCTTGGGTATATAAAGAGCCAAATGAGTTTGCAGAAGTAGTAGGAAAGATTCCTCTTGGCAGTGGTCATGTTTATTTAGGGAACGCATGGGATGGAAAAAGATTTTGGTTTAAAATTGCAAATGATAATTGGATTCCCGAAACAGCAATGCGTATCGAAAAAGACGGTAAAAGTAAAGGTGTCATTTGGAATGAATGGGATGGATTAGAGTGTTACCATCATGCTAATTATAATAGTGGCATACGTGATCGTGTAGGTGTTGGTCAGTGGGAAATTGAGTTTAGAGATAACAACTGGATTTACATTAAAGATAAAGGCTGGGTAGAATTTGACGAAAAAATCATCCGTTGGATTCGATAATAAAAGAGACGGCTCTTATTGAAGTGACACCCAAAAGTTAGACAGTTTATTTCATTAGGTAGTGGATATTTTACGGGTAATGTAACCAATCATAAAACATCGTATCTTATTTTAAGTGAACAACCTATGTTATGTCTTGGAAACAGTACATGGTTAAAAGAAGAACATTTTGATGTTAGATAAGAATAAAGGATTAGAGTCGCTCGTTTGAGTGGCTCTTTATTTTGGAATCGGGGCATGACCGGAAATGAAAAATGGCAGTGTTGTCCTACACAATAAGTTGTTTTCGTGTCTCGATTCGAGAATGAAAGGAGTGGCTCAGTGATTAGTTTGTTTAAATACTTTATAACCGTTGAGGCTATTCTTTATAAAGATATTAGAAAACACGTAATCAAGTCACCAAAGAAAAAGAGCGAAACAGACAAGCTAGGAGGAAACATGGACAGGAAGCAAATTTTCATCGACGTTTTATTACACAAAGGAATTTACAAGGAAGAAGATACAGGACGTCAGCTTTATGAAATGAGTGAGAAGGAATTATGGAATCTACTAAGAGGAGATGAGGAGAATGAAACCAATCGAAAACGGTGTTTATGAAGTTACTTATTGAATGAATTAAATTACCAAACTTATTTAAATCTACCATATACAAAATTTTCTAATATACTAACAAAATAAAAAGGCATCTTATTACAGTTATTTCTTTTTTGCATAATATACAAATTAAACATAGTAATGTTTTTAAAAAACTTTTTGATTTGTATACTAGAGGATATTGGGGATTTCATGACCGAGGTGATGGTAAATTTGAACCAACTATTGTTCTAGGTTCTGGACTTTCTGACCTTTCGCCAGGCGTCTTAACAGTAAGCAACACTATTAATCCGAATAACGTGAATAACAATCAAGGTTCTATTGGTATGGTTTCTAGTATTGTAAATAATACGTATGATTTTGGGGCTGGATTGACATTTATTCATAAGAACGATAGCGCTGTACTTAGAACGAAAGGTGTTCAAGAATTCAGATCCGGCTTTGGAGCATGGTATTTTTCAGCAAGCACAAATACCAATGTTAATGACATTACTATTAGTGACACTGGAAATGATACAGAATTAAGGCTTGCAAATTGTGCAATACGTAATTCACGTATAACAGGCTATACAACTGACTTGCAAATCATGGCCGTTACAGGAGGATATTATATAAATGTGTTGGCAAAAGATTATAAAACAGCTCCAGTCGAAAATATAAGCAAAATATAAAAGAACTTTCGTTTTCCGCTTTAGATAAAATTCTTAACTTAGGAATTAAAGAATACGTCTTTAAAGGTGACATGTATGAGTTATATCAAAAAAGAATGGATAAACCAGCAGATAGAACTGAGCCGTACATAACAAAAGATGTAGACAAAAAAATCGGATTTATTAGTGAAGATGCTGATCCTATTTTTAAAACTTCTGAAGACGATGAGAGTATCAGCATTTACAATACACTTTCCACTAATATCGCAGCATTATAAGAATTCTATAAAGAATATCAAAGTACAGTAGAAAAAATACAAAATGAAAGTCAGCAACATAATGAAGAAAACAAACAACTTACGGACAAAGTAACATCATTAGAAAACAGAGTAACTGTATTGGAAGAATTAGTTCAAAAATTAATAAATGATAAAGAACCAGAAACACCTACAACTTAAGAGACAACAGGAACGGAGCAGCAATAGCTGGTCTTTTTTATTTTGCCTAAAAGGGGTGATCAAAGTGGAAGGGTTACAAGAAGTTAAACAAGATGTACTAGAAATGAAGCAAGAAATGAAGGAAATAAGGTTTGATATTAAAAGTTTAGAAATGCGTACAACAGGTAATGAAAAAGATATTGATAATATTAATAAACAATTAGATAAAATTAGTGCGAATACTACATGGATTCTACGTCTTATTGTGGGTGGAATTATTGGTACAGCCCTCACTTTCTTCTTGAAAGGAGGTGGTATGTAATGGTTGAGATAAGCATAATGATTGCCGTTGTAGTAGGACTTTCACAAATTGCAAAAACGATTGGATTACAAACAAAATACATTCCGTTGCTTAATTTAACGCTCGGCATTGCGCTAGGCGTTTTATTTTTGCCACAAGATTTGAAAATGAATGTATTTCAAGGAATCATCATCGGACTGTCAGCAAGTGGATTATTTGACCACACAAAAATTTTGAAAAAGGATGCTAATGTGAAATGAAACAAACATTAAAAGGATTCTCCTCAATTTTATTGGCTATTATTTTAGTATTATCCATTGCAACAAGTGCTTTTGCTGATAGAACACTTATTATCGATGGGTTACCTAAAACACCATATCGTGGCGGTATAGGAGCGTATGAGTGCGTTGTAGCACATTCTACAGCAACTCCAGAAGCTCCAGCTATTAATATCCAAAAGTATGAGTCTCGTACATGGCGTTCAGCCTTCGTACATTATGCTGTGGATTGGAACGAAACAATCCAAATTGCTGATACAAAATACATCGCTTATGGTGCAGGACCAGGTGCAAATAAACGTTTTGTACATGTAGAGCTTTGCGAAACACGAGATTATGAAAAATTCAAACGTTCATATGATAAATATGTGAAGTTACTTGCTAAAATCTTACGTGATCGAGGTATCAGTGTAGAAAAAGGATTGTGGACGCATAGCGATGTAACGCATCACCTTGGTGGTACAGATCACGAAGACCCACTTGATTATTTACGTAGTCATGGTGTGTCAGAATCTCAATTCCGTGCAGATGTAAAACGTGCATATAACAATGGTTATGTATCAGTTCCAGAGCAACCATCTAAACCAGGTGAACCAACATCAAATGTTGAAGGGATTGCATATATTGAAGGCTACAATGTAAATCTTCGCAAAGGACCAGATGCAAGTTACTCTGTAATTCGCCAGTTGAATAAACCAGAAGCGTACCAAGTATGGGGCGAAAAAGACGGATGGCTCGGATTAGGTGGAGAGCAATGGGTGAAATATGATCCTTCATATATTAAATTCGAGAAGAAAAGTGCAGTAAATTCATCTATTGTGGGCAAACATGTTGTGCCCAAAGTAGACAACCTACGTTTCTATGATTCTCCATCTTGGCAGGATAAAGATGTTGCTGGTTCTGTGGATACAGGATTAGGATTTACGATTGATGAAAAAGTGATGGTGGATGGATCACCGCAATATAAAGTGCATAACTCACGTAGACAAACGTTCTATATTACAGCCAATGAAGCCTATGTATATGTGAAATAGGAGTTACAAAAGAGCATCCACTTAAAGGATGCTCTTTTGTATAATATATTTTTTATTATTTGTTTAATCATTTTATTAAGATTGTTATGTTTATTTACCCAGAAAGCTTGAAAGGCATCTAGCCCATCAAGGTTATCAAAAAATTATTCAAAGTCTTCAAACCAACAAGTGAAAAATTGTACTTTGTCATTAAAAAACACTGTACCTTCATTATTGATAGTAGAGCTAGCAGAAATTTTCCCCTTATCCCACGACCATTTATTTGATATCTTTTCAAGTATTTTTTTCTGCTTCTTTAATATCAAGAATGCTTCTTGACGTTTCTATATTACACACAATCTTAAACCAACCGTCAAATTTCCAATAAGGTTCATTTGAGCTTACATCATGTGAAGTAATATTGGTGTCTATTTTTTTAAATAACTCATGCAATATTGTCAATGATTCATCCTTATTCTGGCATTCTACAAATAAACTAAGTTGGAACATAATACTCCTCCTAAAATTTTCACAATCTATCCAATTTGAAAAATTCGTGAAAAAGGCGAACAAGTTATTTTTAATGAAGATTGTAAGCTTATTGAACGGATTCCAATCAATCCTGATGATTTTGAAGACTAGTAAAAAAAGTATATCTACTGGACATTAAACATTAGACCAGCAAATATACTTTTTATTAGCCAAATCCTTTTAGCACAGGATTTTAAAGACTCGTTCTTATCTTGAAAAATAGATTCTATAATGAAATCTTCCCTTGAACATCGCTATCCAAAAGTTCTAACATTAAATCAATCATCGCAATTAATTTTTGATGATTTAAAACTCGTTTACCATGCTCATAAACATATTGTGATATAAATTCCCAATCATTTAAGTTTTTTATATCATACAAATCTTTTATTAACCCTTGCTTATATTCTAAGGTTTCTCTTGCTTTGTAATCAAGTGTAAGCATTTCTAAATCACTAAAGTCCCAACTTATATTGAAATAGCCATCTAAGAAATAATAAAACTTTGGAAACTTTATCATCATTTCACCAACCTCTTCTAAAAAAAGTTTACAAATTAATTAATTGTTGGATACCCTGTTACAATTTTATATCCGTTTGGCATAGAGGAGTCCTTTACTAAAACAACCTTTGATGTAGTCAAATCATAAGTAATTTGTTTAGATGCCGAACTTCCTCCATTTTTCACAGCTACACCTTGACCAATTGAATAACCATGATCTGTAGTTATGACTTTAATTCCACTGGAATTCGGATCGTTTAACCAATTAGAAATATCATCTGCATTTCTTCGAATGTTCGCTTGTACCGCTTTAGTTGCAGTAGATTTATCTGAAAAAGTTGTAGCGTCAACCCCTTCTTGTGCAGCTCTTTTTAGTAAATCATCATTCGTTTTTCCAACATGCTTGTCTAGGAGATGTCCATTATTACTCTCCATTATATCTAATATATCATTTTCTACATTGCGTATTGCATTAGGAGTACTTACCCATTTATCTCCACTAAAACCATCGTTACCTTTAGCGAACTGATGGGTCGATAGCTTTTCTTCAGCTTGTCTAAAATCAGGCGTATCAAATCCAGACCGTATATTACCTCCACCAGCAATTGCAAGGTTGTCTCCTTTGTTAAATAACTGTGGAAGTTCCGTCATTCCTTGTGACATTTTTGCCCCTTTTGCTACCTTAACAACTTTACTTACTCCTTTATCTCCCAGGACACCGAAAGCTAATTGAGTCAATCCGTATGTATTGAACATCAGGTGGCTAATTTTTTGACTGCATTACATTTGGATGATTTTTTTAATAAAGAAGAAATTATACTGATACTAAATTTAACTAATTGTATAACAAATAGAGAAAGGTATTTCATTTTTTTATCTGAAAAGTTATTAGCACCACCCATGTACGTATATATAAATGATGATGGACGTTGGACAGCTTGGTTTAGGGTAATTGGAGGGTTCAACATACCAACGATGTCTGAGCTGAAGGGGCTTTTTAATGAGTTTTTAAAAGTTATTAAAAACAGTTATAACGAAATATACGGAATAGAATTTTCGCCAAAACTTATTTACTCTAAACCTATATATGTTACCAATCCGGAAAAGGTATTAGATGTAAATTCTTTGATTAAATCAAATGAATCTTTTCAAAACAATAAGGGAATTGTTTTGAAAAGTTTTGCACGACATCTGGGGTTTTGCTTGCGACTTCTTACAGTGATTCGGGAATAAAAATTGAGAATTTAATTGTAGAATTCAAATTAATTTATACACCCGTTGATATTTTAGATATTATTCCTTTTGATGAATTATTTTTAAGTGAAGTGATGGAGGGTTCTGATGAGAAAGTTATTATCAATATATTAATTAATGATTCTAAAGAAGAAAAGGAAATTGAAAAAATGCTCGACAACTGTAGAGCAGCTTATTATAAATTGAAAGAGGATTTTAATATGGGAAAGGCATTGAGGGAATGTATTTTTGTAAAAGCTTCACCTAATGAATTAGAAGAGTTTATAGAGAAAAATAATGAAGATAATGTTATATTTGCATCTATTGTTGAGTGTCTAAATGATGTAGTTTATGACAGAGCTATGCTTGGGAAAATAAAAGGTACTTATGAAATTCTTGATATATATACTGGTTTTTCCAGATTCGCTCCTTATGCTTTAGCAACTAGGGGATTAGTATATTTTAGAGATACTTCTTTAAAAATAGAGGAGAGTGAACAGAAAGGGATAGAGTATTACCGACAAGCTATGGACTTAGAGCATGGAGAAAAGGAAAAGTATATTAAGCAATTAGAGCAAACATACAATTTTGAGTTAGCAAGGTTTTATATAATCAGGAAAGGAGAATATAAAAGGGGAAGTGAGTGCTTACAAAAAGTTCTTGATTTAGGGGAAGATGGTTATTTTTATGAAGAGGCAATTGAGTTACAAAAGGAACTTCATGTACAAGAAAGTATATAGGCTATATTGAATTCTTATTGAAAAAATTTTTATAAATAATAAGTTAAAATATAGTTAAATCCCTCTTTATAATGAAGGGGTTTAACTATATTGCATATGAAAACAATTGTAAAAGCTATTTTAACAGTTATAGTAAGTGTAAATAAGTTAAATTCTTAAAGTGTAATCCACCTACGAAAACACCCACAATTCACCCACAAAAATAAAAAAAGTGATGAATCATAATGAAACATCACTTTTATAAAACCTTGTTAAATCAACGTTATTACTACAATTTAAAACATGATGAATCCAGAGGATATGTTCAGAACACAAGTTCACCAATGGGAACGCGATCAATATATGTCTCTATACTAAGAGTGAGAGGCCTTGATACTACGGTATCGGGGTCTTTTTTTCTTTCGGGCAATTTTATTGAGCGGTTGCTTGTTTTATCAACTGCCCGATAACTGCCCGGGTTTATTTTAAAAAATTATTCAAGGACGTTTCTCATGTGTTCCTCGAATTTATTCATTGCTTCTTTATCTAATTTTTTACCGATATGTGAATAAACATCAGATGTAATTTGCATACTACCATGTCCAAGACGTTCTTGTAAATATTTCATGCTGACACCAGCTTCAAGTTGAAGTACTGCGTGTGTATGTCTTAATGAATGAATTGGTAAAGGTGGCAGATTCGCTTTCTTTAAAATGATGCTAAGTCAACCATTCAACAGCATTCGGAAGCGCTCGAACTAGCTGTAAATATAAAGCAACTAGAGGGATATGTAAGTGGGGTTGGTTTAAACAATGAACTTCGGAATACTCGTTTCAATCAAGGTACGAAATATTGGGGATTGAGTTCTAAGTTTCCAGCAGTTGTTGATAATAACGTAACACATTTAGGAGATTTTAGTTTAAGATTAGCTGTTACTGGAGAAACCGCACCTGCCTATAACAGCTTTACGTCAAATAGGGTTCCTGTAACACCGGGTGAGGATGTTGTTGTTTCTGCATATTTTTACACTAAAGATATAGCAGAACATGACCGCGGTAAGATTAGAATGGTACCGATTTTTTGGAAGTCTGATGGAACACAATTAAAAGCTGCAACTAACGATTTCGCTATTCCTAATGATACATGGGTTAGACAATCTCACACATTGAAAGCTCCAGCCGATGCAGCTAAAGTCGGTTTAAGAGCATATGTATTACAAAACGGTACTTTCTGGATGGCACATCCTATGCTGCAAAAAGGAGATAAGACAAGTGCATATCATTGATAAGGTCTCTGTGAATGGCTCACAACAATATAAAGTGAAAAATAATCGAGGTAATGTGTATTACATTACTGCTAGTTCTTATTATGTAAAAATTAAATAATTAAGTAAAAAAGTGCACCTCCAATTGTTAAGTGTGTCTAACAATTGGGGTGCACATCAAATTGAGTCGGCTTTTTTACTATGTATTAAATTTAGCATTCATAAGTAACTCTTTTAATTCTTCTGTAGATAATTTGCTTTCTAACTCTTTACTTAAGTCAAGTATAGAAGTTTTATAATCTACTGCTACTTGTAAACTATCAGTCTTCTTTTTTCTGCATTGTCTTTAGAACAAACTACCCCACTAATTAACATAACTGGCAATGCAACTGCTAATAGTTTACGTTTCATAAACATATACCCCGCTGTTATTATTTGTTTTTATTCATTTCTTTTGTTGCCTTGTCTATTAACTCAGCACCCGTTTTTAAGTCTTCCTTAGCGATTTCAACTATGTCTTTATCTTCTTCCTCTAAACCTTTTTGAATGTTTTCTACCGCGTTCTTTATGTAAATCATTGCTTTTCCTACGTTATGTTGTACTTCATAATCATTTGATGATACATAATCTAGTTTTTCTATCTTGTCTACTAATTCAAAATAAGGTTTAGATAATTCTTTTAGCTTAACCGCTTTCTTCTTCATTGACTTTCTACTACCTAGAAGGTCATCTATTTCTTTAGATTGTTCAGAAAAATCTTCAAGTAAGTATGATACGTTCTTTCTATAGTCTTCTTTCTTATTCTGCTCAACTGAAACTTTCATTGCTTCGTCTTCCTTCTTATTCGTTGACTCACAACCAACCCCAGTTAGAATTAACATTGGAATAGCTAAAGATAATAGTTTACGTTTCATTGTTATATACCCCTTTGTTTGGTTTCTTATTATTCGTTTTACGATTTTGTTAAGCTTAAAATAACTCCAAGTGACTCCATAAGACCGTCACTACCTTCATCAATCAGTTCACCTGACTTATTAATCTTTGTTTCATCTAATGTTGTAAACCCCTCTACCATTATGTCTAGACCTTTATCAAAAGTATATAGAGATTGAGATAACTCTGATTGCAAGTTATCGTACTCTACTGGTGGTTTAATTTCTTGTTTGCTGACTTCATTTCACTTACTACTTGCTTTAATTCATCGTGTGTGTTAAGGAATGTAGGGTCTTTCTTTTCTAACTCACTGAATTTATTTTGTGCTTGTACCCAAACCATAGATATGTTTTGTACTTTTAAAACGTAATCTGTTTTACTCGTTAGTCTACCTTCTTCGTCTGTCTCAAATACCCTTTCGCTTACTGCAATGTTGTTAGACTTCTTTTTCTTATTCGTGTATCTCTTTATTATCCATGTTAGTAGAAGAATAGGTACTGCTATGGACATTACTCTAGCCACTACCGATGTTTCCCCAGTTCCTAAACTAGCTATTGCCCCTGCAAGAGCGAAAAAGAGAGCAGGAACTATGATTACGAACACTAGTATTTTTCGTCCCATATGTAAAACTCCTTTGTTTGAATACTGTTATTGACTATTACCTACGTTTTACTTGACGCATCACGCTACCATCGTCTCCTACCATCTTGTATCCCGTATCAGTAAAGTTCTCCATTTTATAGGTCATAGATTGTTTCATTTCACCAGGTTCAGCCTTTTTGCCGTCTTTTACATATTCGTCTATTGTCAATGTCATTTCTCTCGTGTCTCCATTGTAAGACCATTTTCCATCCATATGTGAGTTCTCATAAGGTGTGTTGTCTACATCATCAAATATAGTGTATGTACCATCTTGACGGAACTCTGTTCCTTTAGTGAATTTATCACCAACATAACTACCCCATTCACCTACTATTTCTTTACCGTCTTTTGATAAAGGGATAGCGTCAGGTCTTTTGGTATGTTCTACAGCTTCCTCAATTGGTTTCATACCTTTTTCTAAGTAGTCATTACCTTTGTACATTAAGTCTTTTAATTGCTCCGTCTTATTCTTTGTTACAGAACCACTTTTTGTTAGACTTAATTGTGTGTCAATCGCTTCTTTATAACAGTCTATTGCTTTTAAAACAGATTTGTGTTGTTCTTCAAACTCTTTTGGTGGGTCTATCTTGTAAAACTTAACATATATTTCTTGTAACCCATCTGCACTTTTTAAGATTTTCTTGTTTTGCTCTTTTACATCCTTGTCTTTTCCTTTTGATACTTCAGTTAGTTCTTCCATCTTCAACTTTAACTCATAATGTAAGTTTGACATACGAGAAGGGTATGCTTCGTTCGATAACTTTTCCTTGTCTTCTTCTTTTACTTCTATCTTTGCTACCTTTGTGTCTGCTTTCTTCTCTATATTGTCTGTTCCGCAACCCCCTAGTAACATGATTGGAAGTGCTAAACTTACTAGTTTCTTTGCTTTCATTATGTATCCTCCTTTTAGAAATTATTGTAATTAATTAACATATTGTACCATAACATAAATTATATAAATAAGATATAAAGATTTTCCATCCTTAAGAGAAATTTTGAGTGTTTTAACAATATGAAAAAATGTATTACGGTTGTAGAGAATCCCTCTCTGCATGTTTTTCTTCTTTACCCTTATTCGCCCCCGAACATTTAGTGTTTGGGGGCTTTTTTTATGCTCCCATAAACTCACTATCAAAGTAGAACTTATCCATTAAGTTATTTACAATACCGTTGAAGTAAGCGAATTTACCCTTATTCATTGTTGCTCCGGATTTAATTTTCATAACAAACTCTTTAATAGCTTTTAAGCCTATAGTAAGCTCCTGGTCTTTAGTAAATGCTTTATCACCTGTAGAGAAGTTAGTAGTTTTATTACACTGTCTTACGACCTTCCACAGTTCTTGAATTGTTTTTGATTCAGAATAAAAAGAGCTAGTTAAAGAAACGAAACGTTCTGGAACCCAGTGAGCAACAAAATCAGCCGCACTTTGAACCATAATGTTACCGTGAACCAAAGTTTTTTAGAAACTATTCCCGCGAAATTTGAAGTATAATATTGCCAGCCCCTTTTTATTAACTCATAAACTTTCCGTAAATACGTCATTTTTATACATCGTAACTGGTAAGAACTATTTTATTTCTTTATACTCTAATTCTTTTAACACTTTTTTTATAAAATAACCTTATTTCATCACTGTTAAAAATCCAACCTCTATTTAATTTTCCTGATATTTTATTAATAGATGGATACTTATCATTATTGTGTAATGCAATAGTAGTCCCTCGTATTTCAGAAAAGGTCCTTTCACTACAAGCGACCTTTTAATTATCTTTAAAATGCTTATACCGTTTAGATATTATATTCCACAGTTCAGGAATGTTTTCATATATATTCCTTACTATATCCATACTCATTTGCTAGAGCATTCTGACTTAGTTCTATATACAATTCTTCATCCGAAATTTTAGTGAGAATTTTTTGTTTCTAAAATTAAAAGGAATTTCATTAAGTCTTGAGGGATTTAAACAATGGTTTAGCTTAGTTTATATAGCCTTCTTTCGAAACGTATTTACTACACTTATACAAACTGAAATCGGAGGATTATCTAAGATTTCTCATTCTCTGTTTACTTGCTTTGAGCGAATTTAATAGATAATTGATATTATGTTTCATTAGGATGCTAGAGATATCAGGTGTCATTAATTCCTATTGAAAATGTGCTAAGGACAATGGCTAATAGCCTTGTCCTTTTTTTTTGACTTTCATATTTTATTGTATATTGGTTTTTATATCAAAATGTTTGATACCCAACCAGAGTAAATTCAAACTTGATTTCAGAGCCGATAAATAACTTTAAGAGGTGGAAAACTATGTATTGCGATGACGAGTACGAGATATATAAAAAGAAATATATAAAAAATATAAAAGTAGAATTAGAAGACCTTCAATTTCAACTCCAACAACAAAAACAACAACAAAAACAACTTCAAGCTCAACTTCAGCGCCAAGAACAAAACCAGGCACAGACACAAAATGATACAGATACTATATCAAATGTAGGAAATCCCACTATTAATATTAATGTCGATAATTGTTCTGAGCGCAAGGAAGCTAGGAAAAAGCATTATAGGGAACAGGATGACTGTTGTTCTGATTACACTAAAGATGAGAAAAAACATAATGATTCCTGTTGTAATTATATAAGCTTAGAGAGACAGGTTAATAACTCCGCAAATGATGTAACAAATTTCCCACGAATAACCCAAAGTGAGACAAGCCTTGCTCATTTTAAAAATTTTATACTTTATGGATTTAATGATAGTAATAATAGTCCTCCAAGCTTTTCAGGGTTCGCTTTCTCTAACGATTTAGGTAATACTTGGACTGATGGTGGTTTTATACCAGTAAATCCAGGAGGGATCAATGCTGGTGATCCTGTGATAACTGTAGATAGAAATGGTGTTTTCTATTATGGTCAAATTGGGACAGAAAATATACCCGGTCGCCGACAAGATGTAATCAGCGTTTCAACAGGAACTATTAATCCTAACGGAGCAATAACAATGAATCGACCTCAAATCGTTGGGCGGGGACAAAATCCTCCTGCTATGGATAATCCCAACACATTTTTGCAAGATAAAGAGTGGATTACAGTAGGACCTGATGCGAATAATCCAGGTAATGAAGCACTGTATATTACGTGGACTGATTTTACGACGCCTACACCTAGCATCCTTTTTTCAAAATATACAACAGGAGTCAACTTAGCACCTATCATTACAGACCAAGTTATTATTCCTCCGGCAGCAAATACTTTTGTTAGTGGGTCTTTTGTGCTTGTAGATAATCTCGGTGGTATCTATGTCTTTTACGAAGAAATAACAGACCCTAACCCTGCAGATATGATACGGCCTCAGAATTATTTAAATACGCCTAACAGGACCATTCGTATGGTTAAATCAGTTGACGGTGGGAATACTTTCCCGATTCGCGTGGCAGTTTCAAACCCATTTGCTGCGGCTGCAACTGATACAGCACTTTGTGACCGCCCATCTATCGGTGTTGATAACGTCAGAAGGATTCGTATGAATGAATTCCCTCAGGCAGCGATTGGACCAGATGGCACTTTATATGTCGTATGGAACGCTGGCAGAGTCATTGGAGGTACGACCTTTATCGATATCTTTTTAGCTTATAGTACAGACAAAGGAAATACTTGGAATATAGTAGATATTACTCCAAGTAATAGCACTTTTACGTTTTTCCCATCCGTTGCAGCTAATAAAAATGGAGCCCATATTCAGTATAATCGTTTTAATGACCGGGGAGGCACTCTTGCCGGTATAGGTGATGGGACATTTGCGGTATTTTTGAAAAGCTTTTCTCTTTGTGATGGATTAAGTAAAGAGAAAATGGTAAGTACTGCATTTTCTCCAGTTCCGGTTACACATCCAAGCCCTGATACTGCCGATTGTTATATGGGGGATTACAATCAAATTATTACTGGTCCCGGAAACTGCTTACTTCACTCTTGGGGTGATAATCGCGACGTGATTATTCAAGGCGCTATTCAACGGGATAATCCTAATGTCTTCTTTAACATAACAGTTCCAAAAAAGAAGGACCATAATTGTGGTTGTGATTACGTAAGATAAGTTTGAAATTTGAGGGGATACGCCCCACCTTTGCCCCGCTTTATTTAAAAAGGTTTGGTATATTTTAAAAAGCTAAATTGCGAAAACGTTGATATGATGAGATTTATCGAATCATGTGGAAATGTTTTTAAATGGGAATCATGTTCCGCACGCAAGTTCACCAATGGGAACGCGATCAATATATGTCTCTATACTAAGAGTGAGAGGCCTTGATACTACGTGAATATACCCCTGTCAAGTAGACATTAGAGAAAAGACCTATATGGTTATGCACTTTTTATCACCTGAGTTCGATATTCTATCGGACTCAGGTAATTTAGTTTTTCTTGAAATCGTTCTGTGTTATAAAAATAAATGTACTCTTGTACGGCTTTCATTACTTCTTCTTTTGTCTGGAAGTTGTGTAAGTACAAACATTCTGATTTGAGGTGTCCAAAGAAATTTTCTATGCAAGCATTGTCTAAACAATTTCTTTTATTATTAATTGCTTCTGGCGATAACTCTGATCATACTTCTAGTAACTGACCATCATACATAACTCCAGCTAATCGATCCTCTTTTATAAAGATATAAGCTTGTTCTATAGCTAATTTTAATAAAATATTTTGTCTTAACATTGTGTAAACATCATCTAATGTAAATTCTTGAATTGTTTTATTTAAAAGCTTTTTATGCCATTTATCAAATTTTGAATTGACTTGAAAAGAATCCTCTATATTATATATTTCTTTTAACAATGACTGTTTAACATCCATTATTCGATGCCTCCATATGTTTTGGGAAAACAGGTTTCATTCTAATGATAGAAATCACCATACGCCTTTAAATAAACGTATCAAACTCATTAGATTTGGGCGGAGTGGATGCTTTTTTCATGAGTTTCTCCCATAATTGTACGGATTTGTTCCATTCTGATGTGGCATGATGGTTTCGGTAAATAACATTTTCATAACTAAGAGTGAGCTTTTGCATGTCAGTCGAATTGTAAAGAGTATCTACAAGGATTGCGTATTCTCTCAATGTTTGACTTTCATTACGGGGAATACCGGTTCTTGCCAATTGTTTTAAAAGTGCGCTGTACGCTTTTGAATAAACAGCATCTCCCTTTCGGTATTTATAGAAGAAAATGATAAAAAATACGAACCACTTTATTCTAGTAGTAAAAAGGGTATAGCCAATTATGCTCATTGATATGATACAAAGGAACAAGTACCACCATGAAAATTCTTTTTTTGATTTAATAATTTTTTCGTTAGATGGGATTTCTGTATCTTCTATTAAATTTTTTTGTTTGGCTTCTTGGTTTCGCTGTGGAACCTGTTCGTTGCTTGGTATCGTGGTTACGCTATTTGATGAAGTGGAAGCTGAAGTGTCTTGTGTAAAGTTATAAGGGTTGCTAAAGCCCTTTGTTGGTTCGAATGGGACCCATCCGTATCCTGGAAAGTATACCTCCACCCAAGAGTGTGCGTTGTTATTAGTGATTGTGTACATATTCTCATACCCTGAATGAGTTAATTTGTTTTCAAGAGTGCCTCCTGTATATCCCTTTACCCAGCGTGCAGGAATTCCGATAGAGCGAAGTAAAACGATCATAGATGTTGAAAAGTTATTACAGTATCCGCTTTTTGTATCAAATATAAACTGATCTACATAATCTTGATCTGTTCTTGGAATCTTAACCTGTTCTGTTTCATATACAAAGGAATGATCTGTGAAATAGCTTTCGATAGCCAATACTTGATCATAGCGATTGCTTTTATCTTTTGTAAGATGTATTGCCAAGTCTTTTACCCTCTTTGGTAACGAGTTGGGTAGTTGTGTATACTTTGCTATAAAATAAGGGCTTGCCTCTAAATCCTCAGCCGCTTTTACAGCTTTTAAGTTTTCGATGGAAAAATGAGGAGTCTCATAAGCCACCTTATATTTATTTAAGGTGGTGGAAGATCTTTCTTTTACTATATCAATTTTTTCCGAAAAAAGATCTGCGCTGAATGATACATCAGAAGCAGCCTCAACCGCTATTAACCCTGTGGGATAAATAAGGTGAGGGGAGTCTTTTTGCATAATGATAATCGCTTCGGCAGCTTCTGTTTTTGTATTCCGCTCATACCAAGTCACTACGTTGTTTTTATTCTTAAAAGAAATTTTTTTAGGGCTTTCAGAAATTTCCCAACCTTTACCGGTATAAAAGTCTTTTGTTTCCACTCTCCAATATTGGCTGTTTTGCATTTGCGCCGTGAAAACAATTGTGTCGTCCAATTTAAAAGGACCGCCTAATTGAGAGTCATCTATACCGTAACCGACTTTGCTGATTCCTGCTTCTTTATTCGTTGAAGGTGAATCGAATTTAAAAAAAGTATCGATATTAGGCCATTGAGGGGCAGGTTTTGGAGAAAAATATCCAAAGGTGATCGCAAGTATAATAGATACAGCAGTCGGTACGAGCAATTTCGATGTAAATTTGTTCTGCTTTTGCAAGTTCTCGGATGTTTTTATGCGTTCAGCATGGAGGAGACTGAGCATGAAAAAGCCGATTATAATTGTACGAATGATCGCGTTATTCATGTCGTATAAGCCGAATATATCAAAAATCGTGATATAAATAATGGTTAATGTAAGAAATAAGAGCCCGCGTTTTTGACGAATAATCCAATAGAGGATAAGGAAGCACAAAAACCAGAGAAATAGAAAAAATAAGAAGGTCTGAAAAGCTTTGGAAAGCCCCTGCCAGTTTGCTTGAAAGAGTAGAGTGATATTATGAAAAAAATCAGCCGAAAATTCCATCAACCAGGCAGGATTAATAAAAGCTCCTTTATAATCTACCGAATGAATCATAAATAAGATGATTACAACCTTTACAGAAATTTGGAATCGTACTTGAAAAAAAGAGAGAGCGAAGCAAATTCCTACAAATCCTTTAAAGAGGTTCAGTCTTACCATATCTGTAACCTCTATAAGCGGCTGTAAACATTCTAATAAAATGAGAAAACCGAATATATGCATTAGGAAACTGCTAATATCTCGTTTATTAGTTGAAGGTAATGTGATCATTGGTTCACCTCAAAAAATACATTTGCATAATGATTCTCATAAACCGCTTTCACAAATATTTTTTGTTTTCGCAGTGTTTCGAGTACGTTTAGTTCCCGATTTGAGAGTTGATGTGCTTTTTCCTTGACGACAAATACCATCAGCTTACTGTTTTTCAATGATATACTTTCAGCAATTTTTTGGATATCGGGAGAAAGATTACTTGTTACAAGTACGAATGTTACTGGTTGATAGATTTTCTTTAACTCCATTTCTATAGTTTGAGAGAGCGGGAGCATACTGTCTGCTTGTACTCTTGCTAAATGACAGAAAATTTGCTGTAATTGTGTCTCTCTATGATGTAAAGGGAGTACGGTTTGTTCTTTTCCGGTGGATATGAATGATACTTGTGAATCTTGTTTTAAGATAGATCTCATGAGAGAAGCTGTAAACGTAACGACCAATTCGAACAGGGGAGAGGGCGTTCTGTCCATAACAATCACGACATCATGACTTCGCTGTTGTTCAAACTCTTTCGTCATAATATTATTTTTTCGAGCAGTTGCCTTCCAATCGATCCATGAAAAACGGTCACCGGGTTTATAACCTCTGACACCAGCTGAGACTGTTGTATCTCTTGCTACATTCACATTTGAGGAGAGTGCACCTTGTTCGAAATAGTTTTCCACTTGTCTATAAGCTATGTCTACATATTGAGGGTACACTAAAAAATTATCGGGAACTGAAAAGATTGTCTCTTTTTCAATAATCCCGAATACATCACCAGTTTTTACACGCACATTCGAAAAGGTGTGTTCTCCTCTAGGGATTGCGTCGATTACATATTGGTATGAAATATTTCGTTTGAATCCTGGAAATAATATCACTTTTGCACTTTTTGTTTGTTTGCGATTTTTAAACTCCATGGGGAGCACCTCTTCTATAATTAAATACAGCAAGGGAAAGGGAATTTTTCGTTTTATTGTAATAGTGCCTACGAATTGTTGTCCAGCTGTGTACTCCTTTTGATTTGTTATACGTCTCACCTCAGTGTTCCATAGGGCACAAAAGGGCAACAATAATGAATAAAGACTGAATGGAATAAAGCTGTAAAATAGAAACCAACTTACGAATTCTCCTTGTAACATTGCGTATATAAATGTTAAAGCAACGAATAAAACAATCGACGATATTTTTCCGACATTATGAACTGCTCGTAATAGCTGTTTCATCAGGAGTTTTTTGCCTTTTGAGCCGGAACTGGAGTCCGGGCGAGAATTTTTGTAATGACGCTTTCTGGCGTTAGCCCTTCAAATTTCGCCTCTATTTTTAAAATGATTCTATGGGACAAAACATATGGAGCTAAAAATTTAACATCATCCGGAATGACATGGTCCCTGCCATTTATGAGCGCATACGCCTGTGAAGCTTTCATCAAAGCAATGGAACCACGCGGACTAGCTCCTAATTGAACGGAGTTATAAGAGCGGGTTTGGTTAACGAGTTTTACGATGTAGTGCTTAATGGCCTTGGAAGTATATATTTCTCGTATGTTTTGTTGTAATTGTAGTAATTCTCCTATTGTAATAACGGCTTGTAAATGAGAAATAGGCTTTGTTTTTTCTGTACGATTTAAAACCTCAAACTCTTCTTCCGGTGTGGGATAGCCCATTTTTAGCTTTAGTAAGAAACGGTCAAGCTGAGCTTCTGGTAAAGGATATGTTCCCTCATATTCAATTGGGTTTTGGGTAGCTATTACAAAAAATGGTTTCGGTAAAGGTCTTGTTGTCCCATCTACTGTTATATTGCCTTCCTCCATACTTTCAAGCAAGGCTGATTGCGTTTTCGGTGATGTACGGTTAATTTCATCAGCTAGCACGATATTTCCCATAATAGGTCCTGGCATAAATTTAAATTGAAATTCTTTCGGATTATAAATAGAAACACCTGTTACATCTGATGGCAGTAAATCAGGAGTGAATTGAATTCGTTTGAAATCTGCATCGATGGATTTGGCAAGGGCTTGCACCATCATTGTTTTCCCAACACCTGGAACATCTTCTAATAGTACATGACCTTCAGCTAAGAGAGCCGCTAAGGTAAGGGTGATTTCCTTCCGCTTTCCGACCATCGCTTTCTCAATATTATGGATTATCTTTTCTACAACTGGATGTAAAGAATCGAGTTGCGTCATCGTACTCCTCCCAATTTCATTTTCTTTTTAGTTCATTCAAATTATCCCACTATTTGTGGACGGTAAAATCCCACCTCAAAATTCAGCGAAAACAGAGAAGTTAGGTGGGGGATGAAGAAAACCATCGCTGATTAAAGTTTCACTTTATTGTGATAAGTATGGTCTATGTAAATAACTCGTGTAAAACAAAATTTGTTTTTAGGTATTTGTTGCAGAAAAAAGCCAACCTAAGGAGCAATTGAAGAAACTTTTCCTGAAACGGTTGGTACTGTTGAGGAATTGATTTCTTGTTATTACATAATAAGTTCTATGTCATTTAAAGAAATCCTACTCTACGTTTTTAAATTATATTGTTTTGAATCTAGTCGTATATAAATGAAATTTGGTTCTTCGGTTGTGTGGAAATTAATAAGCGAGGTGCACTAGTGAAATATTTCTCAGCAAATAACGTTGAGCTACCATTTTGTGTCGAGGATAAGGTGAGATAATTGAATTTATAAAAATAGGGAGGGACAAGCAATTGTATGAGCTGTCCCTAACAAACACCACTTTGAGTAGAGTTTGTATTGAAAATTACTGTTTGTTTAATGTTCTATTAAGTTAGATAAAGGAATTTCTTGCTCATTTTGAGGCTCGTTAAGGGGATAAATTCTAGCTGTTTCATTATTTTCATCTACATTTTGAATGTAAATTGCAACTCCATTATAGGTTACATTAGCCATAATCGGTGAAGCTGCAATCTCTTGTGCGCGTTGTTTGTTCATTATAATGACCTCCTTTTGACTTATAACAGTAATAATATTTGCTTTAAACTACTTCATTATTCTTAATTCTCAATAATAAGCAAATAGGTATGAAATTTACTTTTAAGCATATAAGTTTATAAATTCTATCTTTATGGACAAGTGGTGAGTAGGATAGGAAAAGCTGATTTTGTTTCAGGGTTTGTACCTAATCAGCTTCAGGTAATAAATAGAATAAAGGAAAGTTCACATGTTAGCAGAATATGAGCTTTCGCATTTTATATATTGTTTTTGAAAACAGTATATTCGGAATTCAAGTTGTTATTTTTGGGGGTATAGTAAATATTACCGATTAATATACACAATTATAGTAAAGATGCTTTTAAGGGCATTAGGGGGGAATGACTAAAGGGCAACAACCTATTCCTGGTCACTTTGTTATGGATACACAGCGGGCTATGTTACTTCCGCCGGAATTGAAAGCTGCACCTTCTGAATCATTAACAGAACAATTATTTATTGAAAGGTCCTTAACTGAAAATCAATTTTGGTTACAGATTATGAAGGAACATGCGCTTTTTCTTAGTGAAGGATTTAATCGGAAAGATAAAAATCTAATTCAACAAGTAGAGCAGTTTTATCATCTTTTTGATCGACATTTACAAAAAGCATTCTCTATTCCTCAAACTGTTCAAGCAGTTAGGCAATTAAATGAAGAAAGTATTCAACTAGTTTATGCATTTCGTAATTATAAAAGAAACCTTTTAATTTTGATTATTAATTGTAAGGTAAGTGGTTTCAATTTTCCATTATTAGTAGATCATGTTGCGAGAGAAGCAGAATATTTTATACGGACCCTTCAGAAATTTAATGAAGGAAAAATGGATCCAATTCAGGACGCGATAATAAGTGAAAATGTGTTTTGGCTCAGAATTATGATGGAGCACTCTCGTTTTATTGCCTCTTTACTTGATCAATCCGAGCGGAATTTAGTTCATACTGCTTTAAAATTTGGTAATGATTTTGAAGTCCTACTCGGTCAAGCGAGAGATGTTGAATCAATGTTGTATCAAAAACAACCGATATATCCGATTATTGGAAAGATGAATAAAGATAGTGAAAATGCAACAGTTGAGTTGAGGAACTTCAAAAAAGCTGGATTAGAGCTTATCCAGACATGCCAAATTAAAAGTGTAATTAATCCGTTACTAGCTGATCATGTTACAAGGGAAGCTGAACATTTCTTATTTATGATTCATGTGCTAGAAGAAAGATTGAAACAAAAATAATTGCAACAATCGATGGAATGAGTGTTCTGTCATCAAGAGTACTACATGCTAGAACATGTATCTATCAGACACGTTTACTGTAAAGCTCACTTTTTCATCATGCAAAGGGTAGTGATTTCTATGAGAGGAAATTACTACCCTTTTTCGTATACTTATTTTTCTACATAAATTTATCTCGTTATTTGCGGTCAGTAAAACTCTTATCTCAAAAGTCAGCAAGGGAAAAAGTTGGGTAGGAAGATTAACTGCCTGTGAAAGTCCAATTGGTGAAGGGAAATAATCAATAGGTGATGGAGAAAAAAGCTAGCACAGGTATTTAATTTTAAATCATGTATGAGAAATATTATTTTTTCATTTTATATGGGAATCATAGCTAAAAAGGATGGTGGAAATATGACAATCGATCGAATTTGTACAATTGGTCCAGCAAGTAATAATAAAGAGACATTAGCTCAGTTAATAAAACAGGGTATGAAAATTGTTCGGTTAAATTTATCACACGGTTCACATGAAAGTCATCAAGAAATAATTCATTTAGTAAAGTCTTTAGATGATTCCATAAAAATCCTAGGTGATTTACAAGGGCCTAAAATAAGATTGGGTGTAATCAAGGAGGAACAAATTACCCTTCAAGCGGAGGATCCTTTTATTTTATATACTCAATCCGTTACTGGAAGTAAAGAAGGGGCGAGTGTTGATTATTCTGGGATTGCTAATGATGTGGAAGTTGGAAATAGAATCCTTATTAACGATGGACAAGTTGAATTAATTGTTGAAAAGGTTAGTATGGAAAAAATAGAAACGAAAGTGAAAATAGGTGGCGATATCGCTTCGCATAAAGGGGTGAATTTACCAGGAGCAAACGTTAGCTTGCCGGCTATTACGGAGAAGGATCAAAAAGATATTCGGTTTCTTCTAGGTGAGGGTGTGGATTTTATTGCGTGTTCATTTGTTAGAAAACCTTCTCATATAAAGGAAATTCGAAACTTTATACATCAATATAAAGAAACTTCCCCCAATTTAATTGCAAAAATAGAAACGATAGAAGCAATCGAGAATTTTCAAGATATGTGCAAAGAAGCGGATGGAATTATGATTGCAAGGGGGGATTTAGGTGTGGAATTACCGTATCAATTTATTCCGCTTTTGCAAAAAATGATGATTCATGAGTGCAATCGAACAAATACATATGTGATTACAGCGACGCAAATGCTTCAATCTATGGTGGATCATTCTATTCCTACAAGAGCTGAGGTGACTGATGTATTCCAGGCTGTACTGGATGGAACGAATGCGGTTATGCTTTCTGCTGAAAGTGCATCAGGTGGTCATCCAATTGAAAGTGTTAAAACATTGCGTCTCGTTTCTGAATTTGCTGAGCATGTAAAAAAAGATGGTCCTTTTGTTATGAAAGATGTACTAGAATTGTTCCGTAAATCTCTTTAGTATATAAGACTGCATTAACCGCTCAGCTTAAAAAGGGAAATGTTTCTTTTCATAATTAAATATGAAAAATGCATCCTTTTATTTTGAGGAATTTATTGAGTCTTAGCTTTCTCAAGATGTGGTAAGATTACGAAGTACTGTTGACATTTCTGCATAATTTTATCCCACTATCCATGGGCAGTAAGCACTACAGCTTAAGGTTCATAGGGGAATGAATTGATAACTGCTCGTAAAAGAGCTGGACTGGTGAAGGCCTTCCATCAGTGAGAGATAAAGCTCTCCACCACTGATGGAAGCTTCACTATATTAAGTTTCACACAATGTACAAAAATTAACTAATTACACTATGGTAATATTATTAATGTAATAATGTGAATTTAGAATATGATGAGGAGGATAAAATATGACGACTTGGTTTATAGTTATGTTAATTCTTTTCGGTGCTTTAAAAATAGTAGTGACGAGTATGCCCACTTCTGTTATAGAGTCTATTATCGGTAGATTTGAACTGCACCCGCAATTGAATAATGAGGCTGTTACCGTAACGATTGATGGAAAGCGTTTAGAAGGGGAAGAAAAAATTCAAATTGTTGATTATTTTAACGAAGCGATATTTTTAGAAAAATATTATTTTCCTCCACACAGCAGTGGAACGCCATTGGTTATTGATACGAAAAAAGGAAAAAATGATGTTAGGTTTTCTGTGTACAGGTATGACGATCACGTTGATGTAGTCAAGCAGTATAAGAAGAAAGTGGTCGCGTATAGTCTACGTTCTAAAAGCCTTCAAAATTGTTCAATGTTAGTAGCCGGAAATTTAGCTTAAAGAGATCGTTAAAGAGACGGTCTTTTTTTTATTACATATGAAATGTTAAAAAGTAACATTCTTGAAATAGCATATGGGGGCGAAGGACTTAGAGTAGATATCCCCGTTGTTACGTTTTTTCATAGCCATGGAAAAACGTGAGTATTTAACTGATTTGGTTTAAAGAAATGTAACACTAGGAAATGGTAGAGTGAAAATTAGCGGACAAACATCTGCAGGAGACGATACAATTGAATCGAATTAAAAATAGACCAGGCTAACTGGTCTATTTTTAATGTAAATCACGATATACACCGATTACTTTTCCGATAACAGAAACTCTATCTAAAATGATGGGTTTTAAAGAAGAGTTTTCAGGTTGTAAACGGAAGTGATCTTTTTCTTTGTAAAAACGTTTTACAGTTGCTTCGTTATCTTCTGTTAAAGCAACGACAATTTCTCCGTTATATGCAGAATGTTGCTGACGAACAACAACTAAATCTCCGTCTAAGATACCTGCTTCAATCATGCTATCTCCAGAAATTCGTAACATAAACACTTGATCTGCTCCAGCAACAACGCTTGCAGGTAGTGGGAAATGCTCTTCTACACTTTCAACTGCTGTAATTGGTAAACCAGCTGTAACTTTTCCGACAATTGGGACTTGAACCACTGATTGTGTTTCTGTTTCGATTTTTACTTCCCCTAAAATTTCAATAGCTCTCGGTTTTGTTGGATCACGTCGAATATAACCTTTTTCTTCTAGACGTGATAAATGTCCGTGCACCGTAGAACTAGAAGCAAGGCCAACCGCTTGACCAATTTCGCGTACGGAAGGTGGATAACCTTTTTCTTGTACTTTTAGCTTAATGAAGTCGAGAATGTCTTGCTGGCGTTTTGTTAACTTTTCCATGTTTTTTAACACCTCGTTTTCTTTCAATTTTCTTACTTATAAGTATAACATGGGAAAAAACATTCTACAAACATAAGTTCGAACAAAAAAGTGATTTGTGATACACTAAAGTAAAAATTGAAGTGAGGAAGAGGGTTTTAAAATGAATGCAATTATTTATGCCCGTGTAAGCACAACAAAAGAAGCGCAAGAAACGTCATTATCACGTCAAAAAGATGAATTATTGCATTTAGCTAAGCGGTATCAAATGAATGTTATAAAGGTGTTTGAGGAGAAGGCAAGCGGCTATACAATTGAACGAGATGGTATATTAGAAGTATTGGATATGATTCGAGCTGAACAGGTCGATGTGCTTCTTATTCAAGATGAAACAAGGCTTGGAAGAGGAAATGCAAAGATTGCTTTAATGCACTGTTTACATAAAGAAGGGGTAAAGGTATATACGCATACACATAATGGCGAATTACAACTTTCTGATTCAGATTCTATGGTACTAGATATTATTGGTATAGTTGAAGAATATCAGAGAAAGATTCATAATTTGAAGATTAAACGTGGAATGCAGCGAGCGGTGGATAGGGGATTTCGTCCAGAAAAAAATTTAACAAATCGTCATTTAAGTACAGGCCGTGAAAAGAAAGAAGTACCGATTGAAGAAATTGTGCGTCTTCGTCGTAATGAATTAACATTTGAGGAAATTGCTGCAACACTTCGTGGTTTTGGTCATGATGTATCCAAAGCAACAGTACATCGCAGATACGTGGAATACACGAAGCAACTGCTTGATAAACAAGACTAACTATTGTATGATAATAATCAGTTTTAAGTAGAAAGGGGATTCGAGATGCTAAGTCACGAACTCATTGAACGCATTAATTTCTTAGCGAAAAAAGCAAAAGCTGAAGGATTAACTGAAGAAGAACAACGTGAGCGCCAATCGCTCCGTGAACAATATTTAAAAGGATTTCGCCAAAATATGTTAAACGAATTAAAAGGCATTAAAATCGTTAATGAAGAAGGTAAAGATGTTACACCGGCGAAATTAAAGGCATTGAAAAAACAAGATAATGCAAAGTTGAATTAAAAGATGGGCGAAGCCCATCTTTTTTGATTTTAATAGAATTGTTTATGGTATTACCAAAAACGAGAAGGAGGGGGCAGGAATAATGGTTCACTTATTTTGCTCGTTTTTGTTCAGAATTAGACTCTTTGGCTAAATTCCTTCATAAAGTGAAAGATAATGGAGGATACCTTTTGCATTTTTGAATGTAATCTTTTTTCCATCGGGGTGACCACATATAAAAACATTATTTTTTTCTAAATAAAGCTGAAATAAAAGAAATAGCAGTTGCAATAAATAAAGAAATAACGGCAATAAGAAACAAGAGGATCGCCATGAAACTATATAGATATCCTAATCCTTCACTTATTATAATTGCGCCCTGATCAAAATATAGTATGCAAAATGTAGCGATGGAGAAAATAAGCATGAGGACACCTGGGATGTATTTATGGGGTGATTTTAATTTGACTGAAAAATAAATAGAAAGAATTGAAATGAGGGTCAAAACCATTATAAAGGTGTAAGAAGCTATTCCTTCACTCATTATTTCGCATTCCTCCGTTTTTATTTAATCTATACGATGAAAATTAATATATGTTCATTTTAATGATATGTTGTGAATAGAGGGGACGATATGGAGTGGATAGAATATTTGTTAAAAATTTTTACGAGTCACGTATAAAAAATATAGATAATTCCCTTTATTGTTAATAAATGAATAATAAAAAAGTATAGCAGATTGAAACCCTATACATTGTGGAATTTCGTATTTTTTTTGAACAAACTCGAAAAAACATCAACATATTTGTCGATACATGTTGTATAATCTTGCGTGGGAAGCTATCATATAAATGTGTAAAACGTTTACTAATATAAGCGAAGGGA
The DNA here is from genome assembly GCF_900107445.1 of Bacillus sp. 166amftsu. Lineage (NCBI taxonomy): Bacteria > Bacillati > Bacillota > Bacilli > Caryophanales > Bacillaceae > Bacillus > Bacillus sp. 166amftsu. The sequence continues at coordinate 53,844 of NZ_FNQA01000001.1, read as the reverse complement.
AGAATAGCATGTCACATTCAATCGAACAACTTTCTATCAACACGATTCGCACATTATCCATTGATGCGATTGAAAAAGCAAACTCTGGTCATCCAGGAATGCCAATGGGTGCAGCACCAATGGCTTATACATTATGGACGCAATTTATGAAACATAATCCAAATAACCCAACGTGGTTTAACCGTGATCGTTTCGTATTATCTGCAGGTCATGGTTCAATGTTATTATACAGTCTACTTCATCTATCTGGTTACGATGTAACAATGGATGATTTAAAGAACTTCCGCCAATGGGGAAGTAAAACTCCAGGACATCCTGAGTATGGTCATACAGCAGGCGTAGATGCAACAACTGGTCCACTTGGGCAAGGTATTTCAACAGCAGTTGGTATGGCAATGGCTGAGAGACATTTAGCAGCGAAGTATAACCGTGATGCATACAACGTAGTTGATCATTATACATATGCAATTTGCGGTGATGGTGATTTAATGGAAGGCGTTTCTGCTGAAGCATCTTCATTAGCTGCTCACTTAGGATTAGGTCGCCTTGTTGTGTTATATGATTCTAACGATATTTCATTAGATGGTGATTTAAATCGCTCATTCTCTGAAAGTGTAGAAGATCGTTATAAAGCATACGGCTGGCAAGTAATCCGTGTTGAGGATGGAAACGATGTTGAAGCGATTGCAAAAGCGATTGAGGAAGCAAAAGCTGATGAAAACCGCCCAACGCTAATTGAAGTAAGAACAACAATCGGTTTCGGTTCTCCAAATAAATCAGGAAAATCAGCTTCACACGGTTCTCCACTAGGTGTAGACGAAACAAAATTAACAAAAGAAGCGTATGCTTGGACGGCTGAACAAGACTTCCATGTATCAGAAGAAGTATATGAGAACTTCCGTAAAACGGTACAAGATGTTGGCGAAACAGCTCAAACTGAATGGAATACAATGCTTGGTGAATATGCACAAGCATATCCAGAATTAGCAAATGAATTACAAGCAGCAATGAAAGGTCTTCTTCCAGAAGGTTGGGATAAAAACTTACCAACTTATGAATTAGGATCAAAAACAGCAACTCGTTCTTCTTCAGGTACTGTAATTAACGCGATTGCAGAAGCTGTACCATCATTCTTTGGTGGATCTGCAGACCTTGCTGGTTCTAACAAAACATACATGAATAACGAAAAAGACTTTACAAGAGCTGACTACAGTGGTAAAAACATTTGGTACGGTGTACGTGAGTTCGCAATGGGCGCAGCAATGAACGGTATCGCGCTTCATGGTGGCTTAAAAACTTACGGTGGTACGTTCTTCGTATTCTCTGATTACTTACGTCCAGCAATCCGTCTTGCAGCATTAATGCAATTGCCTGTAACATATGTGTTTACACATGACAGTATCGCTGTTGGAGAAGATGGACCAACGCATGAACCAGTTGAACAATTAGCGGCGCTTCGTGCGATGCCAAACGTATCTGTTCTTCGTCCTGCTGACGGTAACGAGTCAGTTGCAGCTTGGAAATTGGCTTTAGAATCTACAAACAAACCAACTGCATTAATCTTAACTCGTCAAGATCTTCCAACATTAGAAGGTGCATTAGACGATACGTATGAAAAAGTTGCAAAAGGTGCGTATGTAATTTCTGCAAGCAAGAAAGAAACTGCTGATGTAATCTTACTTGCAAGTGGTTCTGAAGTAAGTTTAGCGGTTGAAGCGCAAAAAGTATTAGCAGAAAATGGTGTTGATGCAGCTGTTGTCAGCATGCCATCTATGGATCGCTTTGAAGCACAATCTGCTGAATATAAAGAATCTGTATTACCAAAAGCAGTAACAAAACGCTTCGCAATCGAAATGGGTGCTACTTTCGGATGGCACCGTTACGTTGGTCTTGAGGGAGATGTGTTAGGTATCGATACATTTGGTGCTTCTGCTCCTGGTGAAAAGATCATGGAAGAGTATGGATTCACTGTAGAAAATGTTGTTCGTAAAGTAAAAGAAATGCTTTAATGATTTGTGAAAAATCTCTCCGGCATGGAGAGATTTTTCTATGTAAATGAGTTTATTCGACAGAAAAAGTTTTTTCTTTCTCCGCAGTCAGACAATCATTGCATATTATCTTTTATATAATGTAGAGAAAAAGGTTGTCCAGTGCGGGAGGGAAAGTATGAAAACGTATGAATTGTATTTAATTCAAGAAGATATTGCGAAGGCATACTTTGGTCGGGAGTATTTGTTTTTCGATTTATTTGCTCGATTTTCAGAATCTGGTTCCCTTTCGGAAAAGAAAGTGTTATATAAGCAGATGATGTATATTACGATGCCATTACAAGTAATGAAAATTCACCATAAATTAGAACAAGCATTACGTAGTGTTGGAAAGTATAAGAGAATACACCATACGCACATATTATCTACGGGTGCAGAATATGGGGAAATAACGGTGAAATCACAATATATTCAAATGAATACATCTGGGAATGTATCGATGGAAACGACTTTCTTTGAGGTTCTTAGGAAATGTGAATTGACATTTTTGGCAATGGATTATGAGAATAAAAAGTATGGTTGGCTAAATCCTTTGAAACAAGCGCGAACATATGTGTAAAAAATGTCGAATACAATCTTGTCTTATTGAAAAGGTTTTAGTACACTGTAAGGTAGACAACATGAAGGAGGAAAATATATGTCAATTTGGGTAGTTGTTCTAGTGGGCGTATTAGCACTAGTAGCAGGCGTGGCGTTAGGATTTTTCATCGCCCGCAAATATATGATGAATTATTTACAAAAAAATCCACCAATCAATGAACAAATGTTAAAAATGATGATGATGCAAATGGGACAAAAACCATCCCAAAAGAAAATCAATCAAATGATGAGCGCAATGAACAAGCAACAAATGAAATAAGCGCTAAAGGGACACTCGATAAGAGTGTCCTTTCTTTTTGGAAAACTTTAGTGTTGAAAACTTTAAAAAATTCTGTGATTTTGATACACTGAAAACATCGCTCATTTCAGGGGAGGAGGATATGATGAAAGTATTTTTTAATTTAGCGTGGTTTTTTAAACAAGAAAAACGGGCGTATATAACGGGGATTATTTTGTTGTTTGGGGTAGCACTTCTTGAGCTTGTGGCACCAAAAGTCATTGGGATTATTGTAGACGAAATTAACAACCAGACGCTAACATTTGAAAAGTTGTTACAGTGGGTTGTTCTTTTAGTAGTTGTTGGGATTACAATGTATATATTACGTTACATATGGCGTATTATGATTTTTGGATCTTCTTTAAAGCTCGCACGCCAATTAAGAAAGAAATTATATGAACATTTTACAAACATGAGTCCGTCATTTTATCAATCACATCGTACAGGGGACTTAATGGCACATGCAACGAATGATATTCAAGCAATTCAACAAACAGCTGGGTCGGGCGTTTTGACACTTGTGGATTCGTTAGCCGTAGGTGGATGTGTACTTGTGGCTATGGGACTTACAATTAGTTGGAAGTTAACATTGTTAAGTCTAATTCCAATGCCGATTGTAGCGATTTCAACTAATTATTATGGTACTTTATTACATAGACGCTTTCATAAAGCACAGCAAGCGTTTTCTGAGATCAATGATAAAGTCCAAGAAAGCATGAGTGGGATGAAAGTGATTCGTTCACTCGGTCAAGAAAAGGAAGATTTACAAGCATTTAGAAAAAAATCAGAAGATGTTGTACATAAAAATATGTTAGTTGCACGTATCGATTCACTATTTGATCCAACAATTTCTCTTATTGTCGGTTTTTCATTCTTAATCGCTGTATGTTATGGATCACTATTAGTTGTTCGTGGAGAACTGACAGTTGGTGAATTAATTACATTTACAACATATTTAGGGACACTTGTTTGGCCGATGCTTGCATTTGGTTGGCTATTTAATATTATGGAACGTGGTCGTGCTTCATATGACCGTGTGGAAAAAATATTATCTCAAACTTCAGATGTGGTGAATAAGGAGAGCGCAGTACAAAATGTAGCAAGCGGTGACATTACGTTTGCAATCGATACATTTTCCTATAAGAAAAATGAAATAATTAATTTAGAAGATATTCATTTTACGCTAAAAAAGGGTGAAACATTAGGTATTGTTGGCCGAACTGGTGCAGGGAAAACGACATTACTAAAATGTTTAATTCGAGAATATGATCATTTTAATGGAGCATTGCAAGTTGGAGGAAAAGATATTCGTGATATGACGCTTCACGGTATTCGATCGGCTATTTCGTATGTCCCTCAAGACCATTTCTTATTTTCAGCAAGTATAGGTGAAAATATTGCATTTGGAAAGGTGGATGCTATGCATAAAGACATTACGCATGCTGCGAATATTGCTTGTATTCATGATGATATTATGCAATTTCCAGAAAGGTATGACACGGTAGTAGGGGAACGCGGGGTTTCTTTATCAGGTGGACAAAAACAGCGGATTTCAATTGCACGTGCTTTATTAACAAATGCTGAAATTTTAATTTTAGACGATTGTTTATCTGCAGTTGATGCAAAAACAGAAGAAACAATTTTAACGGCATTGAAACGAGAAAGAGCACAAAAAACAACAATAATTACAGCACACAGATTAAGTGCTATCCAACATGCAAATCTTATTCTTGTTGTTGATGAAGGGAAAATTGTAGAGCGTGGTACGCATGAACAACTAATGGGGCAAGAAGGTTGGTATAAAGAGATGTATGAAAGTCAGCAGTTAGAAGCGTTAGTTGAGAAGGGAGGCATATAATGGCTGAGAAAAAAAGAAGCGATTTATGGCGATTACTTTCGTATATGAAACCATATAAAGGCTTATTGGCACTGGCATTTCTATTTCTAGTTGGTGCAACTTTCACAGAAATGATGGGGCCATTTTTAATTAAGCAGTTTCTTGATGAACATTTAGTTCCACGGAACTTTGAACAATCAGCACTTGTAACCCTATTTGTTGTATATATGATTGCTCATTTATTAAAGGTTTTATTTACGTATTTAAATTTACTATATTTCCAAAATATTGCGTTTAAAATTGTGCAAGACATGCGGGTTGAAGTGTATGAACATGTACAAAGGTTGTCATTAAGCTTTTTTGATCGTACGCCAATTGGTACTCTCGTATCTCGTATTACTAATGATACGGAAGCAATTAAAGATTTCTATGTGAGTGTGTTATCAACATTTGTAAAAAATGTTGTGTTTTTAATCGGGATTTTGGTGGCAATGTTTTTACTTGATGTGAAGCTTGCTTTATGTTCTCTTATATTAATTCCAATTATGCTTACAATTATGACGATGTATCGCAAGAAAAGCTCTATTTTTTATTTGGAGCTACGGAATCAATTAAGTATTTTAAATGCTAAGCTCAATGAATCGATTCAAGGGATGAATATCGTGCAAGTATTTCGCCAAGAAAAACGGATGCGAAAAGAATTTGAAGAAGTGAACGATAAGCATTACGGTGCTGGGCGCCGTACGTTAAAACTAGATGCGTTATTTTTACGCCCAGCAACAGACCTTGTTCATATTATGGCTATCGCTTTAGTGCTTGCATTATTTGGCTTTAACGCCTTGAATAGTCCAGTTGAAGTTGGGGTATTATATGCTTTTGTTAATTATATTCATCGTTTTTTCCAACCTGTAAATGAAATGATGATGAAACTTTCTTTCTTTCAGCAAGCGCTTGTTTCTTCCTCACGTGTCTTTCATTTGATGGATGAAAAAGATTTAGCCCCTGTTCAACAAGGAAATGGAGAGTCAAAAGTGGATGAAGGAGAAATTGAATTTAAAGATGTTACATTTTCCTATGATGGAAAGCGTGATGTTTTGAAAAATGTATCTTTTCATGTGAAGCCTGGGCAAACGGTTGCTTTTGTTGGGCATACTGGAAGTGGGAAGAGCACGATTATGAACTTATTGATGCGTTTTTATGATATTAAGTCAGGCAATATTTTAATAGACGGGGTAAACTTAGAAAAATATGAAGAGCAGGAAATTCGAAAGAAAATTGGGCTTGTACTTCAAGATGCATTCTTGTTTGCTGGAAACGTAAAACAAAACATTCGTATGTATAATGAAAGTATTACGGATGAAGAGGTAGAAGAAGCTGCTAGATTTGTGCAAGCGAATATATTTATTGAAAAGTTACCAGAGCGATATAATACAGAAGTAGTAGAAAGAGGAGCTGCGTTCTCAAGTGGGCAAAGGCAACTCATCGCGTTTGCGAGAACAATTGCTACAAATCCGAAAGTATTAGTATTAGACGAAGCAACAGCAAATATTGATACAGAAACAGAAGAAGCGATTCAAACAGCACTGCAGCGCATGCGAAAAGGTAGAACAACAATTGCGATTGCGCACCGCTTATCTACTATTCAAGATTCTGATCAAATCTTTGTTATGCATGATGGAGAAATTGTAGAAAGAGGAACGCATCAAGAATTACTGAGTAAGCAAGGATTGTATTACAACATGTATTTACTTCAGAATAAAGGAAGCCTTCAGAATGCCTTATAATATTGAGGTTTTGAAGGCCTCTTTTTTATTCTCTTAAAAATGCCTCTATCTCTGTAATTTTTGTTATGCCCCACATACTGAATTCGTAGTGATACTCTGCTCGTTCAATACATACACCGAATGCTACATTATCTCCAACTAAATAAAATTTTTGAGAGAGTTCCTATCATACCGATTATAACTGCTTTTTTCAGTTGTTTTTCTTAATTTAATATTATTATCAAGAAAATCTGTGAGCTTTTTATTGAGAAACATTTGTACTATTGATGAGTGAAAGGAATTAAGATGCATAGGAAGAATACTGTTTATAAAGAATAAGACGATGTGTTCAAACTATCATACTCATTAATTGAATAAATATGACCCTTAGAAATTTTAGAAGCAAAGGAGTCTTGGGAATTATAGAAGTAATGGTATTGCAATAGCATAGCAATTTATAAACTCTGCGTCATCTTTCTGAAAAAAGGAGGGGTTATTATGTACGCGTCGTTTAAAAGATGCATGATGTTGATTACTACATTCATTTTACTCGTTACTCCTATTAGTATTGCAAGCGCTGAAGCAAATACTACGCCGAATTATGGTGGGGTGCTTCCGCCAAAAGAAACATTTAATCCAGGAGATTGGTTTTTAGGTGAGAAGCCTTTAAATTATGATGAAAATAGGCCACCGATTGTTTTTGTACAAGGGAGAAATGGAAGTGCAGATAGTTGGTATGGAAAAACAGTTTATCACGATGTAAACGATATGTATGATTATGCGTATCGTGCGGGATATCAAACGGTGTTTGTTCAACTATATGATGCAGCTGGAAAGGGATCTGCAAGTCAGTGGGATAATGGTAAATTATTGGCTGCAAAGCTAGAAGAGATTTATAATCATTTTGGTAAAAAAGTGAATATTGTGGCTCATAGTAAAGGTGGAATTGACACCCAAGCAGCGCTCATTCAATACGGTGCGAATCGTTTTGTAGGAAATGTTATTACACTAGCTTCGCCGCATTATGGGTCAAATTTAGCAGACTTATCCTATAGTTGGTGGGCGGGGTGGTTGGCTTCATTACTCGGACAAAGAGACGATGGCACTTATTCTTTACAAACAGGTGAAATGGCACAATTTCGTTCTGTAATAGATAACAATCCAAACGCTAAATTAAATCGTTATTATACAGTTGCAGGTACAAGTTGGGGACCGGCTTTCTCTGCTCTATCTTTAGGTGGGTTATATCTTTCTGCGTATGGCTCTAATGATGGTTTAGTGAATGAATGGAGTACAAAATTACCGTATGGAACACATTTATTTACTGATTCTAGATTTGATCATGATAATATTCGAAAAGGTTCAGCCGTCTTTTCTCGAATTGAATCGTATTTACGTACTTCTACTGCTACATTCGTTCCTCCTTATACTTTAAATAATAATAGAGAATTTGTTGATAATTTAAATACTACATCTAATCAAAGCATTTTAGGTGGAGAACTGGAGCCGAATAAATGGATTGATCAAACAATTGCGGTAGATACAAAAACAGAAGGTGTGGTCTCTGTGTTGACAGCATCTTCAGAAGTGAAAGTACAACTTATTTCTCCGTCGGGCAAAGTATATACGAATAAAGATAGTAAGTTTACGGTTGGAGACGAAACTTCCTACTTTAAGGGGGCGTCCATTCGGACATTTAAAATTAATCAAATGGAAACCGGAGAATGGCATGTTAAACTAATGACCACACATACAAAAGATGCCTATATGGTTGTTAGTGATTATAAACAAACAGCGCCGTTTACATTGAAAATGCCAGGGAAAATTAAAGCTGATAAAGTTGAATTTCAATTGAAGCAATCTACTAAAGAACTAGGAAAACAAGAGAATCTTTCTTTTACTGTTCGAGTTGTTGATCGAGAAGGGAATTTAGTATTACAATCGAACCAGCTGCAAAGGTTAGATGAGGCTGCATTCAAAGGCCTTTTGGATCATATAAAAAAATCAGATGTATATAATATGACGATTGATATTAAAGGTATTAACGCAGAAGGTAAAGCTTATACTCGTACAATTGTGCGTTCTGTGTATATTGAAAAATAAATCGTAATTACGAAAAAAGTACGGTTTGATGGCCATCATGTGCTGTTATTCTTTTTTAAAGATAGAGGTAATGGCAAGAAGACTGTAAACGTTTTGGTCTAAGTACAGTGTAATAAACGTTTATGAAAAATCTCCTACATGATGGGATGTTTTTACTTTACAATAAAAGAAGCTTTCGAAAAACCTTGTAATGTTGAGGTTTCGAGGGCTTCTTTTTTATGATTGATTCTTCTTAAGTTCTTGACTTTTTTCTACATATGTTTTCCTCTGATCTTAAATCAGTTGAGAGATAACTTGTTCACTTTTTATAGTAAATAAAGTATGCAAAATTTATCCAAATTTTACAGATCGTTATTATAATACGTAGTATAATAGATTGAAAATATTTTTAAAATTTTAGGTGATATCTACCTAATCTATAAAGGAGAAAAAAGATGGAATATGTATTCATATGTGTGATTTTAGCATTGCTAGTTGGAATATTTGTATTGTTTTATAAGAATAAACAGTTAGAATCTGACAAGCAACAAGTGGAGTTTGAAAGGACACAATCAATAGAAAACTACCAAAGTGAAATTGCTGCAACAGTAGCTACTTATGAGGAAAAACAAGAGACGTTAAAAAGTGTAGAACGAAAAAAGTATAACAATTTAAAAGAGAGTACAGCAAGAGAACTGGAAAATGTGAGAATGATGAAAAATCAATTAGCTGTGCAGCATAATAAGGAACGTAATGAGATGCAACAAAAACATAGTAATGAGATTCATTTGCTACAAAACCTTGTTACAGAGTTAAGAGCGTATTCCAAAAATAGCGAAGAAATGAATACACATGAAATATTAACTTATATGAAACGGGGATTTGTTCAGGAAGGCCTTATAACTAGAGAGGAGCTCTATATTATTCCGAATGTATTTGTACTCAATACCGATAGTGAGGCAGAAAATAAAAGTGGCTATACTCGAATTGATCATCTTGTATTATGTACGACTGGAATTTATGTTATTGAGACGAAAGAATGGCAGGGACGACTGATACATGGAGTGACGAAAGAGAATGCCGGTGTATATTCGTTTATGATTGATGAGATTGGTAAGTATCAAAAGGAAGAGACGTTTACTTTTGTTTCAGAGCGATCATCAGACGGAAATTCATTGAGTTTAAGAGTCGAGAATGAAGGAAATCCAGCATATAAAATAAAACATGCGTCCTCTGTTTTATATGATTGCCTTAAAGAAAGCTATCAGCAAGAAGTTAAAGAAGAAATTAAGCCTCTTTTATATTTCGGTAATGAGACGAACGGAAATAGGAATGAAGTGATTGATCTTTCTAATGAAGCACTCCCACGGCTGAAGGGAAGAGAGCAGCTAGTTACTTATTTTAGAAATGAAAAATTAAAAGAAAAAGAATTATATACGGTAAAAGAATTAGAAGATATAAAAGAAGTCATTGAACGTATGAATTATATGAAACTCTGAGGGGGTTAAAAGTTCAAATTTAAAATGAAGGTGGTTCTTTCTTGAAGAAACATAAAAATACTTTATTGTGGGGAATATTATATCTTTATGTTTTTGTGTATTTATTCATATATCTTGCTTTCATTCTTTTAATTGCTATCAGTCATTTAACTTATAGTGTAGAGAGTATATCGATTGTAATATTACCATTTGTTATTTTGTTGTTTATTGAATGGATAATTTGGAAGGTTTCTTTAAATAAAAAGAATGAAAAGCAAAAGAGAGATCTCAAAACTATAACAGTTGTTGGGGCGAGCCTATTTTTGTGTTGTGCTATGCAACTTGGAATAAATGAATACAACTCAAAATTCGATAGAGATGTATGGATAGAGAAAGAAAACAAAAGAGTGTATATAGTAGATGACCTTTTAGAAAAACATCAATTGGTAGGAAAATCAAAGCAAGAAATATTACAATTGTTAGGTAAGCCAACAGAAACAGAGCGTTTTATGAAAACGAATCAAATTGTTTATTATCTAGGAGATGAACGGGGCTTGATTCGAATTGATAGTGAGCGTTTAATTGTTAATTTTGATGAAAAAGATAGAGTAATAGAATATAAGATTCACAAAGACTAATTGCTATCGATTAGGATTGTGAAAGAAATTGAGTGAAAGATAAATACAACAAAAATGGCAAATGATGTATAATTAATTATATTGAATATAGAGATATTGGGAAGGGGATATATGTATATATGGAAGATTTACAAACACTCGGCTCATTCTTTTTAGGCCTAGGTACTATGTTCGCGGGATTAGGAGTACTGCTTGCAGGTTTTGGTGTGTATACAAAGTTTTCACGTGAATCAAAATGATGAAAGCATCCGTACAGGATGCTTTTTTATTTTTTTTTCAATATGTTATAAAAAGGAATCATACATTCTTTATGGAATTTAAGGAATGAAAATAGGAGGGAGAGTGTATATATAGATGCATTGGAACAATTTTATAATTTTAGATTCCAGTTCCGTGACGAAATATTATCAATGAAAAGTAAAGATTCTAGGAAACAAGAATGAAAAGGAGGTAAGACGGTGAAAAACGTACCGACTGAAGTCCTGAGTAAGGAATTAATGGAACGAAAAGGTGTTATATCAATTACAGTTAAAGAATTTGAGAAGATTGAAGTAGCTGGAGTGGTGGTATCTGGACCAGCTGTCATTTTAATTAATCAAGATTAGTTGAGTACATATGATGAATATAGGAAAATAATGAAAAGCGTCCTATGTGGATGCTTTTTTGTTTGCGTAAAAAAAGAGATATATCAGATAATAGAGCTACTGGAGGGAAAGAAAGTGGCTATTATTATAACAATGTTTTTAATGGGGATTTTATTAGGGTTTGTTGGAGCAGGCGGTGCTGGATTTATTATTGGGGTACTGACTCTCATATTTCAAGTTCCAATTCATGTAGCCCTTGCAACATCATTAACCGCAATGGCATTTACAACATTTTCAGGAGTGGTGAGTCATTATAGAGAAGGAAATGTTGTATTGAAAATTGGTAGTATTGTTGGAGGATTTGGAGCAGTTGGATCATATATTGGTTCTAAATTTGGTGCAGTGATTCCAGCACACCTTCTTCATTGGTTTACGGCTGGTATGTTGTTTTTATCAGCAATATTTATGTTCATTCGATTACTTTTTTTTCAAAATCAAAAGAAATTGTCTATGAACATAGTAAAGAAATTATCTATCATTAGAAAATGTATTTTGTTAGGGCTAGTAACTGGAGGATTAGCAGGTGCATTTGGGATAGGGTCAGCGCCTTTTATTCAACTAGGACTAATGGTGTTGTTAGGTTTAACAATTCAACAGTCAGTCGGGACTACAATGCTTATTATTTTACCAATTGCCATTGGGGGCGGATTTGGATATAGTTCTGAGGGGTATTTAGATTATCTATTATTAGTACAAGTTTTAATTGGAACAATGCTTGGGGCATATATAGGAGCGAAGTTTACCAATTATACACCTCGTATTATTTTGAAATTTTCGATGATTATGACGCCCATTCTAGCTGGATGTATGTTATTAATAGAATAAGTTATAAAGAATATTGAGGAGGAAAGTGGTGTGTCTGTTCATCTTCATAAATTGTTATGTGCAAGTTTTTGGATTGCGTTACTTATATCAGGAATATGCCCAAAAGATTTTTTCACATGGTGTTTAGAAGTCGCACCAGCATTTATTGTAGTACTCATTTTAATGATTACATATCGACGTTTTCGATTTACAACGTTCACATATGTATGGATTTTTATTCATATGTTAATATTGCTCATTGGGGGACATTATACATACGCAGAAGTACCACTATTCAACTATTTTCGTGATACATTTGATTTAGAAAGAAATTATTACGACCGTGTTGGGCATCTCATGCAAGGGTTTGTTCCAGCTTTAATAGCGAAAGAAGTACTTGTAAAAGTAGTTGAGGTTCAGAAAAAAGGGTGGTTAGAACTACTTGTGATATCAGTTTGCTTAGCATTTAGTGCACTATATGAATTGTTAGAGTTTGCAGTCGCAAAATTAACAGGGACAGGAGCAGAAGCATTTCTTGGAACGCAAGGAGATGTTTGGGATACACAATGGGATATGACATTTGCATTAATTGGAGCGATATTAGCACTGATAGTTTTCCGTAGTAAGGAAACTATATAGTAATTTATTAATATGTTTTACGTATGAATTATGTAAGTAATTCATATTTCTCATATAAAAGGATTTACTATAATATAATGAGTGTAACGTTCGAGTATTCGACGTATTACTAGTATTATATCCCTATCCCTTTTCTAAAAATGCGAACAAGTTTTGCCCTATTCTATTCAATATTTTATTGTATAGAAATATATTGTTCGATGCCCATTATGGAACGTACATAATGGTGAAATCCCGATCCTTAAAGAGGATGCCCCTAATCTTCATGTGAAAATATGATCGGATAAAGAAAGTTGACCAACATATGGTCAGCTTTCTTTTTTGTTTCCAACTAATTCCTCTGTAATTTCTGTTTGTAATAGAAGTGTTTTTCCAAATCGGCGTTTGCATTCATCTGTCACTTTTTGAACGGCAAGCGCATGGGAGGTAGCAGACACGGTGACAGTTGCTCGCCTAGATTTTCGATTTTCTTCACAAAAGACACATTCCACAACATATTTAGAAATCATCTTTTCATCCTTTCGTCTGAATTTCAAGGAATGAGCTATCTTTGAAGTTGTTATAGTTCTTCGTTGTAAAAATTAATTTTCCCTCTATTTCAAAGGAGAAGAATAAAGAAAAGAGAATATTAGGAATAGGAGGGAGAGGAAATGAAAACATGGATTGGGACAGCAGCTATATGTATAAATCAGAAAAATGAAATTTTGATGGTATTACAAGGAAAGAAAGACGAACCAAAAAGGTGGTCAGTGCCAAGTGGGGGACAAGAGAAAGGGGAAACATTAGAGGAGTGTTGCGTTCGAGAAGTATGGGAAGAAACTGGATATCAGGTAGAAATTATAAATAAAATATATGAAAAAAAGGGTATAACATACGGTGTACCTGTTCATGTATATTATTATCTTGTGAAACAAATAGGAGGGTTTATGAATATACAGGATCCAGACGGATTAATTCACGAGATTGATTGGAAGAATGTTACTGAATTAGGGGATATTTCTTTATCTTTTCCAGAAGACTATGAGTTGCTAGTGAGGCATATAAATGCCTACTTTTCATAGTACGTTTTAGTTCATTATTTGTATTGCTTAATTGCGTCATTGTTTTCCTCAATTTCATAATTGATAGGGTGAAAATTGATGTGTTTCCGTTTTTAAATTGTTATTTTTATTTTTGGAAAATTCGACAATTTAATTGATTTCAGTTTAGATTTTTGCTAAATTGATAGTTAATTGAGGTTACTAATATATTACAAGTAAAGTTGAGGCGAGTTATGGTACAGTCCATTGATCGAGCGATAGGTATTATTAAGTTATTAAATTCTACAAATGAAAAAGAGTATTGGGCTATCTCTGATATAGCTGATAGAACACATCTCCCGGTTAGTACAGTACATAGGTTACTTAACTCTCTAATGGAGCACGGATTAGTTACACAAATTTCAGAAACAAAACAGTACACAACTGGACCAATGTGGATGGAAATAGGATTACGTCAATTAGAGAAGGTAGACTACAGATCTGTTGCAAGAGAAGTGATGAAGCGTTTGGCTGCTGAAGTTGAAGAAAGTGTTTATTTGAATATTCCAAATGGAACACATTCTATTATTATTGAAAGAATAGATAGTCCTTTAAAAATTCGAGTTATCGATAACTTAGGGGAACAGATTCCTCTTTCGATTGGCGCCGCAAATAAAACGATGCTTGCTAATATGAAAACGAATGAAATGGAACACATTGTAGAACATTTACTTTCTTCTTTACCAGAACAAAAGCAAGTTCTTTTTAATCAACTAAAGCAGATAAGAAATGAAGGATATGCTGTGAGTTATAGTGAAAAAACAGAAGGGACAGCTTCAGTAGCTGCACCAATTATAGGATTTAATCATAAAGTAGTAGGAGCATTAAGTATTGGGTTAATTAGTCATCGCATTAATAATGATCGACTATCATTTCTTATTAGTAAGGTAAAACAAGCGGCTAGTGAAATATCAATAAAAATCGGCAGAACATCAGAATAATAATTTTGATAGCCTGTCGTTATTTTTTATTCATATAGCGGAAATGGATTTCATAATATGGAAAACAGGGGGATTTATATGTCAAAATGGCAATCAAAAGAACAATTGGTTCAATTATTAAGCAATCTTGTTGAAATTCCTAGTATTACTGGCTCGGAAGCTGAAGTTATATTGCCTGATTTTGTTGTAGAACAATTATCTGACTTACACTATTTCAAACAAAACCCGCATCATTTGCAAAAAAATCCGACTGGGGATGGACGATATTTTGTTACGGCTCTAGTAAAGAAAAATAATAGTACAAAAAATACAGTAATTCTTGTTAGTCATTTTGATGTTGTAGATGTACAAGATTATGGAGTGTGGAAAGCAGATGCATTTAATCCTAAAAAATTAACATCTATGTTTTATTCTCACAAAGATGAATTACCAGATCATGTACGTGAAGATATAGCACAAGGGGATTGGTTATTTGGTAGAGGAACAATGGATATGAAATGTGGTCTAGCTTTGCAAATGGCGATGGTTGAGCAAGCTTGTGAAGGAAGATTTGATGGAAATGTCCTTTTATTGACTGTTCCAGATGAAGAAGTGAACTCTGTAGGGATGAGGGCTGCTGTTCCAAGATTATTAGATTTAGCAAAAGAACATAACTTAGAATATAAAACAGTCCTAAATTCAGAACCTATGTTTTCTCGATATCCAG
Source organism: Bacillus sp. 166amftsu (assembly GCF_900107445.1). Lineage (NCBI taxonomy): Bacteria > Bacillati > Bacillota > Bacilli > Caryophanales > Bacillaceae > Bacillus > Bacillus sp. 166amftsu. The sequence continues at coordinate 38,308 of NZ_FNQA01000001.1, read as the reverse complement.
GTGATCAAAATAAGTATATTTACACTGGCTCTATTGGTAAGGTGTTGCCTGGTTTTCTTTGCTATGGAAAAGAAACACATGTAGGTGAACCTTTTGCAGGATTAAATGCAAATTATATGGCTTCATTATTAACAGCTGAATTAGAATTGAATACGGAACTTTGTGATATTGTAGAAGGAGAAGCGTGTCCCCCGCCCACTAATTTATTTCAGAGGGACTTGAAGGAGGATTATTCTGTACAAATTCCTCATCGTGCAGTTACATTATTTAATTTGTTTTTACTAGAAAAAACGATGATGGATGTAATTGCATTGTTACATCAAAAGGTAACGAAAGTAGCAGAGAAAATTGAAGAGTCGTATGAGAAGCAAGCATATCGTTTTTCTAAGTATAATCCGTTCATACCGCCTAATCTTAAAGTAAATGTATTAACGTATGAAGAACTTATCGCTTATGCAATTAAACAACATGGGCAAGAAAAAATAGATAGTATTCAATCTACTGTTATAAAAAATAGAGAAGATAAAGATGATCGTGAGGTAACAATTGATTTGGTTGATAAATTAGCTATTTTATGTAAAGAAAAGGCACCAATGATTGTACTTTTCTTTGCCCCACCATACTACCCAGCTGTGAGCTCACACCACAATTCTTTGATTAAAGAAGTAGTTGGAGAAATGGAAAGGTATGCTCACTACAGTCATGGAATTACTTTTAAAAATCAAAATTATTTTGGCGGAATTTCAGATTTAAGCTATGTGGGCTTACAGTACCCAGTTGATTCAATGAGCTCACTTGTTGAAAATATGCCATTATGGAATAAAGGTTATTCAATTCCGCTTCAGGAATTAGAAAAATTTGATGTTCCAGTATTAAATATGGGACCAGTAGGAAGAGATGCACACCAATGGACAGAGCGCTTAGACATAAATTACGCATTTGAAACGTTACTGGATATGTTACCAATATGTATTGAAAAATTACTAGTTCCTAATAAAATTGCACAGTTATAGTTATGTCTGTATAAGAAAGAAAGAAATTTAAATCGAGATTTCAATTAAAATTAAGAAAAAGGATAGAAACTGTAGCGCTATACTACAGTTTCTATCCTTTTTCTTGTAATAATTTATTTTTATCTCACTATTTGTGGGCGGTAAGTCCTCACTTTATCCAAAGCCCGACTAATTGGGATAAATAAAATAAAAGAATCGTGTGGTTTATTGTAACCAAGATAAGCAAAGTGGCACAATGACTAAACTTGCCCCAGCTGTTAGAAGCATGGATAAACTTGCAATTGTACCTTCAACTGGTCCGATTTCAAATGCTTTTGAAGTACCAGTTCCGTTTGCGCTAGTACCTAGCATAATACCTTTCGCAATGGATGTTTTAATGCGGCATATGCGAATAAGAGAAGGACCTAACAGTGCTCCCGTTAGTGCTGTAAGTACAACGAATACAGCTGTTAATTGTGACATACCGCCAATCATTTCTGAGATCGCCATTGCAATCGGTGTTGTGACAATGTGCGGTGCTAAGCTTTGTTCCAGTGATGAATCAATATGAAAAGCATCTGCCAGAAGAGCCGAAGTAATAACAGATAATAATGAACCAACAATGACGTTAATTAAAATTGCACTTGCATGTTTTTTTAATAAATCAAAATATTTATAGATTGGCCATGCAAAAGCTACCGTTGCTGGTTTTAATAGTTCAGTTAACCATTGACCGCCAGAATTGTATGTTTCATAAGATGTATCGAGTCCAAGTAATAACGCAATTAAAACAATTGGACAAACGAGAAGTGGTGAAAGTATACTCCAATTCCAGCACCAATAAAGTTTCTTAGAAATCCAATATGTTAATAGTGTTAATAGTAAACAAAAAAAGCCGATCATTATGCTGATCCTTTCCGCTTTAATAGCATTTCTGTTAAGATTCCAGTGACGAGTGTTACACAAAGGGTACTAATCATGATAATCAAAATGAGATCGATACCATATTGTGATAATGTATCTTTGTAGCGGATAACAGCCACGGCAGAAGGAATAAAAAATAAGATAAGTTCTTTTAATAAAAAGTCTGCTCCATCTTGAATCCATTCTTTTTTCACCAAGTTAAATTTTAATGATATTAACAATAAGAAAATGCCGATAATACTTCCTGGAATTGGGAGGTGTACCTGCTTTGCGATCCATTCACCTGTCCAAGCGAAACAAAATAAGAGTAAGGTTTGTCCGCTTAATTTCCACCATTTCATACAGTAACACCTCTTTCGTTTTTTTACATAAAAATTGTAAAAAAAATTAACAATTTCTACTATAAATCCTTTCAAAATATTTGTCTAATATATAAATTATATGTTATTAATTTATTATACATATTAATCGAAAAGAGGATCCCAAATGGAATTACGGCATTTGCAATATTTTGTTGTTGTGGCAGAAGAGTTACATTTTGGGCGGGCAGCTGCTCGCTTGCAAATGACACAGCCACCGCTAAGTCAACAAATTCAGCAATTAGAGAAAGAGATGGGGGTTACATTATTTTCAAGAACGAAGCGGAAAGTTGAGCTGACAGAAGCAGGAGAAATGTTTTTAAAAGAAGTGAAAAAAGCATTTGATCAAATTGAGAAGGCGGTAGAAGTTGCACAAAGTGCACAAAGGGGAGAGGTTGGATCACTTTCAATTGGGTTTGTAGGGGCAGCTATATATGATATTTTACCGTCTATTGTTAGGGAGTATCGAGAGAAGTTCCCGAGAGTATCTGTTGCACTGCATGAATTATCGACACCAGATCAGGTTCATGCGCTTCATGATAATCGAATTGATGTTGGATTTTTACGTCCACCAATTAATACGCAATTACTAGAATTAGAACCCATTCAAAAGCTTTCGTGTACATTATGTTTACCAAAAGCGCATCCACTAGCAGAGAAAGAAGAAATTCATATTGAAGATTTACAAGATGAGCCATTTGTGTTCATAACTAGACCGGTTTGGCCTGCATTATACGATACGATTTTATCATTATGTAGGAACGCTGGATTCAGCCCACACATTGTACAGGAAGCAACAGAGTACCAAACTGTTATGGGGCTTGTAGCAGCGGGAATTGGATTAACAGTGATTCCGGTTTCTGCGAATAAGTTGTATAAAACAGAAGTTGTATATAAGGCTATATATGATTCTAATTTTGTAGCAGAGATGTCGGTTGCATATCGGAAGTCAAATAGTAATCCTGAGTTGCTAGAGTTTTTAAAAATTGCAAGGGAGAAAAAGCGAATAGAAGTGGAGAATGATAAGTAAGGTGGCACAAATGTGTTAAAAGAGGAGATACTATTGTGGTGTATCTCCTTTTTTATTTCAATACTGAATAGGTAGACATGTTCATTTTCTAGAATTAATTGTTGGCGTGAGCTTTCATCATCCATAGAGAGTGAAAATATATGATTTTTATTTGTTTTTATCCAAGCAGTAAGAACTGTTCTTGTATTATATTTTATTTTTATGGGGCTACTAATTTCTTTAAATGCAGACATTAGGTAAGCTATTTTCAGAAGCGGTCATTTCTGCGACTTAAGACCTAGTAAATATTCCGATTATAGTTCGATGTTAAAAAGGTCATATTTTTATACACTAGTAGTATAGAAGATTGGACGTTATGAAGTAAGGTGGGGGAATCAATTATGTCTTTATTTCGGCTAGCAAGGAAAAATATACAGAACTACGCTGCCCAAAGATTAAAACAATTTATATGGATAGCAATGAGTACCATGCTATATTTTTTTATTATATCTGTCCGATCTAATGAAGCGGTAATAGAAAAAATACAACATAGACCGTTTTTGCTAGCTACGTTATATTATGGGGAAGTACTGTTGTTTTTTGTATGCACTGCTGTTACATACCAAATGACAAAAAGATTCTTAAAAAATAGGAAACAGGAACTACTGTTGTATGAAATTGCTGGTATGAAAAAAAGAACGATTTTTTGCTTGTTATCTCAGGAGCAGGTTTTGATTTATGGAGGAGCGATTCTTTTTGGTTTAATTCACGGAATGTTATTTTTGAAGTTATTTACAGTGATTTTTATAAAGCTAACAGGAGTTCATGGAATAAATAGCATACCTATTACATCATACGCATTATTGGTAGTAACGATGCTAGTGAGTATTATAATCTTATTATCCATATGGCAATGTTATAAGTTTATTCGGAAATTTCCATGTGAACAAGTGTATAAAATGGAGAGAAAGGCATGAGATATCATGTCTTTTTCGTCGTTTTACAGCAGAAAATAATCATGATACAGTGTAAGGAACTGAAAAAAGTGTTAGAGAGAAAGGTTGTATAGGATGGTAAATAAACAATCTATAGTGAGAGTAGAACAACTAACAAAGCGAATCGGCTCAAAGACATTAGTAGAAAATATAAGCTTTGAAGTAAAGAAGGGAGAAGTTGTTGGTTTATTAGGACCAAACGGTGCCGGAAAAACAACATTGATGCGAATGATGGTCGGTATGATAAGTATGACTGAAGGAGAAGTATGGATTGACGGACAATCTGTAAAACAAGAGTTTGAAGGTACAGCTATGAAAATCGGTGCCGTAATTGAAAATCCGGAATTTTATCCTTTTTTAAGTGGGTATGAAAACTTAACATATTTTGGACGTATGCATGGTAATGTTACTGAAGAGCGTATTGACGAGGTAGTCCAATTATTAGGTATGGGACAGGTTATTAATCGTAAAGTAAAAGCGTATTCGCTTGGTATGAGACAGCGTTTAGGAATTGCGCAAGCACTCGTACATAATCCAGATGTACTCATTTTAGATGAACCGACCAATGGACTGGATCCAAGTGGGATTCACGAAATGCGTATGTATATAAAGAAAATTGCTCATGAGCAAGGGAAAGCTGTCCTTGTTTCAAGTCATTTATTATCTGAAGTTGAATTGATGTGTGATCGAGTTATTATTATTCAGCACGGAGAATATGTGGCAACCCAAAATATTCAGCGTAATGAAAACGAAGAGATGGATATGATACATATACGCGTGGACGATGTGAAGCAAGCGGCTGAACTTTTAAAACATGATGTCACGATTCAAGATAATGAATTGATTATGATTGTGAAAAATGAAGAAATTCCAGATGTGATTCGTACATTAACAGAACAAGGTATTCGTATTTATCGTGTTTATGAAGAAAGAAAAACGCTGGAAGAGAAGTTTTTAGAATTAACAGGGGGAAAGGATATTGTTTAATTTAGTTTACAATGAAATATATAAAATTTTTAAACGGAAGCGAACGATTATTCCATTTGCCATTATTACAATTCTAGTTATAGGTTTGGGATGGGTGTCAGTTAAATATTTTCCATCTTCATCGGGAGATTGGAAAGTAGATTATACAGAAAGAACGGCAGAAATTGAAAAAAAACTTGGGAGTACAAAACAGGATATTTTGAATCAAAAATCAGGAGATGAGCTTGTTAAAGAGTATCAGTTGAAAATGAAGCATTTAGATACGAATACTCCACTAGCAGGCGATTCACCTTTAACCTTTATGAGGGACACAGGTTTAATTGTGTTTCCAATTTTATTACCATTTATTCTTGTATATGCAAGTACAATTTTTGCGAATGAGTACAATTGGGGAACTTATAAATTTTTAATGATTCGCCCGGCAAGTCGATTTAAAATTTTAACAGCGAAGTATATTGCAATTGTTATTTTCTCTGCATTATTATTTATATTTAATATGGTTTTCTCACTTTTATGCGGGTTTATTATTTATAAATTTCAACAACCTGCATGGGTGGAATTTATCATGCAAAATGGTAATATCGTTCAGCAAAATATATTTGTTGATGTGAGTAAGTATTATGTATTAGAATGGTTGCCAACTCTTGTGTATGCAGCATTTGCTTTTATGATTTCTGTTCTAACGAGATCGAGTGGGGGAGCAATTGGTATTTCCTTATTCGTGGCGTTATCTGGTGGAATTATTTTAATACCAGCGTCTAGGTACGAATGGATGAAGTTTTTATTACCAGCTAATACAGATTTATATGGAATCTTAAAGGGTGGTAGTTTCATTCAAGGTGTAACATTCTCATTTGCGTCTTGTATGCTTCTAATTTACTTACTTGTATTTTTAGGTATTTCTTATACTGTATTTTTAAAGCGCGATTTAACGTAATAACAGATGAAAAAGCCGTTAAGAAGAATAATCTTAACGGTTTTTCTCTATCTTAATTTGTTAATGGTAACAAATTTTTACATTAAAATATTGTATCTTTTACACTACATGATCGTTATTTACAAGAAATTCATAAATGTAAGATATACTAAAACATGTAAACACAAATACATACAAAATTCGTGTAGAGGCCATAGTATAACGCAGCGGAGAATGATTTAAAATCGCTATTGTTACTTATGGTCTTTTTGTATGAAAAGGGGGAGAGAAAGTTGAGAAGTGTGGGGAAAAAATTTCTTACTATTGTATCATTATGTATTTTGTTTTTGGTAACAGCCTGCTCCAATTCAAATGTTTCTGGGAAAGAGCAATCAAAAGTTAAGGAGAACAGTGAAAAAATGAGCAGTGGAAAGACAGAGATTGTATTTTGGCATGCAATGGGTGGAAAAACAAAAGAAGTTTTAGAACAAATTGTTCAAAAGTATAATCAATCTCAAGATAAAGTTGAAGTAAGAGCGTTGTTCCAAGGTACATATGATGAATCGTTTATTAAGTACAAGAATATTGCAGGCACAAAGGATGCACCAGATGTTATTCAAGTTTTTGATGGTGGAACGAAATATATGATTGATAGCGGGAAAATTGAACCGGTTCAAAAGTTCATCGATCAAGATAAGTATGATGTGTCTCAATGGGAACCAAATATTCGCAGTTATTATACAGTAGATAAAAAGCAATATTCGATGCCTTTTAACTCTTCTACACCTGTTATGGTATATAACAAAGATGCATTTAAGGAAGTGGGATTAGATCCAGACCAAGCCCCAAAGACATTTAAAGAAATAGAGGAAGCAGGGAAGAAATTAACGAAAAAAGAAGGGAATCAAGTAAAACGTTACGGGTTTACTTATTTATTAGATACTTGGTTTTTTGAAGAAATGTTAGCGGTTCAAGGTGGAACGTATGTAAATAATGATAATGGTCGTGCTAAAGCAGCAACGAAAGCAACTTTTAATGGGAAAGAGGGGCAAAGAATTTTAGAGTTTGTCAATAATCTTAATAAAGAAGGTATTAATGGTAACTACGGTTCGGATTGGGATAATACGCGTGCTGCCTTTTTAGCGGGGAAAACAGCAATGTACCTAGATTCTTCAGCTGGTGTGAAGGATATAATTAACAGCGCACCGTTTCAAGTTGGGGTAGCGTATCTACCTTATCCTGAAGATGTTCAAAGGGAAGGTGTTATTATTGGCGGCGCATCATTATGGATGGCCAAAGATATTGGGAAAGAGAAACAAAAAGCGGTTTGGGAGTTTATGAAGTATATGACTACACCATCTATACAAGCAGAATGGCATGTAAACACAGGATACTTCGCGGTAAATCCAAAGGCGTATGAGGAGGAGTTAGTTAAAAAAGAATATGAGAAATATCCACAATTACAAGTAACGGTGAATCAACTTCATGATTCGAAAGTATCACCTGCAACACAGGGCGCGTTAATTACAGTATTTCCAGAATCGCGTCAAAAAGTACAAAAGGCAATGGAAAGTATTATAGAAGGAACAGATGTAAAACAAGCATTAGATCAAGCAGCTAAAGAAACAGACCGCGCTTTAGAAATTGCGAATCGGGCTAAAAAATAATAGGAAATACTAAAAAAAGAGGTTTCTCAAATGAGAAGCCTCTTTTCTTTTATGCAGCAACTTTCTTATGTGTATGATGTTTTCGATATCGTCCGCGCATCGCAAATGCAATTTGTGGAATTGCAATACCAACCAAGATAAGTGATACACCAAGCCATTGAGAAGAGAGTACCGCTTCTTTTAAAACAAATACAGACATAATTGTTGTAACAGGTAGTTCAGCTGCACCAAGAATAGTTGCTAATCCAGAACCGATTTTTGGAATGCCGATTGTGAAGGCGATGGATGGAATGACAATACTAAACGTTCCGAGTCCTAAACCATATTTCCAAAGTCCTTGTGAAATAGCCCCGTTAAAAATAAATGTTGGTGGGAATACTATCATTACTAAAGTTAAAGCACCAGCCATTAAGAGAACGCCTCGTGGTAATGATGGTACTTCGACAGCAACTCTACCACTTACAAAAATGTAGGTTGCAAATGTAACAGCAGATAGTAAACCTAATATGATTCCAGTTGTATCGAAATCGCCTGCTGATTTTTCTAATAATCCGCTCGATAAGAATGTACCAGCAAGTAAAAAGAGAACAGAAATAACTTTTTCTCTTGATGGTAATGTTTTTGTTGCCACAGCTTCAATGATAATACCAACCCAAACGAATTGGAATAACAGTATAATGGCAATAGATGCCGGCACAGTTTTCAGTGAAGCGTAATAAAAAATTCCTGTGAAACTTGCAGAGGTTCCAGCGACAAATAAAATAAGCATTTGTTTCAGTGGAACGCGGTGCCTAGAAAATAGGAGTGTAATTCCAAGCAAAATAAACCAACCGAACAAATATTGACTACCAATTACTTCTCCAAGTGAAAAACCTTCTGCGTATGCAAGTTTAACAAAGATAGCTAAAATTCCATAGCTACATGCTCCTAATAAAACTAAAAGAGAATAACGAAGCATGAAAATCCCCTCCCATCCTATATATTTAATTGTTCCAAAACGGACATATATAACTAGATGGAAGTATACAAAATTAAAAATGAAGGGTCAAATGAAAGAAAAGTGTGACATTTTATAGAATAATAATAAAAATATGATATTTATGCATAATCTTGAAATTTATAATTATAGAAGTATTGTAAGGTAAGGAATGGGCTGTATAAAGTTATCATTTGAAAAAAATATTTTTTATAGGGAATGTCCTGTATACGGAGGTATCGTAGACGAATCATTTGTTGTTTGGAAGAAGCTTTGATATGTTAATGAATAATAGAATACATTTATAATAGAAGAAAAATGAAAACGCTTTAGAAAAATAGCAGTGTACAGCTATTTTTTCTTATTAAAACGTTGTAAATAGTGAATTCATGAATTGTACATAGTATTTTCTTTCATTTTTGCTACAATATTGTAGAAGAGAGGAGTGAAACGATGCAAGATATTAATATTTTTTTAGCGTTTGGTGCGGGATTCTTATCATTTATTTCCCCTTGTTGCTTGCCGCTTTATCCAGCATTTTTATCTTACATAACGGGAATGTCGGTTTCTGAATTAAAAGAAGAAAATGCGATGCTCCGTAAAAGAAGTATGATACATACGGCGTTTTTCTTATTTGGATTTTCTATTGTTTTTATCGCAATTGGTTTTGGTACAAGTTTTATTGGATCATTTTTTCAAGATTATAAAGATTTAATTAGACAGTTAGGGGCACTATTCATTATTGTATTCGGACTTGTAATTGTGGGGGTATTTAAACCAAAGTTTTTAATGCAAGATCGAAAATTTACATTTAAAAGTCGTCCTAGTGGTTATATTGGATCTATTTTAATTGGATTGGCATTTGCTGCTGGTTGGACACCTTGTACAGGACCAATTTTAGTAGCTGTAATTGGACTGGCTAGTACGAATCCAGAATCAGCAATGCTATATATGATTGCTTACATACTTGGTTTTGCAATACCGTTCTTTATACTTTCATTTTTTATTACGAAAATGTCTTGGATTAAACGACATAGTGGAACGTTTGTGAAAGTAGGCGGATATATCATGATTGTTATGGGTATATTTTTATACTTTAATTGGATGACAAAAATTATTGCGTATTTCTCAAGTTTATTTGGTGGTTTCACCGGTTTTTAGTATTATCCTGTGAAAATGTTGGAAATACTAGTAGAAAAGCATATAATGAAACTAGATTTTCATATTGCCACAAAAAAGGATGAGAAAGTATGAACATAGTTCTTTTGTCGAGTATTGTTGCTGTTTGTATGGCTGTTGGTGCGATGTTCATTCGTTTAAAAGCAGCGAAGAAACCTGCAACATTGAAAAAAATCATTCTCCCACCATTTTTCATGAGTACGGGGGCACTGATGTACATTTTTCCGGAATTTCGCCTGACACCAGCGGAAATGTTAGAAGCGATCGGTGTAGGTTTGTTTTTCTCAATATTTCTTATTAAAACATCTAAATTTGAAGTGCGTGGACAAGAGATTTACTTGAAACGTTCAAAAGCTTTCGTATTTATTTTAATCGGTTTGCTTGTGGTGCGTATTGTCTTTAAAACATATTTAAGTCAATCGCTTGATTTAGGGCAACTAAGTGGTATGTTCTTCTTACTTGCTTTTGCAATGATTGTATCATGGAGAATTGCTATGTATCGTTCATTTACAAAAGTGCAAAAGGAAATGGAAAAGGAAGATGGTTTTTATAATGAGAAAGATATGAAGTTAACGTAAAAAACCTCAAGATTCCTTGAGGTTTTTTTATTTGGCTAACAGTGATTGATAACGAGAGTAATCAATTTGCTTTTCTTGTAATTTTTTAATGAGAAATTTATGATCTCGTTTTGGAGTTGCTACAATATATCCTTTAATGATTAAATCTTCAGTTATTTTTGAAGCTTTTTCTTGTAATGCAAGTTCTCCAATTTTACCAGCAATTTTTGACCTGGCAACATCACGAAATAGCTCAGGAACAGGACTTACAAGTTCTTCTAACAATTGTTTTTGCTCATCATCCCATAAGTGCCTTGTTTGATCAATATAACGCTCTTCCCAATCTAAAATAGACATGCCATCTTCTTTTGGTAATCGTTTTAAGAATTTTCGGAACATGAAATATCCACCAATAGACATAAGTCCTAGTAAAATAACGGTCCAAATCACAATAAACCAACTAAACCATCCTTCAAGCAAGTATATACCCCCTTTGCGATAGCAGTTTTCCTTTTACTAGTATTATAAGCAGTGAGATTGATAGAAAGCAAGAACGCTTGGCCGTTTTGACCAAGCGTTCTGAATTAAACAAAGTATAGTTGTTCGACACGTAATATATCATTATCATCTTCTAAATATTCAATAATGAGTGTTCCAACTTTACGATCTTTATCATCAGTGGTGAAAATAGAGTAAGAAGTAAAACGTTTTGTTGATAGGCCGCTAATATGTGTAGGAAGAGAAATGTAGTCGTTATCGCGGAAAAACTCCATGAGTTCAACATCTTCAAATTGTTTTCGATCTACTGCTTGATTTGTGTAGCGACGTTGTAGTTGTTTTAAAGATTCGTTCCAAGAAATTACTTTTGTATCGTATACCATTTGTTCTATCTCCTTACTATATGTAATCATTAAGAACATATGTTCTATTGTAGTATACCCTGTTTTTAATGAAAGGGAAAGCAAAAAATAATGTAAGCTTGGAAATCCAAGCTTACACAAAAGGCGTCCATAATCGTCTCTATTTTTTATTATAAGCTAGATAGAAATAGGAAACAAGGTAGGAAGTATTTTGTTGATAGTTTATAAAATTCCGTTTATTGTAAAAAAGAGGTTTATTTTAGTGGAAAAGGATGGGAAAAATGACGTATATAATTTCACTTCAAGGACCAATGGCAGGCGGAAAAACAACGTTAGCAAGAAGATTAGAGCAAAGAGGTTTTCAAGTAATATATGAAAATCCTTATGAAATTGTAGAAAAAAGAAAAAGATTAAATTTGGATATTTACACAAAAGAGGGATTTATTACAAATCAAAAAATGTTTATTGAAGCGAAGATTAAACAGGTTCAAAGTGTCACGGGAGATATTGTGATATTTGATCGGGGCCCAGAAGATGTTGAATTTTATACAATACATTTTCCAAAATTGATAGGAATGGATTGGGATATTGAAAAGGAATTAAAAGATGAATTACATAAATTAAGGAAATGTCGTTCAGATGCGATTTGTTATTTGGATGTTTCTAAAAAGATATTGCAGGAGAGAAAAGAGAATGATACGTCGAGAAGACGAAGTTCATTTGAAGAGCAGTTAGAATTGGTAGAAGTGGAAAGGGAGTGGTATAAACAATTTTCGGTTACATATGTGAATACTGATGAAGTGACAGTAGAGGAAACAGAGGTGTATTTTATGAAATGGGTGAGGGAGAAGAGAACATGAAGAAAATACTTTTATTTGTATATCCGACATTTGCAGAATTCGAGGTTACCGTGGCTACAGCGTTATTGAAAGACGACTATAAAATTGAAACAGTAGGAGTAACAAAAAATATCATCACAAGTGAAACAGGATTGCAAGTGCAAACGCATTTGGAATTAACTGAAGTTCATGTGGATGATTATTCCTGGTGGGGATGTCAAACATATTAAAGATGCTAAAGAGCTGTTTTCTATCGTGCGTCAATTCTATAAAAAAGAAAAATTAGTTGCAGCTATTTGTGCTGGACCATTTGTATTGGCAACAGCTGGTGTATTAAAAGATATTCCTTATACAGTTACGTTGGATTATAGTAAAATAGATTGTTTTCCTATAGGGACTTTTATTTATAAAAATGTTGTTAGTTATAAAAATATTATAACAGCACAAGGGCATGGTTTTGTCGAATTTGGAGTTGCAATAGCTGAATATTTTGGGATAATGAATGAGCATAAAGGGAATGTATATCGAGGTAAAGGCAATATACTAATAGAAAAGCTTTTCGAACAAACAGTTGAAGAGTGAAAGTGCATGTAAAGGGGATAAAAAGCTAGCAAATTGCTAGCTTTTTATATGGAGGAAGAATAGGCTTGTTTCATTAGTGCAAGTAAATTCTCAGTGATTTTTTGACATAGTGCCCCGTGTTTTTTTATCGATATATTGATAGTGTGCATCAAACCATTTTTCATTTGGATAACGCCAGACAGGATAAGGTTTTCGTTCTTCTGGTTCACGGAATGACCATCAAGCTAATTTTTTCTAATGCCCTAAGAATGAGAGTTTTATATAACTTTCAATTTTAGTATTTTGGGTGCTTGTATATAACTGTCACGCGATTTATAAATATATGTTACGAAACCGCATATACCTTTATAATGATGAAGAGGTATCAAGATTGTTGAGTTATGATACTAAAAAAGCCGATCTCCTATTGGAAATCGACTTTAAAGCTTTTCTTCAAGAAAAGCACCTGTTTAGCTTAATAACTAAAACTTTATTGCATCTATAATTAACGACGGAAAAACAAGTGTATCCCCTTGATTTCGTGGATCATATTTTTTTGAACGAAAAATAACCCCATCGGCTCCATCCCACTCATTGTAATGAAAATGTCCCTCTTCATCACAATATTCAAGTAATTCCACTTCGAATCCAACAGTTTCAAATATTTTCCTTAAAGTTTTATAATTATGAACTATTTTATGACTAGCTGCGGGGTGGTCTTTAGGTCCAGGTCCTCCAACTTGTACAACCTCTTGGTATTCTTCATCTGGGAAAAATGCATCAGGAACGGCGCATCGAATATAACCACCATGCTTTAAAAATTCATAACATACTTTCGCCGCTTCTATGCCTTCTTCATATGATAAATGTTCCCATACATGCTCCGCTAAAATTACCGCTAAAGAATTAGGATCAAACTTTTTTGTCCAATCTTCCCTTTTTAATAAATTCAATTCCTCTTCATTTGTATGTAGCCAGCCTGGATTATTATTATATTCCCCTGCACCAATTACCACCTTAATTTCCTTTTGTTTTATAGCCAACAGTTTCACCTCTTGTATTTTTGTTTATTGTTATATTTGTAATATATAATTCTCCTCTTGGGGTATCGCCATATCAACATCAACCTAAGATAAATTTAAAGAGCTTATTATAAAGTAGATTCAAATTCATTTTGTACATCTATAAATAGCTAGTGTTTTTGGATCATGCCATACTCCGCCATGAAGAGATAATTCATTTTCTATTTCCATGGTCAGCCATCCTTTCATTTCTGAATGAAGATGAATGTCATCAGGTATGTTTAAAGATGGAAACATACTAGAGATATAGTTAACGATAGGTGTAGCATGATGAAATAGAAGTGCATTATGAATAACTGTTTCCTCCACAGTTTGAAAAACAGATTGTAATAATTGTTTTCCGTTTTCTAAACAAAATGGAGAAGCTGATGGTGCTTTTTTGGGTAAATCGAATGCGACTAACATTTTGTTACACATTTCATCTATACGGGGTAATGAGATTTTGGAATTTGTTGTGGCTAGGAACCTGCCTTCAGGAAAAATTACTTTATGAAATCCTTGAATTGTTTTTTCAACATCTGTCATGTGATACAGCATATGTCTTGCGATGATCCAATCATAAGAATCAGCTGAGAAAGGGAGTTTGGTAGCATCTCCAAGTTCCCATTCAATATTTACATGTTGCTGCGCTCCATTTATAGCGGCTTCTCGCAGCATAGTTATAGATTGATCCAAACCAGTGAGATGCCCCTTATGACCGTTTTTTTGTAGCAGTGCAAGGAACTTTCCATTAGCGCATCCAACTTCTAATATCTTTTCCGTTCCTTGTAATTGTAGATGACCTATTACAATTTCATCTAAGTCTACTCGTTTTTCCTCATATTTTTTATGAGTATCGATCCGTGTTTGCAGATGGTTACTTACAGCGTATTGCCTTTTTATATCATTCAATTTTTCTGATTCCACCTTTACGCAAAATTGCTGAATAGCATGTGTTAAAATATCTGTTTTATTTAGACCTTCATAATGAAGTGCTGCTTCAAATTTTTCTAGTAATCTTTCGTCAATTCGAAAGTGAATATCTTTTCTCTTAACCAATTCGGGTCCCCCTTGCAGCTGTTAGTGAAACTATAGCATGGCTAGAAATTTTCTGTAAATAAATTGTGTGCACAATTGAACAGAGTATTGAAAAAATTCATTTAAATAATTATTTAAACTATTGACGATTTAACCGTTTTCATATATTCTTAAATTAAGTAATATTCAAATAATTAACGAGAAATGAGAGAGTCACATGCTTCTTCAAGGAACACATCGAATTGGTCGTATGGCTATGTTGTTGGCACTTGCGGATGAGAATGAAAGCCCTGTATTATCGATTCCGAAAGGTTGGAAATATTGTACTGGGAAAGTCGGTTCTATGAATTCGCAAAAAGTTGTCGCAGCAATGGAAACAGCGGCTAAGAGCAACCAAGTTATTGAAACAGACGTTTACAGAGAAACGCATGCACTTTATCATGCAATCATGGAAGCGTTGTACGGGGTAACGAGAGGTCAAATTCAGTTAGCAGACGTTCTTCGTACAGTAGGTCTTCGGTTTGCAATCGTGCGCGGCACACCATACGACGGAAAAAAAGAAGGCGAATGGCTTGCTGTTGCACTTTATGGAACGATAGGTGCGCCTGTAAAAGGATCTGAGCATGAGGCGATTGGTTTAGGAATTAATCACATATGATTTGCCCATAGTCTATTAGTTAGAAGGGGGCCTTGCTTTTTAGGACAGAAGTCTGTCTTGAAAAGGTAAGGTCCCCTTTTGCTCTTTTTAAGGAGGAAAAAGGATGATTACATTAACAGGACATTCATTGACAGTAGAAGAAATGAAGCGCTTGCTGCTTGAAGGAGAAGGAGTAACACCTTGTCCAAATAGCATGCAAAAAGTAGCGGAGTGCCGCGAAGTTGTTGAAAAAATTGTAGAAGGGGGAAAAGTTGTTTACGGTATTACAACTGGGTTTGGAAAATTTAGTGATGTATTTATTCAAAAAGATGATGTAAAAGCACTTCAACATAACTTAATTCAATCACATGCATGTGGAGTTGGCGATCCATTCCCTGAAGAAGTGTCACGCGGAATGTTGATTTTACGAGCTAATACGATGTTAAAAGGGGTATCGGGTGTTCGCCCTCTTGTTGTGAATATGTTGCTAGAGTTTGTAAACCGTAAAATTCATCCGGTTATCCCGCAGCAAGGATCACTTGGAGCGAGCGGTGATTTAGCGCCACTATCTCATCTTGCTCTTGTTCTATTAGGGGAAGGAGAAGTGTTCTATAAGGGGAAACGCGTTCATGCAATGGTAGCTCTTACAGAAGAAGGTTTAGAGCCAATTGAATTAGAAGCGAAAGAAGGGCTTGCATTAATCAATGGTACGCAAGCAATGACAGCACAAGGAATTCTTTCTTATATAGAAGCTGAGGCGATTGCTTATCAATCAGAATTAATTGCTTCCATGACAATTGAAGGATTGCGTGGCATTATCGATGCATTTGATGAAAATGTGCATAAAGCACGTGGCTATAAAGAACAAGTGGAAGTTGCAAAGCGTTTTCGCGACGTACTTCATGACAGTAAACTAATAACAAAGCAAGGAGAACTGCGTGTACAAGATGCATACTCACTTCGCTGCATTCCGCAGGTGCACGGTGCTTCTTGGCAAGTTTTAAATTATGTGAAAGAAAAATTAGAAATTGAAATGAACGCAGCAACAGATAACCCATTGATTTTTGATGGTGGAGAAAAAGTAATTTCTGGCGGGAACTTCCATGGTCAGCCAATTGCATTTGCAATGGACTTTTTGAAGGTTGGAATGGCGGAACTGGCGAATATTTCTGAGCGCCGTATTGAGCGTCTTGTGAACCCACAATTAAATGATTTACCACCATTTTTAAGTCCAGAGCCAGGGCTTCAGTCTGGTGCAATGATTATGCAATACGCAGCAGCTTCACTTGTTTCAGAAAATAAAACGCTAGCTCATCCAGCGAGTGTGGACTCAATTCCATCATCAGCTAACCAAGAAGATCATGTAAGTATGGGAACAATTGCTTCACGTCATGCACATCAAATTATTCAAAATGTAAGACGTGTCCTTGCAATTGAAATGATCTGCGCAATGCAAGCTGCGGAATACCGTGGTACCCAAGAGATGAGTACAGTAACGAAAGCGTTTTATCACCAAGGACGTCAGCAAGTACCGTCAATTACAAATGATCGTGTTTTCTCAACAGATATTGAAAATCTTGCACATTGGTTAAAAACAAGTCGCTTTACATTAGAACGATTGGATGTAAATGCAACACTATAAAAAGGGAAAAGGGAGAGGTTAAAATGGAAAATGTAAAACAAACAATTCGTGCACCAAGAGGAACAGAACTACAAACTAAGGGTTGGGTTCAAGAGGCAGCTCTTCGTATGTTGATGAATAATTTAGATCCAGAAGTAGCTGAGAAACCAGAAGAGTTAGTTGTTTACGGTGGTATCGGTCGTGCAGCTCGTAACTGGGATAGCTATCATGCAATTGTGGATTCGTTAAAAACATTAGAAAGTGATGAAACATTACTTGTTCAATCTGGTAAACCAGTTGCTATTTTTAAATCGCATGAAGATGCACCACGCGTTCTTTTAGCAAATTCGAACTTAGTACCGAAATGGGCAAATTGGGAGCACTTCCGTGAACTAGAACAAAAAGGTCTTATGATGTATGGACAAATGACAGCTGGCAGCTGGATTTATATTGGTACACAAGGGATTTTACAAGGAACATACGAAACGTTTGGAGAAGCAGCGCGCCAACACTTTGGCGGTTCACTAAAAGGCACGCTAACACTCACTGCTGGTTTAGGCGGTATGGGTGGAGCGCAACCTCTTGCTGTTACGATGAACGGTGGGGTAGTTATTGCGATTGATGTAGATAAGCGTAGCATCGATCGTCGTATTGAAAAAAGGTATTGTGATATGTACACAGAATCTTTAGAAGAGGCGCTGGCTGTTGCGAAAGAATATAAAGAAAAGAAAGAGCCAATTTCAATTGGACTATTAGGAAATGCTGCAGAAATTTTACCAGAACTTGTGAAACGTGATATTACACCAGACCTAGTGACAGATCAAACGTCTGCACATGATCCATTAAATGGATATGTTCCAGTGGGTTATTCATTAGAAGAAGCGGCAAAACTTCGTGAAGAAGATCCAGAACGCTACGTACAATTATCAAAAGAAAGCATGAAAAAACATGTAGAAGCAATGCTTGAAATGCAGAAAAAAGGTGCAATTACATTTGATTATGGTAATAACATTCGCCAAGTTGCTTTCGATGAAGGGTTAAAAAATGCATTTGATTTCCCAGGGTTCGTCCCAGCGTTTATTCGTCCATTATTCTGTGAAGGAAAAGGACCATTCCGCTGGGTAGCACTTTCTGGTGACCCAGAAGATATTTATAAAACAGATGAAGTTATTTTACGTGAGTTTGCGGATAACGAGCATTTATGTAACTGGATCCGTATGGCACGTCAGCAAGTTGAGTTCCAAGGACTTCCATCACGTATTTGTTGGCTTGGATACGGGGAACGTGCAAAATTTGGACGTATCATCAATGAAATGGTTGCAAATGGTGAATTATCCGCACCAATCGTGATCGGCCGTGATCATTTAGATTGCGGATCTGTAGCTTCACCGAATCGTGAAACAGAAGCGATGAAAGACGGCAGTGATGCAGTGGCAGACTGGCCAATTTTAAATGCATTAATTAACAGTGTTAACGGTGCAAGCTGGGTATCTGTACACCATGGTGGTGGCGTTGGTATGGGATATTCACTTCACGCTGGAATGGTTATTGTTGCAGATGGAACAGAAGCAGCAGCAAAACGCATTGAGCGCGTATTAACTTCTGATCCAGGTATGGGTGTTGTTCGTCACGTTGACGCAGGATATGACTTAGCTGTTGAAACAGCGAAAGAAAAAGGCGTTAACATTCCAATGATGAAATAAGGAGGAAGAAACATGCTGGACATTTTACTAACAAATATTGGCCAATTGCTAACAATGGATCAAGAAGATGGCTTGTTAAGACGGGAAGCGATGAACACGCTTCCTGTTATCGAAAATGGTGCAGTTGGTATTGAAGATGGTGTGATTACTTTCGTTGGAACAGCGGAAGAGGCAAAAGGTTTACAGGTAAAAGAAATCATCGATTGCGAAGGGAAAATGGTTTCTCCAGGGCTTGTTGATCCTCATACACACCTTGTATTCGGCGGATCTCGTGAAAATGAAATTGCTCTTAAGTTACAGGGAGTACCGTACTTAGAAATTTTAGAAAAGGGCGGCGGAATTCTTTCGACTGTGAATGCAACGAAGCAAGCATCGAAAGAAGAACTTGTGAAGAAGGCGAAATTCCATTTAGATCGTATGTTATCGTTCGGCGTTACAACAGTGGAGGCAAAGAGCGGGTATGGATTAGATGCTGAAACAGAGTGGAAGCAATTAGAAGCTGCGGCACAGTTGCAAAAAGAGCATCCAATTGATTTAGTATCAACATTTCTAGGAGCACATGCTGTTCCGAAAGAATACAAAGGAAGATCAAAAGAGTTTTTACAGTGGATGCTAGATTTATTACCAGAGATGAAAGAGAAGCAATTAGCGGAGTTCGTTGATATTTTCTGTGAAACAGGGGTATTCTCTGTGGAAGAATCGAAAGAGTTCTTATTAAAGGCGAAAGAACTTGGCTTTGATGTGAAGATTCATGCAGATGAAATTGATCCACTTGGCGGTGCGGAAGCGGCAGCTGAAATTGGTGCGGCATCAGCAGACCATTTAGTTGGAGCATCGGATAAAGGTATTGAAATGCTTGCTAATTCAAATACAGTTGCAACGTTACTTCCAGGAACAACTTTCTACTTAAATAAAGAAAGTTTTGCACGAGGACGTAAAATGATTGACGAAGGTGTAGCGGTTGCTTTAGCGACAGATTTCAACCCGGGTAGCTGCCCGACTGAAAACATCCAGCTTATTATGAGCATTGCAATGTTAAAACTGAAAATGACACCAGAAGAAGTTTGGAATGCTGTAACAGTTAACTCAGCATATGCGATTAATCGCGGAGATGTTGCTGGGAAAATTCGCGTCGGACGTAAGGCAGACCTAGTTTTATGGGATGCATATAATTATGCGTATGTACCGTATCATTATGGTGTGAGTCATGTAAATACAGTATGGAAGAATGGTAATCTTGCATATACAAGAGGTGACAAAGCGTGGATCAAGGCCACTATTTAAAGAAGAATGCAAAGTTTATAGATCGTGAAGTAACGAAATGGAGCGATATGATTAAAGTGTGGGATGGAGAAGAAATCTTTGGAGCGGCTTTAATGGGTGCGCCGCTCTCTAAATCTTCTATTAGTCATTCAGGTGCATGTTTTGCACCGAAAACCATTCGTGCAATGCTAGATGCATATAGCACATATGCGATTACAGAAGAGCATGATATGAAGGAAAGCGTCTTGTATGATTGTGGTGATATAACCATGCATGTTACAGACATAAAAGAAAGTCACGCTCGTATTGCTAAGACGCTGAGTCATTTGACGAAAGTGAATCCACAAATGGTACCAATCGTTCTTGGAGGAGATCATTCTATTAGCTTTCCTAGTATAAGTGGTTTTGCAAGTAGTAAAGGGAAAATTGGTATTATTCAATTTGATGCGCATCATGATTTGCGTAATTTAGAAGATGGTGGTCCGTCTAATGGGACACCATTCCGTAGCTTGTTGGAAAATGATGTGATTACAGGGAAGCAGCTTGTTCAAATTGGTATTCGTAACTTCTCAAATGCTCGTACGTACCATGAGTATGCAAAAGAGCATGGTGTGACGGTGTATACAATGAAACATGTCCGTGAGAGAGCAATCAAGGATATCATTACAGAAAGCATTGAAACCTTACGTAGACAAGGGGTTACAGCTATATATGTCTCTGTGGATATGGATGTACTAGATCAGGCATTTGCACCAGGATGTCCGGCAATCGGCCCAGGTGGGATGGATAGTACGACGTTACTTGATGCGATTACGGCACTTGGACAAGAACCACTTGTCCAAGGTATGGATATTGTAGAAATCGATCCAACGCTCGATTTTCGTGATATGACAAGTCGTGTGGCTGCTCAGGTTATTATGAGTTTTCTGTTAGCAAGAGAAACAGTTAGTAAGCAGGTTAGTATATAAGAAAAAAGAGGTCTCTTCTTATTTGAAGAGGCTTTTTTGTATGGCCCAATATACGAATATTGTGTGATAAGAGCGTATAAATTGACGTACTAGTTTGTGAGAAATTATGATGCGGTTATAGATAATTTCTATCGTTTCAATGAAATGTAAGTGGAATTTTTAATTAAGGGGGAAGAAAGATGACAAATTCAAATAATAAAGTAGCCAGTATCTATGAAGGCACGAATATAAACAATTGGGGATCATTTCAAAACGTGGAAGAAACAAAGTTATTTGATCCGATTCAAATTGGAGCTTGGTCTCTTCGGAATCGTGTGGCAATGGCTCCGATGACGCGTTGTTTCGCAAATGATGAAACAGGAGTAGTCGGAGCTGATGTAGCCGAGTATTACCGAAAGCGTGCGGCAGATGGTGTTGGTCTCATTATTACAGAAGGAATAGTAATTAGTCCAAGAGCGAAGGGAAATCCAGGTGTCCCAGGTATTTATACCGGGGAGCAAATTGAATCTTGGAAATCAGTAACAGATGCAGTACATAAAGAAGGTGGAACAATTATTGCGCAAATATGGCATGTAGGACGTATGAGCCATCATGAACTAACAGGTGGATTCTTACCACAAGCACCTTCAGCTATTGCGGCACAAGGAAATGTCCCGCGTTTTCGGAAGCCTTTTGATACGCCAGAAGCGATGACGATAGAGGAAATTCAAGAGACTATCGAACAGTATGCACAAGCTGCTAGGAATACGATAGAAGCAGGCTTCGATGGGGTAGAAATTCATGGGGCACATGGATATTTAATTGATCAATTTGCTTATGAGTTTGCGAATCATCGAAATGATCAATACGGCGGAGACTTAAAACAAAGGTTAACGTTTATGAAAGAAGTATTACAAGCTGTTATAAGTGCGATTGGTACAGATAAAACGCTTATTCGTTTTTCGGCATTTAAAGGTGATAACCCTGGTTATATGTGGAAAGATCCTGAAGCAGCAATAAAAACTTTCATAGAGATGTTCTGTGAAGTAGGATTAACGATGATTCATCCTTCTACAATGAATTATACGCAAGTTATAGCTGACGGAAAAAACTTACATCAATTAGTTCGTAAATATTGGGAGGGTATAATTGTAGGAGTTGGGAATTTAAATCCAAAAGAGGCAGAAGAAGCACTACAAGAAGGTACAATTGATGTAGCAGCATTTGGTAGACCATTGATTTCTAATCCGGATTTTGTTCATCGTGTTAAACGAGGGGAAAGCTTAGGGGAATACGATGCAAAGCAGCATCTTGCTACATTAATCTGAATAATAATAAAAGAAGAGCACATAAGGTGTTCTTCTTTTATTATGTAAGCAATAAATATAAGAGAATAATATGATAGGGAGAAGAGAAAATGAATGAAACGCTACTTGTTATTATTCGGCACCGGGGAGATGGGTAATCGAATATCTACAGTTGTTCCTTTATTCAATTTACTTGAGATTTGAAGTTTACCGTGATGCTCATCGATAATTTTATAACACATCATTAAACCCAGTCCGGTGCCTTTTTCTTTTAGACTATAGAAAGGCTCACCTAAACGAGAAATACGATCCTGCGGAATACCACAGCCCTCATCTAAAATACGTATTAAAATGAAATTATCTTTTAATGATTTCGTTTTAATAAAGATATTTCCACCATCTGGCATAGCTTCAATGGCGTTTTTTAAAATATTAATAAAGACTTGTTTTAACTGATTAGCATCACATTGGATTTCGGGCAGAGCAGAAGAATGATCCATAATAATATGTACATTATGCATAACCGCAGTAGGTAAAATGAAGGTTACAACTTCTTCGATTACTGTTTGGATTTGACAAGAATGGATAGATAAAACTTGTGGTTTAGACATCGCCATAAATTGACTTGTAATGGATTCAATTTGTGAAATTTCACTTAGCATAACATCTATATACCACTTGTTTTTTTCACTAATATCAGGCCGTAATAATGTTAAGAATCCCTTTAAAGCTGTTAATGGGTTACGTATTTCATGAGCTATTCCTGCCGTTAGCTGTCCGACTACCGCTAATTTTTCAGATTTTCGTAGTAATTTCTCTGTTTCTTTTAATTCAGTAACATCCCTGCCCATAACAATGAGTCCTTTTCGGGATCCGTCAGGGTGAAAGAGTGGAACTTTTGAAAGGTCCAAAATCATATTGGATGTATCCTTATGAAAAACCAATTCTTCACCATGAATAATTTGTTTTTTTTGCCATGCAAGTTCATCAATTTCTTCGCAATGTAAAAATGCTTCGCGGTACGCTTCGTTATATTGAACGAGTTCACTATCTTTTTTTCCATGATAAGGAACGCTGTGAAAATCAAAGCAAGAAAGTGCGTAATCGTTTGCTTCAAGCCAGCGTCCTTCATGATCTTTAAAGATGACAAAGGCTGGCATTGAATCCATTAATGTGCGCAATCGTTTTTCGCTCTCTTTTAACATTTTTTCAATTCGTTCAGATTTTTCGAGAGGTTTCATAATTGCATATACACCCGAGAGGTGATTTTGAATAAAAATAGGGACTAATTTTGTAACTACATCTATTTGATATCCATCTTTATGGCGGATAGAAAGTATGTATTCTTCTTGATTATCAGCTGTAGTATTCTTTATATGTTGTAGTACTTGATCAGAAATATGTGCTTCTATAATAGACGTAATTGTTTTTCTTTCTAATTCCTCTGAAGTATATCCTAATATTTTTTCTGCAGAGGGATTAATATGTAATATGATTCCTTGTAAGTTCAGTGAAATAATACTATCAGGATTATGCTCAAAAAGAGATGCATACATTTCTGTTAAAGTACAATTTTGTATATGACTTTGTAAACGGCGAGGCACAGCCGAATGACGATTTTTTTGAATAGATGAAAACTTTTTCCGACTCATAACTTTTCCTCCATGCAACTAGCATCTAAAACAGATTCAATAACCTATTATAAATATAATATATGAAAAATGTTATATATTTCTATAAAAAATAAAGTTACAGAATTGAATGTTTTTTCGCTCTTTTTAATCGGTGCTTGTTAAAATACCCTCTTCATTATAAAACAAACAATATGTATATAGTTGATTAGTAAATCTTATCGTGTTTTATAAAATATAAATAAGTTATTTTTTAAGCAGTATACTATAAAATAAAAATATAAAGGGGGAGAGATATATGGTAAGTTACATTCAAGGAATCGATCATGTACAAGTAGCAGCACCTGTAGGATGTGAAGAAGAGGCAAGAGAATTTTATGGACATAAAATAGGTTTAGAAGAAATTCCAAAACCTGAAGAATTAAGAAAACGTGGCGGTTGTTGGTTTCGTTGTGGAAATCAAGAAATTCATATAGGAGTTGAACAAACCTTTTCTCCTGCTAAAAAGGCACATCCAGCTTTTTATGTTCATAGAATTGAAGAATTTAAACAAAAATTAATCGAGCAAGGGGTTCAAGTTATAGATGATCATGCTCGACCAGATGTAATTAGATTTTATGTTTCAGATCCATTTGGAAATAGAGTAGAATTTATGGAGAATAAATAAAAAAACTAGGTGGAATTCTACCTAGTTTTTTAACCTTTTCTAAATAAACCTAATACTTCAACCGTCTCTGTAATATTTACGAATGCTTGCGGATCAATTTCAGAAATGGCTAGTTTCATATCAGCAAGCTCTTCACGCGAAACAACCGTCATAAGTACACGTTTTTTTTCACTTGAATAAGCTCCTTCACCATCAAGAAGTGTAATTCCACGTACCACAGTTGAAAGAAGTCTCTTTTTCATTTCTTCAGCTTGGTTTGTTACGATCATAAGTGTAACTTTACGATGTTTTGTATGGACAGCATCGATTACTTTACCTGTTACATAGATTGAAAGTAAACTCGTTAATGCTACATCCCAGTCAAAGAAAAATCCAGCAATTACAATAACAACTGTATTCAAAATAATGAGAAAACCACCGAGTTTAATATCCCTTTTGCGAGATAATAGCATGCCGATAATATCGAATCCACCGGTGGAACCATGACAATTAAAGACAAGACCAACTCCTGCACCGGCAATTACGCCTCCAAATACGGAAGAAAGAAGTGGGTCTTTTGCGACGATTTGTACTGGAATCCAGTATAATGCTACAGATAATACTATAACAGAGACAACGGTATTAAAAATCACTTTTTTTCCAAGGCCTATGTATCCTAAAATAAGAATTGGTAAGTTTAATACAAAGTTAATAATTCCTGTATTTACAGGGGTTACAATTCCTAAGATAATAGCAATTCCACCAATTCCACTACTTAATATTTTGTGGGGGATGAGGAAAAGATTAAAGGCAACTGCAATAATGATAGAACCAATGATAACTCCAAGAAATCTGACCATCTTTTTCCCGTCCTTCACTAAAAAAATCATATTATTTCAAGATTATATATGAAATTGAAAGCCTTTTGGGAAAACAGTTTATTTAGGGAAATTAGATTAATCAAAAAAATTTGAATAGTTAGTATTGTTGGATAGAGGAGTGTAAAGAAATGGAAATAAAAAGATACCAACAGAAAAGTCCTTTGAAACAGGAGTGTGAGGATACACTTTTTTGTAATGAAGATATGCTAGTTTATGGTGTGTGTGATGGAGCAACACCGCTTACACCATTTCAAGATGAAACGGGGCATAACGGAGCATATCTTGCCTCACATTTATTTGCAAGTCATTTTACATCGCTAAAAGAAGTGACTAGTTTACAAGAGGAAATTGTAAATGCAAACGAAGCGTTACAAGAAAAAATGATAGATTATAGGATTGATACGACGAAGAAACATCATTTATGGTGTACATGTATTGCTGTAGTTCTTATAAAAGATGAAATCATTCAATATGCTCAACTTGGTGACTGTATGATTGTTGCTACATTTCATGATGGAACCATAAAGGTGTTAACAAAGGATACAGTAAAAGGGATTAGTACACGAGCGAAAAGAAAGCGTGAAGTAGATAGGAACAAAGGACGTTCTGTACCGGAAGAACATATATTTAATGACGTGAGACAGCAATTAAAATATAATCGTTATCTTGCTAATATGCCAAATGGATATGCAGTAGCAAATGGAATGCCAGAAGCAATTGAATGGATTCAACAAGGAATATTGTCACGAGGAGAAGTAAAAGATATATTTATTTGTTCTGATGGACTATTTCATGCTGATTGGTCACTGGAACAAACAGTACAATATATCAAAAAATATGGTATACCGGCATATGTTTCAATAATTGAAGAGCTAGAACAAGAGAAACGAATTCGTCCGGATGATAAAACTGCTATTATGATTCATTTGTAAAGGGAAGGGATATAGATGAAAATTCAAAGACCGAAATTCTCTTTTCGAGATAAGCTTAAGCCATTGCAATGTGTAACAAAAATCATTATTCATCATACAGCTGAAGATGGATGGGATGTGTATAAAACACATGAATTCCATCAAAAGGTAAGAGGGTGGAGCGGTATTGGATATAATTATTTTATTGAAGAAGAGGGGACTGTGTTTGAAGGTAGGGGATTATATGTTGGAGCCCATGCAAAAGGATATAATAGTGAAACGATAGGGATTTGTATGACAGGTAATTTTGATAAATATGATCCAACCATAGCACAAATAGATTCTTTACATTCGTTATGTAGAGACTTAATGGAACAATTCTCTATATGTGAAGCACACATACTTGGTCATCGTGAATTAGAAGGTGTTACAAAAACTTGTCCAGGAATACGCTTTTCTATGGTAGAGTTAAGGAAAACCTTATCTCAAAAATAGAGGAGAAGATAATTCATGATGAATGTAAAAATACCAAATGAAAAGAAAGAGGAGCTTGTAGAGCAAATTCAGCAGTTTTTTGAAGAAGAGGACTTAGATACAATTGGACGTTTCCAAGCAGAGCGTTTAATAGAAGAGATGATAAAATTACTTGGACCGTATGTATATAATCAAGCGATTGGAGATGCGAGAAAATTAGTTACAGATAAATTGTCGAACATAGAAGAGGATTTATATGTATTAGAAAAACAGAATGGTAAATAAAAAGAGCTTATAAAAGGCTCTTTTTATTTATGTTCATCTACTTTTTCTGTTACGGTACCGATAGTATGCTTCACAATTTGTATGGAATGTACAAGAGAAGAAATATTGAAAGGTAAATATTTTTTCATTTATCATTCCCCAACAGAAAACTCCCACCTCAAGGAATGGGTAGGACATGGTCTAATGAGTAGGTGGGAGATGAATGGTGGTTAGGTAAAGGCCTAACATTCCTTCTTGCGGAAGAGTCAGTATGAGGTATCGGGATCCGTTCGTTCCTATAGAAGGGAGATGATGCAGGAAGAAGCATTTTTACATATAAGGAATTGTTCCATCATAAAAGTCTTTCCATATGTATACATTTTTGAAGGGTGGTAGAGGAATTTCGACAAAAAAGAAGAAATGATACGAGAGAAGTATTTTTGAATATATTCCGATATCGTTCTCATGCATATCGTGAAAAAAGCATGTAGAAAAACTAAAATAGAAAGTGAGGTGGAAAGTGGTGCTCGTCCATAAAGCGTATAAGTTCCGGATCTACCACATGCCCATCAACCTAACAAGAATAAACTACCCCAAAACGAAAAAAACGAGCTGAATTCTCATAAATAACTATAAAATAATATTTTTTTTTGTTTTAGGGGCAATTCAAAATACTAGCTTGATGACAATGGGGTATTAAAATCTCTTAAGTTGATGGGCATGGGCTGTACCCCTATGTAATAGAAATTACCTAAATTTACATTTAAATTAAAATCTTGCTATATCCTCTTACATATTTTTTAGCAAAGATGACATACTATGTATATGATGCTATTACATTAATAGCTTAAATAATTGTTCATTCAATCGGCAGATAATCCATTTGTTTATCTGTTAAACTCTCTCATACGCTTTTTATTTTCAAAAAAATTTAGTGTTTGGAGGTATAAAAATGAATTTTCAACATTCTAAAAAAGAAAAGAGTAAAAACTCAAAAAGCTTAAGATCTGAAACTACAAAAACTGGACTTCAACCAGTTGAACAAGCCATGAATGGTTTGTACGGAATGCCTGAAACTGATATAGAAAACAAAGAACACCAAAAAACGGAGATTTAAAAAAATAATTAGTATTTAGATACTACTTTTATTATATATATATTATTTCTAATAAAAAACCAAGGGAAATTAATTTTCCTTGGTTTTTTAATTTTATAATATTATCAAGCACCTACTTTTGTTCTTTCTTTTTTTCTCCAAAGTTTACCTGGCCAAAATGCTAATCGTCCTAGAACCACTGTAATGGCAGGGACAAGAAGTGGTCTTACAATGAATGTATCTAATAGTACTCCAATTGCTGTAACAATACCAAATTGAACAAGCACTTGGATTGGTAGTGAAGCTAAAACAGCAAACGTTCCTGCTAAGATTAAACCAGCAGACGTAATAACGCTACCTGTTTGAACCACCCCGTTTTTGACTGCTTCAAGGTGTGGCTGGCTACTTTTGTTTTTCCATATTTCAGAAACCATAAATATGTTATAGTCCTCTCCTAATGCTACCAAGAACACAAATGCATATAGAGGAATCGCCCCTTGTATTGCAGGCGCATCCATACCATAGTGAAGTAGTAACCATCCTGCCCCTAATGCAGAGAAGAATGATAATATCACTGTTACAATTAAGTAGATCATCGCCACAACAGAACGTAAATATACAAGTAATAATAATGCGATAATACCAATCATAACAGGAATAATCACATTTTGATCACGTTCAGTTGTCTGTTTCGTATCGTATAATGTAGCCGTTTCTCCTCCAATCCATATGTGATTATTAGCATCACTTATTTCAGCACTTTTCATTACCTGTTCTAAACTTTTTCTTAACTCAGGGATTTTATTCATCCCCTCAATAGAATACGGATTATCTTTTATTGAAACTTCAAACAATTGTAATTGATTATTCAGTTTTCCTTTTACTGGTTCTGTTACTTGATCTACAAAAGAAATTTTTGTTAATTCTTCTTTGACAGATACATCTTTTCCTTTTGTATCAACAACAATTTGTACAGGTGCTAACTCACCAGGTGAAAAATGATTAGAGATTAAATCAAATCCTTCACGTGAAGGCATATTTTTTGGAAATGATTCTAATAAATCATACGTAAATTGGACACGTGGAACAAATGAAGCCAACCCACCTAATAAGAATAGTGTTAACAGGATAATTGTCCATGGTTTACGAATAACAAGATCTCCAAGTTTTTTACTTAAGAACCCATTCAACTCCTTTAACTTAATTGTTTTCTTTTTTTTCTTAGCATATTCTTCATTTATTTCTATTGTTTTTGGAATGAATGGGAAAAATGCTACTCTCCCCAAAATAGCTAGTAATGCGGGTAAAAGCGTCAATGAGGCAACCCCCATTAGGAATACAGCAACACTAAATGGTACTGCAAATCTATGGAAAGAACCAATATGAGCAAGTAAAAGGGTACCTAATCCAACTACTACTGTAAGAGCACTCATGATAATTGCCCCGCCCGATTCTTTGATAGCAAGTTGCAGAGCTTTAAATTTATTTTGTTCTACTAATAAAAACTCTCTATATCTTGAAATAAGAAATAAACAATAATCGGTACCAGCTCCAAACAAAAGTACAGTCATAATTGAAATTCCTTGTGCATCAGCAATAATCAATCCTTTATCTGCTAAAAATCCTAAAGTTGGACTAATTACCCCGTAAGCAAACCCAACTACAATTAAAGGTAAGATTGCTAAAAGTGGTGAGCGATACAGAAGAATAAGTAAAACTAAAACAAGTAGTACTGTTGCAATAAGTAATTTTACATCAGCCTGACTGAATAAGCTTACTGCATCAGTCTGAATACCAACTGGTCCTGATAGACGAACATGCAGACCAGAATCAGAAATTTTTCTTTTAAAAGGATCATCTGCCAAAGTATCCTTTATAATACGCTGCAATTCATTCATATTCTCTTGAAGAATATCTGTCCCTGCTGTTGTGTTAAAAAATACAGGAGTTACTAGAGACGTACCATCTTCTGAAACACTCTTTGCTAATGTTTGCTGTGGTATTGTATCAAATGGCGGTAACATTGATTGACCTTTTAATGGTGTTTTCTTTAGCTGTTTGTAAGTATCTTGAATTGTCTTAAAGTCATTCGCTTCTAAACCCTTGTCTCTATGCCAAACGATAAGTGCGGGGTTTCCAGCATCATTAGGAAACTCCTGTTTAATTAAACGATTAGCTTGTTGTGACATAGTGTTTTCAGGAAGGTTTGGAGCCGTCTCATCTTCAACTTTATTAACTGCTGGCCATGTAAATGATAAAACCAGGGTTAATAAGACCCATACTAAAAGAGTAATCCACCTTGCTTTTGGTCCCCCAACCAATTGTCCCAAAGTATATAGAGGATGCTTTTTCATAAATATCCACCTTTCTAACTCAACTTTTGCAGTAATTATATATACTAGTCAGTTAATTAATCAAGAACTATTATATGAATATGCTATAATGTTTTTAACTCTGAAAAGTCAGGAGCGAATAGAATTGGAACACAAACAGCGTCCCTTGGGAAGACCACGTCAAAATAAAAATACTATATCTACAAAAGATAAAATTGTAAACATTGCTACAAAATTATTTTTAAATAAAGGATATCAAATTGTTTCTATGGATGATGTTGCTAAAGAATGTGATGTGACAAAGGCAACTGTTTACTATTATTATGCTACTAAGGCTGATCTTTTTACTGATACAATGGTTCAAATGATGGTTCGAATTAGAGAAAATATGTATAGGATTCTTTCATCAAATAAGCCTCTTAAAGAGCGCTTACTTGATGTTGCAAAAATTCATTTAACCGCTACAATGGACATTGATATAAAAAGCTTTATGAGGGATGCAAAGATTTCCTTGTCTGATAAGCACTTAAAACAAATGCAAGATGCAGAAGATAAAATGTATGAGGTATTGGCACAAACTATAGATAAAGCGATACAAGAAGGGGAAATCCCTAAAAGGCACACGCTTTTAAGTGCTCACGCCTTTGTCGCTTTGCTATACGTTGGAGACTACAAAGATGTTGATCAAAATCCCCTTATCCCTGATATAGAAGATTTAGCACAACAAATTGTTGATTTTTATTGGAACGGACTAAGCAAGTCATTATGATTGCTTCTTAATTATTTTTTCTACAATACTCTCTTTTTAATTGATCACAATTCATTTCGGTAAACTTTTAATTAATTCCTCCATTAGGTTTAATCAATTCGGATTAGGTTCATACTAACTTTTGTTTAAATATATGAGAAATGGAGCTGGATTAAATATGGAATTTGAAGGTAGAAACTCTACAGAATCTGCACTTCATCATTATAAGTATGGTTTGGGTTTATTTACTGAGAAAATGCCTAAGCTAGCTGAACAATTTAATTCTTTTACAGAGGAATGCTTTAAAGAAGGCACCTTATCCAAAAAGCAAAAACAGCTAATTGCTTTAGGTATTAGCCTTTATTCTCAGGATGAATATTGTATCATTTATCACATTAAAGGATGTCTAGATCAAGGAGCTTCAGAACAGGAGATCTTTGAGGCAGTGGGAGTGACAGCTGCATTTGGTGGTGGTGCTACTATAAGTCAGGCAGTTACTCTTGTACAAGAATGTATGCAAGAGTTAAAGCAGTAATAAGAATATCATCATGGATTGGGGAATAAATTGCTCGAGTTTATGTGTTACTCTTCTTACACAATAAATAAAAACAAAAAACTTGAGCGTGTGCTAATTCTACTCAAGTTTTTTGTTTTCTCTGTTAGGAATATTAGGTGCGATCTTTTGTCGTTTGGATTATGTGTTGTGAAAATAAATTCTTTTTGCAATAACCGTTGTATAATTCCTGTCACTGTTGGTCTGGCCGAAATATTTACATTCTAAATTCTTAATTTTAAATTTAATATTTGAAAATGTTGTTTCTCCTTATTCATTATAATACCTATAAATGTGTACTATATCATTAAGTACATTAATTCCTGAATCTCTAATTTTTTTATGCACGTATACATTCTATGTGAAATATTCTAATTTTGCATTGGGAAAGAACTTCTCCATATAAGAATATAGATAATTTTTCATATCTTCTTCTTCTTCTTTTTGATAAATATATTTTCCAATTCCGTATTTTCCCCATTTATATCTTCTTTTTTCTTCATCTAATTCCAATTTTGTCATTGGGTAATTTTTTTCAATCACTCTCTTAGCAGGCTTTGTAAAACGATGTTGAATAAATTCAAACGTGATATCATCACGTGCATCAGGGGGTAATTCAGCATTAAGACGCTCAAACATCTGATAGTATCCATCTTTCCAGCCTTCATGAAGATAAATAGGAGCAACAATAAATCCGAGGGGATATCCTGATCTTGCTACCTTTCCAGCTGCCTCAATCCTTTTAGCTAGTGGCGAAGTTCCTGGCTCAAAATTTTTAATAACATAATCAGCGTTTACACTAAACCGAAATCTTGTTTTTCCATTATGCTTTGCATCAAGTAAATGATCTACATGATGAAATTTTGTAACAAACCTCAATTTTCCATACTCGGATTCTCCAAAATGCTCAATTGCGCGTTTGAGGGTATGAGTCAAATGATCAATTCCCACAATATCGGATGTACAGGAGGCTTCAAACCTTGTCAGTTCAGGTGCACGTGCCTCTATATATTTGTCAGCAGCTTCTAGAATTTCGTCTACATTTACATAGGTACGGATATATGGCTTACTTCCCATTGTTGTTTGTAAATAGCAATAATGACAATGGCCCATACAGCCTGTTGCAAACGGAATAGCATACTCTGCTGAAGGCTTTGAGGTATCAAATTTTAGTGTTTTTCTAACGCCCACGACAAGAGTAGATTTTGCTACCCGATACTTTTGAAAATCGTTTTCTCCTGGGAGATCTCTCACTTGATTATGAGAAGTAGTATGCCGAATCTCTACATCCATCTTTGCAAATTTTTCATGAAGCTCTCTCCCTAATGGATAATCCAGTGCTTTGGGTTCAAAGTATACAAGTTTAGGCATAAATGGATTATTCATTCTAGCCTCCCCACTGAAGCATCCCCATAGTAGTAGTTGTAAGCTTGGTTTGCCTCTTCTTCTGTAGAATAAACAGCCATTTCAAGTGAAAGTGGATAATAAGTTTCATAAAGAAACAATGCTAATTCATTAGGAGTATTAGGGTTATTTACAACAGCTGCGGCTTGTATATTTGCTACATCCTGAGTGTGGGGATTGCGATAAAAAACATAGACAATATCTCCAGCATGATAAGTTTTGCTTTCGTTAGATAATTCCATTCTATCACCTTTTCTTTTTATAAAATTTACTACATAAAGTTATTCATTAATAAAATTTTCCCTTTAGGATTTAGAATTATGTCATCTTTATTATGGAAAATTAGGTTCTGGTGCAAAGATAAAACAAAAGAGAATATAGCGCTTATATTTCTAGCGGAATTGTATTTTATGCTGTTAGGGGTCACCATACATGCCCATCAATTTAAGAATTCAGAATTACCCCAAAACGAAAAAATGAGCTTTTTGTTACAAGTTAACACAAAATTTCGTTCTGGGGGTACTATAAAATTTTAGCTTACTAGCGATGGGGCATCGCCAGCATTTCGGAAAAAAAACATGCTAAGCAAAAAAAATAAGCCATCCATATGGATAGCTCATTTACATAATTTCCGAAAGCGGAAATTAAAAGTTTTTAGTTTCTTGCTCACTTAAAGCACCCGTTACTTTAAGTGTATTTCTTCACAATCTTATTTTTAAAATTAGAAAAAGATTTTACTCTTTTTTAAAAATAAAGCCAGTAGTTAATCAACGAGGGTTCAATCTCAATATTTTCTTGATTTAATGATAATAGAAGATGGTCTCCGTTTTTCATTTATTAATTCTGGCATTTTTTCTAATCCTGTTGGAGTTGACTCTGGCTCAATAATTTTCTCAATTACAAGACCGTTGTCTATAAGAGTATTAATTAATGTTGAAATTGTTCTGTGATATTTAACAACA
Organism: Bacillus sp. 166amftsu; assembly: GCF_900107445.1. Taxonomy (NCBI): domain Bacteria; kingdom Bacillati; phylum Bacillota; class Bacilli; order Caryophanales; family Bacillaceae; genus Bacillus; species Bacillus sp. 166amftsu. The sequence goes on along the minus strand of NZ_FNQA01000001.1, from coordinate 4,007 downwards.
CCATCTATCCACCAATGTTCCTTCCTTTTTCCTTCTTCTTGGTAATTATCTAATGCCCAATGTAATCTGTTTCCATTATTATCCTTGAACCAATTATTCATTTCCTTTCGAGCTGTTACTATTGGATGTTCTGTTGAAAAGATAAATTCACCATCATTTTTTAGCAGACCTCTTATTTTCTTAATTAGATGTGAGTAATCTTCTATGTAATGTATAACTAAAGAACTTGTTATTAAGTCGAATTTTTGATTTGGCAAATTAAGTTCTTCTATTGGTACACATATATAATCTATTTTTTCGTTTTTGTTATACATTTCAGCTTGTTCAATCATATTTCTTGAGATGTCCACTCCTATAACTTTCGAGGCACCATTTTCTACACAGTACATAGAAAAATGACCAGTTCCACATCCCAAATCTAATACAAACTTATCTGTAAGATTAGCAATTATAGATTTAATTGCTGGCTGTTCAACAAAATCATTAAAGGTAAATCCAGTTTTACGTAATGACTTATACTTTTTAAAGAAAAACGGATTATCATAAATGTTTTGTTTCATTTTTTGTTTATAGAACCAATAGCCGAAGGTTTTACGCATGGTGTGGGTACCAATGGATTCTACACCAGCAAAATCTCCAGCTTTTTGCAATTGTCGGTACGCTTGGATTTTGCTATAAGGATGCTGACATATTTTCGTCAACTAAAAATTTTATAGAGCCCGCCAGAACGAAAGTTTTATGTTAACTTGCAACAAAGAAGCACATTTTTTCTTTTTGGGATTGATCTGTTTTCTTAAGTTGATGGGCATGGGGTACCGCCACATTGCTATCAAGTTAAAATTTTATAATGCCCCCCAAATGAAATTTTGTATCTCTATAGTTAATTACAACCCTAGTGATTTAGATATTCAGTAGTGTATTCATTTCCTAAAGTTATTTTATAATTAATGATTTAATCGACAGTTCGTAATGCTGGAATTTTAAAGTATATATATAAGGTAAATGCTATTAAAGATAAGGCACCAACCATAATAATAAATTTTATATTTATCTCAAGTGAAAGACTTAATGAAGTCAATCCATAGGAAATGGGTGTTAATCCCATGGAAGAGACTGTTTGAATACTCATTACTCTCCCAATCATTTCTGGTTCAGCTTCATTTTGCACAACAGAAACAGCACATATATTAGAAATTGTCATTGATATCCCCAAAAAAACAACAATAACAACACTTTGCCATAGTTCATTACTAAAACTTAATATCAAGAAACAAAGTCCTACAAACATTTGTGAGGTTAGGCTAAGAATTCCTCTCTTTCTTTTGAGATTTATAATACCAAGGATAATAGAGCCTAGTACCATCCCGATAGCTAAAAACGACATTATAAAACTATAGTCTATTGTTTCTCCCTCCAATATATTTTTAACAAAAATCGGTAATCCTATAGTTAATGGACCTACGAAAAAAAGATTCAAAAATAATGTTTTTAAAATGAAAGCCATTAATATTGGTGCCTTCCTAACATAGCTAATTCCCTCTTTTAAACTTATAAGCAAATGATGCTTATTTTCTTGAGTATTAACAACTTGTTTATTAACTTTAATAAAAAATATAAAGCAACTACCTAAAATCAGCAGGATTGTAATCAAACTAAAAATCCCTGTATAATCAAATCCAACAATTATAAATCCACTTATCATTGGACCCAAAATTGAAGTAGATTGACTTGTAGTCTGAATAATTGAATTCGCCCTTGTTAGAAATTCTTTTGGAACAATAACGGGAGTAATAGAACTAGATGCAGGCCAGAAAAATGCATCCAAAACACCAAAAAATAACGCAAAAATAATTAATGTCCAGAGATGTATCTCACCTGTAAATAACAACAATAAAACTAATCCTCCAATTAATATGGCTTTTGTTAAGTCTGAAAAAAACATTATTTTCGATTGACTTAGTCTATCAGCTAACACGCCGCCTAACAACATAAATAAAATCCGAGGAATTGCTCCAATAATATAAATAATCCCTAAGGAAGCTTCTAAATTTAACTCCTGAACAACGTACCATGCTTCAGCAAAATAAAACATACTGAAACTCAACCCAGAGAAGATGGTACTAATCCAAAGTAATATAAAAGATTTTTGTTTGAATAAAGATTTTACTTTTGTCGTGACTGCAGTTTTTTGTAAAACAGGTTCACTCATCTTTATCCCCTTCCTTAAAATGAGGCTCATCTACTTGGAATCCGACTGTGGCTAAATAAAACCATTCCGCGTCACTATTCTCTATTTCATCAATATCATGGAGTTCTTTTAAAAGATCATGATACTTAGCAACCCATTCTTCAAATCGCTTTTTTGTTGTGCGAATTTCTATTTGACTTGATATTCTAGCCCATTCTTCTGGCTTTTCAGACTGTGTTAAAAAAGCATTTTCAGGAGCTGATAAAGCACGACTCTTTGCTCTCTCTAAAGTTGCAATGGTTAATAACCTACGACTTTCTCCATACTCCGAATGAAAAGGTAATAAGTTATTAGAGGGGATAAAACTTTTAGCAACCGCTTGGTATAGTTTTTGAGTCATATTTCTTTTCTTATTTTCCTCTACTATTTGGACTAAACCATTCTTTTCTAGATCACGTAAGTGATAGTGAATTTTCGAACGTGACAAACCAATAATTTGTGACAATTGTTGCCCTGAACGAGGTTCTTCAATCAAAAAAGAAAGAATTTGAACTCTTAAAGGATCACTTAATGATTTTAATTGTTCATACTCATTTAGAATTAATATATCTTTTTGCGTCATTTAACATGTTCCTTTCTTTTGACTAGTCAGTTTTTATTGACATAAATATAACTGTTTTTTCTGACTATTGTCAATAAAAATAAAATATTTTCTAAAAAATTTAAAAAACGTTATCCTGTTTCTAGAATTATAGGAAAGGATGGCGTTTTTGTATGTCTATTTCTGTATCTGATGAATTACAATTATTTGCTCAAGAAGTTCAAAGCTTCTTATCCCCAAATATCTTACGAGAACTTGCTAGAGATGTTGGTTTTGTGCAACGAACTAGTAAATACCAAGCAAAAGATTTAGTCGCTTTATGTGTATGGATGAGCCAAAATGTCGCTACAACTTCTTTAACTCAGTTATCTAGCTGTTTAGAAGCATCAACAGAAGTGCTCATCAGTCCGGAGGGACTGAATCAACGATTTAATAAAGCGGCTGTCCAATTTTTACAACACATATTGGCTGAACTACTAAACCGAAAATTAGCCTCATCTATGCCGATTTCTTCTCCATACACTTCTGTTTTCAAACGTATTCGTATTTTAGATTCAACTGCATTTCAACTCCCGGATGTATTTTCATCGGTTTATCCAGGTGCAGGAGGATGCAGCCATACAGCTGGGATAAAAATTCAACTTGAGTATGATTTGTTAAGTGGACAGTTCCTACATATTCATACAGGTCCAGGTAAACAACATGATCGCACTTACGGCTCTCTGTGTGCCCCAACTGTGACGGCGAATGATTTATGTATCCGAGATTTAGGTTATTTTCATTTAAAAGACCTTCAGTATATACAAGATAAAGAGGCCTACTATATCTCTCGTATCAAGTCGAATACACGTATTTATCAAAAAAATCCTAACCCTGATTATTTTCAAGATGGAAGAATTAAGAAAAGTACAGAGTATATACAGTTAGATATGGAGGTCTTAATGAACTCTCTTCAACCAGGACAAACATGTGAAATAGCTGATGCTTATGTAGGAATGATTGATAAAGTGCCAGCTCGTGTAATTGTTCATCGATTAACAAAACAACAGCAACAAAAACGATTACAAGATCAAGCCGTAAGAGAAAAAAAGAAAGGAATGAAGTATTCTCCTCATAGTAAACGACTCAGTGGTATCAATGTATATATGACAAACACCCCTACAGATATTGTCCCGATGGGACAGGTACATGACTGGTATTCTTTGCGTTGGCAAATCG
>NZ_FNQA01000011.1:104985-125677 GCF_900107445.1 Bacillus sp. 166amftsu | reverse complement strand
AAATTGCCGCCGTTTCTCTCATAGATGTCCCTTGTTTCTCCATATAATTAAGCACATCTAGTTTATACTGAAGCGAATAAGTTGTATAGCGCTTTTCAAAAGCTTTTTCCCCAAAGGCCTCATATTGTTTAATCCACTGATAAATTATACTAGAATGAATCCCTAGAGATTTAGCGATTCTTTTCCCGCCATCTACCCCATCAAAATATTGTTTTACTATTTGTAGTTTTTCTTTAGAAGAAAACTTACTCATAAAAAAGTGCACCTCCAATTGTTAAGTGTGTCTAACAATTGGGGTGCACATCAAACCAGTCGTCTTTGGGTTTGTTCTCTAGTACTTTTCTTGCTTTTTGTAGTATTTTTCCTTGTGACAACGACATTTGAAGTAATAGTCGTCTTCGTACTTATCTTCGTACTTTTTCTCATACTTGTCTTCATATTTATCGTGGCACTTTTTCTTGTAATCGTCTTCGTATTTATCGTAGTATTTTTTACGACATTTGCATTTAAACTCGAAATGTTTATGACACTCATCATCGTGTTTTTTATAATAGTATCCCATATTCATATCCCTCCTTTTCTTTTGTTACTATCAATCTATGTAAGAAGAGAGAATAAGGAAGTGTACTTGTCCAATGCTTTTGAAAATTCCGCAATCCATCTGGCTGGTTTGCTAATATTGGAGATATATGTAATTGATAGGAAAAACTATATAAACTATTTAATTTAGAAGCAGGGAGGATGATAGATAAGTTTTTTAGAGGAATTAGAATGTTATAACTTATGTAGTTATAGCTGAAAAAGAGATATATCCTATTTGAAAGGGGATATATCTCTTTTTTGTATATTTATCACTGGCTTACCGATTTCTCGGTATATTCATATGCCTTCTCTCCGTGCATCGAAATGTCTAGCCCTATTTGCTCTTCATGTTCATGTGCGCGGACGGGAAGGAAGAAACTAATTCCTTTAATAATGGTGTACGTCATTACAATTGTAAAAGCATAAGTCGCTCCAATTGCGACCAGTTGTTTAAAGAGAAGCGCGGCATTTCCGTAAAATAATCCATCAGCACCACTGCTATTTACAGAAGTCGTTGCAAATAGTCCAGTTGCAATACCGCCCCATGTTCCGCCGATGCCGTGACAGCCGAATGCATCAAGTGCATCGTCATATCCAAGTTTATGTTTTAAAAAGAAAACGGCTGTGAAGCAAAGGACGCCTCCGATTGCTCCGATTAAAAGAGCGGAAAGTGGAGTGACGAATCCGCAAGCTGGTGTAATAGCAACGAGACCTGATACAGCACCGCAAGCTGCGCCCATTACAGTTGGTTTTGATTGAAAGCACCACTCTGCTAGGATCCATGTTAAAGCTGAAGCAGCAGCTGCTGTATTTGTGTTAATGAATGCAGTCAGTGCTACGTCGTTTAGTGTAAGGGCACTGCCAACGTTAAATCCGAACCACCCAAACCATAGTAAGCCTGCGCCTAAAAGTGTAAAGGGTAGATGGTGAGGGGAAGGTCCGTTTATGTCTTTTCGCTTGCCGAGAAAAATCGCTAGTACAAGCCCGGCAACGCCGGATGTGATATGAACAACGTTACCGCCAGCGAAATCTAATGCTCCAAGTTCGCGAAGCCATCCGCCAACGCCCCATACCCAGTGGGCAACAGGGTTGTAAACAATTGTAGTCCAAAGAAGAATGAAAATGAGAAAAGCGGAAAAACGCATTCGTTCAGCAAATGCTCCTGAAATTAATGCTGGTGTTAAGATTGCAAACATAAGTTGAAACATCATAAATAAATTGTGTGGAATAGTAGTGGAGTAGTCTGGATTTGGTGTGTAGGTGACGTTTTGTAAACCGAACCAATCGAGCGAACCGATGATGCCGTTCCAATCTGGGCCGAATGATAAAGAATAACCGATAAAAATCCATTGGATAGAAACGATTGCCATTGCGCTATAGCTATGCATCGTTGTGCTCAGTACATTTTTGCTACGAACCATTCCGCCATAAAAAAGTGCTAGACCTGGCGTCATGATCATTACCATTACCGTCGCTAAAAATAAAAACACAGTATCTCCCATATTCATTCTTTGTCCCTCCTATAATGTTATAAAATATTACGTATGATGTTATTTTTCATATCATATTCAATAATTAATAAAAAATCAACGTATTTTTCAGAAGATTTTAAATTATATGTAAGAAAACTTGACATGTTATTTGTGTAAGTGCGGTTTGTTTGGAAAGTTGATATACTATTCTTACAATTAGAAAGAAGTTGGGGGATATTATGTGGAAAAGAGGAATGTTCATTTGTTTTTGTATGGTATTGGTCTTTTTAGCGCCTAGGTACGCATTGGCGGAAGAAAAAAGAGAGTGGCAAGATGAAGTGATTTACTCTATTATGATTGATCGTTTTAATAATGGAGACGCAAAAAATGATAAAGAGCTTAATGTAGGGAATTTAGAAGGATATCAAGGGGGAGACATACAAGGAATAATAAAGCGAATGGATTATATAAAGGATATGGGATTTACCACGATTATGCTTTCGCCAATTTTTAAAAGCGAAACGTATGATGGGCGTGGTGCGGTTGATTTTCAAAAAGTGAATGAGCATTTTGGATCACTGCAAGATGTGAAACAGCTTATGCAAGAAGCGCATAAGCGAGATATGAAAGTGGTCTTTCAATTTGCTGTAGAAAAAGAGCAGGAAACGCTTATTGATTCGATAAAATGGTGGATGAAAGAAGCGAACATAGATGGAATTTATCTTATGCATAGTAAAGAAATATCTCGTACCTTTTTAAATGAAGTAGAACAAAGTGTTCGAGGAATGAAAAAAGATTTCCTATTTATGACTGATGGGGAAGAGAATATACATAGTGGATACTATGAGTACATAACGGATATCTTTACGAAACCAGATACATCTATTAAACCGCTTTATGACGCTAGTTTAATAGAAAATGGTAAAGTAACAGGTGCTTTTTTAGATAGTCAAGACACAAAGCGATTTGTCAGAATCGCGAAAGAGAACGCATATTATCCGCCAGCACGTTTAAAATTAGCTCTTGCTTATTTATATACATCACCAGGGGTGCCGATTGTTTACTACGGTACAGAGATTGCGCTTGATGGCGGAGGAGTACCAGATAATCATAGGTTAATGGATTTTAAAACTGATGAAAAATTTTTACAGTATATAACAAGATTAGGAGAGTTGCGTCAAAAGTTGCCATCTCTCCGTCATGGTACGTTTGAGTTGTTATATGATAAGGCTGGAATGAGTGTGCTGAAAAGGAAGTATAAAGATGAAGTAACACTCGTTGCAATTAACAACACAAAAGAGACGCAAAAAGTCTCGCTTACGGCAAATGAGATAAGAGAAAATCAAGAATTAAAGGGATTATTGGAAGATGAGATTATTAGAGAAGAAGATGGGAAGTATTATCTCGTATTGAAGCGAGAAGAAGCGAATGTATATCAAGTTAGAGAAAAAACAGGGGGCAATTGGCCTTTTATCTCTTTATTAGTTGGTGTAAATGTGTTGTTTCTTGCTTTTTTAATTGCTGTAAAGAAGAAAAAATCTTCTACGTTGTAAAGTGAAAGTGGATAGAGTGATGGTATATCTCTTCTATTCGTGGATAATATATATTCTCTAGTGCACTACTAATTCATGAGTAGTGCACTTTTTTATTTATTCTATTACAAATGCGACAGTGGACATTATGACGAGAATATATGTTTTTTAGTAGTAATGTAGGATGAATGAAGGTGGAATTGTTTTAGAATTTTGCGGATCAGATTGATAGCGTATATAGAAGCGGGAAAGGTATTTGTGAGATTTCCTACAGCGAAAAAAATGTGGATGTATCTTTTTAAAGAATTGATGAATTCGTTTAAAACATTCTAATGTGACATTGAATATTATGAATATGTAATCTGCATGTTACGAATCTTTTTAGTTAATAGGAGGTGGATTTAAAATGCCTTTCTCTACTGGGCCAATTGAAAACGTAGGAAATCAGCCTAATGATGCAAGGAAAGCTAGGGTTAAAATCCTCAATCGTACTGGAGGTACACTTAATGGGGTACTCCGATCTTTTAGGCTTAATGGTACAAGAGCATTAATCGAACAGAGAAACTTTTCTGTAGCTGCTAATGCTTCTACTCTTGTAGTTCTAAGTTTAGTTCACTTTACTTCGGGACAAGCGGATCAATATGAAGTTGAAATTGTTCCTAATCAAAACGGTGGCATATACAGTGTTTATGGAGTAACTTCTCAGGGTGTTATTATTACTGCGCAACGAGTTTTGAATACAGAATTAACGCAAGTTCTGTAGTAACTATTCCTGATTAATAAAAATTCTCTGTAATCTGCAGGTTATGAATCTTTTTAGTTAATAGGAGGTGGATTTAAAATGCCTTTCACTACTGGGCCAATTGAAAACGTAGGAAATCAGCCTGATGATGCAAGTGAAGCTAGGGTTAAAATCCTCAATCGTACTGGAGGTACACTTACTGGGGTAGTTCGATCTTTTAAGCTTAATGGTACAAGAGCATTAATTGAACAGAGAAACTTTTCTGTACCTGCTAATGCTTCTGCTTTTGTAAATCTAAGTTTAGTTCACTCTACTTCGGGGCGAGCAGCTCAATATGAAGTTGAAATTGTTCCTAATCAAAACGGTGGCTTATACAGTGTTTATGGAGTAACTTCTCATGATGTTATTATCACTGCACAACGAGTTTTGAATACAGAATTAACGCAAATTCTATAGTAACTATTCCTGATTAATAAAAATTCCCTGTAATCTGCAGGTTATGAATCTTTTTAGTTAATAGGAGGTGGATTTAAAATGCCTTTCACTACTGGGCCAATTGAAAACGTAGGAAATCAGCCTAATGATGCAAATGAAGCTAGGGTTAAAATCCTCAATCGTACTGGAGGTACACTTACTGGGGTAGTTCGATCTTTTAAGCTTAATGGTACAAGAGCATTAATTGAACAGAGAAACTTTTCTGTACCTGCTAATGCTTCTGCTATTTTATTTCTAAGTTTAGTTCACTCTACTTCGGGGCAAGCAGCTCAATATGAAGTTGAAATTGTTCCTAATCAAAACGGTGGCATATACAGTGTTTATGGAGTAACTCCTGAGGGTGTTATTATTACTGCACAACGAGTTTTGAATACAGAATTAACGCAAATTCTGTAGTAACTATTACTGATTAATAAAAACTCTCTGTAGGATTAAATTTAGATTCTTTTTCTGTGCCATTTATGAATGTATAAGAGAAATCGGCCGATGAAAGTAATGAATTCTATTTTATAAATGCAGTCGTCATCTATTGTAGTTGTTCTGGTTGGGATGTGTTTTTTCATTCCCAACCAGAACCTATTGTTGTTAGTTCATGATGATTAAAAAAATCAGTATTTAAACATATTGTATGGATAGGACTGTTATGCACTGGGATTACTTCTTTCGTAACACCTGCAAAACGGTGATTATGTCTGTTATCGCACTCTTATGGAGTTGTTTTGTTAGCGATAGTTAATGAATTGTACATCGATTGGTAAATCAGCACCGCGAATTGCTGCAATGACTGCTTGTAAGTCATCACGGCTTTTTCCAGTAACACGTACTTGATCATCTTGTACTTGTGTTTTTACTTTTAATTTTAAATCTTTAATAATGTTATTAATTTTTTTAGCGTTCTCTTTATCGATACCTTGTTGCAACGTTGCACGTTGACGTACTGTGTTACCAGCAGCGTTTTCTACTTTTCCGTAGTCTAAGTTTTTGATTGGTACTTCGCGTTTAACTAGTTTTGAAATAAGAACGTCTTTTACTTGCTCTAATTTAAATTCATCATCAGAAGTTAAAACGATTACTTCTTTTTCTAATTTAATATCACTTTTGCTTCCTTTAAAATCATATCGATTTTGAATTTCTTTTAATGCGATGTTAATAGCATTTGTTACTTCTGGTAATTCTACTTTTGAAACGATGTCAAAAGAACTATCTTTTGCCATAGTAAGCACCTCCAAATTAAATTCCATCTTCTATTATAGTGAATTTTGGTCAGTTGGACAAATAAAGGAAAAATCGTGTTATAATGAAGTTTCTTTGGAATGATAAAAATATAACTTTATATATAGAAGGGAATTAAAATATATGTATTTAGAGCCAGGAGCGATTGAACAGGTAACTGTTTTACGAGAAACGGAAATAGGATATATGGTCGGATTTGACGATGAGGATGGTTATGAAGAAGTATTCCTACATAAGAATGAAGTAGCAGGAGAAATCGAAGAAGGCGATACGATTGATGTATTTTTATACCTTGATCATAAAGAGCGAATTTCTGCAACAATGAAGACGCCGGTAATTACAGTACATGATTGGAACTGGGTAAAAGTTGTAGAAGTAAAACCTGATTTAGGTGTGTTTGTTGATATCGGTGTTTCTAAAGATATCTTGATCCCAGCTGATGAGTTCCCGATTTATACACCAGTTTGGCCAGAAGAGGGCGACGAATTGTATTGTACATTAAAATTAACAAATCGTGGCCGCCTAATTGCTCTTCCAGCAAGAGATTCAGATATGCAAGAGATTATTGTAGATGCAACGCCATCTATGCGTAATAAAAATGTGAACGGACGTGTGTATCGCTCACTTCAAGTCGGTTCATTTGTATTAACAGATGAACATTTCCGTGCCTTTTTACATCATACAGAAAGAAAAGAGCAAGTTCGTATTGGTGAGCGCGTAACAGGCCGTATTATTGATGTGAAAGATGATGGTACGATTAATATTTCACTTCTTCCGCGTAAAGAAGAGGGAATGGAAGATGATGCAGCGGTGATTTATGAGTATATGGAGAGCCGCGGCGGGGCAATGCCGTTTTGGGATAAGAGTCATCCAGAAGACATTAAAGAACGTTTTAATATGAGTAAAGCAGCATTTAAACGTGCACTTGGTAAGTTGATGAAAGAAGAAAAAGTTTATCAAGAAGACGGTTGGACGTACTTTAAGAAATAAAAAAAATCCGAACAAGCGTGTAACTTGTTCGGATTTTCAGAGTGTTTGGAAACAGGAGTCAGCAGGCTCCTGTTTTTTGTCCTTGTGTTTTTCTATCAACTCACTCTATCGCCCTTTTCTATTGTTGTCCAAAAAGGCGAGAGAATGTATCTTTCAAATCACTATCTTTTACTTTAATATCAGCTTTTTTGAATTCGTCTAATAATATTTTTTGGCCAGTAGTTTGATCTGCTAACCGCTCTTCTTCTAGATTTTTACGGATGGAATCTTTTACTTCGTCATATGGTTTTAATTCTTTTTTATCGGTAAGCTTAATAATGTGGTAACCTTGTGATGATTTAATAGGTTTGCTAATTTCACCGACATTTAATTTGTAAGCAGCTTCTTCAAATTCAGATACCTTTTTACCTGGACCGAAGTATCCTAGATCTCCGCCATTATCTTTTGAACTAGGGTCTTGTGACTGTTGTTTTGCTAACTCTTCAAATGAAGCACCTTCATCCAGTTGTTTCTTAATGTCATTTGCTGTTTTTTCATCGTTTACTAGAATTTGACTAGCTTTAATTTCAGGCTTATAGTTTGCTTTTACATCTTTCTCTGTAATGCTTTCCTTAATAGCTTTTTCCATCGCTAATTTGAATCTAATTTGATTTTTAAAGTCATCTTCATCTTTTAGACGGTTACTTTCTAGTACCGTTTTGAATTGATCACCAAACTGGTCTTTTGCTTTTTTAAATTCTTTATCGACTTCGTCATCGGATACTTTATATTTTTTTGTCATGATATCTTGTGCCATCATTTCATATAACATATCTTTTCCGTACCGTTCTTTTAACTGCTTGTCAAAATCACCTTTTGTAATGGTCGAGACTTTTGATGTTGCAATCGCCTCTGAGTTATCTTTTGGGCCGCAAGCAGACAGCATTAACGTTCCGAGCGCAGCTGTTGCTATCCATAGTTGTTTTCTTTTCATACTAACACCTCATCTAATTATGTTGTTATTATTGTAAAATAGAGAAGTGAACAAGAAGTGAAATTGAGATGTTTTTTTATGAAATGAAAAAGTACATCAACAAGATTGTTGATGTACAAAATAATTAAAGGTGATCTGTTTTTTTAGAATATGCACGCTTTCCTTGTGAGATATTTTTTTGTTCTTGCTCGTTTTTTTCTGTGCGTTTTGCGTTGTTATCGCGTGCTTTTTTGTCATTATCGCTCGTATGTGGCATACATATCAACTCCATTTCTAAACAGTTGTATGTTTATCATTTCCATTTTCGTAAAGACTATGTATACAATGTAATCGTAAATGCATTATCTATAAAGGTGGGCTGGGAGATGGATTTCAAATTAAATTATGCTGAATTAACGAAAAAACTCATTGTTGTTATCATTGCCGGTTTATTAAATGCAATTGGAATGAACTTGTTCTTAACACCAGCAAAAGTATATGCGAGTGGTTTCGCGGGATTATCTCAATTACTTTCGCAAGTATTAGGTGATTTTGCATCGATTCACATATCAACAGGGGTACTTTTTGCTTTATTTAATATTCCAGTTGTTATTTTAGCGTGGAAAAAGGTTGGAAAAGCTTTTACGTTATTTAGTTTTCTATGCGTTGTATTTATGACACTGTTTTTAGAAATCATACCAGTAAAGGCAGTTTCTAATGATATTATATTGAATGCTATTTTTGGTGGTCTCATTTCGGCGATAGGAGTAGGAATTGCTTTGAAATGGGGAGCTTCCACAGGTGGTTTAGATATTATCGCAATGATTTTGTCGAAAATAAAAGATAAGCCCGTCGGAACATATTTCTTTTTCTTTAATGCGATTATCATTATTGCAGCTGGTTATTTGTATGGATGGGAAAAGGCGTTATACACGTTAGTAACATTGTATGTATCATCCAGAATTATTGATGCGATTCATACCCGTCATGTGAAAATTACAGCATTTATCGTTACAAAAAATGGTAAAGATGTACGACAAGCGATTCAATCTCGTTTAGTAAGGGGAATTACAACTGTACCAGCTACAGGAGCGTATACAAATGAAAATAAAGAAATGATAATGATTGTAATTACCCGTTATGAGCTATATGAACTAGAGCGAATTATTAAACAAGTAGATCCTGGTGCATTTACAAATGTAGTTCAAACAGTCGGCGTATTTGGATTGTTTCGGAAAGATTAAAGAGGACCGGGAATCGGTCCTCTTATTTTAATGTGCGTTAGTGATGTTTTGCAATTGCTGTTGCATCTCGCGCAATTGTACCTTCTCAGCAGTTGAAGAATTGGCGTAAGCGGATTGCAAAGCATTTTTTGCTTTATAAACGAGTTCCTGCTGCTCGGTGCTGCTTGAACAAGAAACAGCATCTGAAACAGCATCTCGCGCTTGCTGAAATAGTAGGTTGCCCATTTAAACCCCTCCGAGAGAAGAGTTGTTTCGTTCTTTTTCTGCATCAGCTAATGTACCGCGGTAAGGGAATCTTTCAGCGTGCTTCATAACAGCATCGGCCCCTTGTTGGGTGAAACGTTTTGACTTGTTCTTTTTACCCATTCGTAATTCCCCCTTATTTAGCAGAAAATAACTGACACATCGCTGTGTCTAGTTATAGTATGGGCGTTTTGCGGGAAACTATAAGTAGGGAATTTTTAGATTACAATCCAAGAACCTCTTCTAAATAAAGGGCAATTCCGTCTTCTTCATTTGTTAATGTTGTGTGATTGGCTAATGTTTTTAATTCAGGAATCGCATTTCCCATTGCAATTCCATGACCTGCGTATTCAATCATTTCAAAGTCATTATCTTCGTCACCAAAGGCAATAATACGTTCTCTTGGGATGTTATAATGACGGGAAATCTTTTGGAGCCCAACTGCTTTATTGAGGCCGCTTTTCACGATTTCAATAATCGGCCAAGGAGCACCCCATTTGCGGTGATCAATCACTTCAGCATGCATATCAGTTAAATGCCTGCGAATAGCAGTTGAATGTTCATCAAGTGCATCAATTAATAAGCAGGTTGGATGATCTTGTAAAATGTTTAGCAAGTCTCCTGTGAAGATATTGGGAGATCCGAATTCAAAGATATGTTTTTTATCTTCATCAATTTCGCGAACATATACATCATCCATTACTTCAGCGTAAATGTTTTTAACACCAAAATCGAAGCAAGCGCGAACGATTTCTTGTGCAGTGGAAAGTTCGAGAGGAGAATGGTGCGTTCCCCAATTTGCATCGAGCGGGTGATGAACGTAAGCACCGTTAAAGTTAACGATAGGCGTATTTAAACCAAGTTCTTTATAATAAGCGTGACTGGCACGAAATGGACGTCCTGTTGAAATGACAACAACATGTCCTTGTTCTTTCGCTTTTTCAATTGTCTTCTTTGTTCGTGCGGAAATGATTTTATTGTCTGTAAGTAAAGTGCCGTCTAAATCTAATGCGATTAAATGTTGTTTTTTCATGTTTTCACCTCTTATGAAAAATTTTTGTATCTATCTGTATTTCCGTTTTAATATGCAGAAATAAGAGGTTGGAAAGTGTATAGAGAAACAACCGTGAAAGGAAGTTTCTTTATATATTCATCTTACGTCGCAAAACAGGGTAGTGTCCACTATTTCCTATTAAAAACTAGAAAAGTCAATGATTTTTTCGAAAGTTCAAATAATGTTTCTTACATTTTGTACAATTTGTGAAAGGGGTTACATTACCCGTGAAGCAAGACGTATAATGAAAACGTAATCTTCTCGTATATGTTTGACTCTCCTTTGGAACTGGCCTGGAATAGGTCGGTTTCTTTTTTTTCAATGAATGATGCTTGTTCTCCTGCGTTCATATGTAAATTCATACATATGAACGGTAATCAAAAATATGACCCGTTTCCTAAACATAACAGAAAAGCTTTTCCGAAAATGGACATACTAACGGTGTAAGGATGTCATGGAAGGAGAATGAAGATGGGACAAAATCGTAGGTTTCGTTCTGGACAGAAGGCACCGAATGATGGGATTTATGTAGAAATTGGTGAAACAGGAAGTATGGTGAAAGATCCACAAATGGTAAAATTAACTGCTGGTGAAAGGTTTCCTGAGAATTCGAATCAAAATCGTCAGTGGACATATAAAAGAAAACCGTAAAGAAAACCGCAGTGATAAGCTGCGGTTTTTATATGTTTTTCAAAAAAATGAAATATAGAGTTAAATTTATTGTATAAAAAAGGGAACAGGAGTATAATAAAGTTAAAGGTCAAAGAAAGTCAAAAAATCAAAAAAGGTCAAACATCAAGAAGGTTGAAATGTTTGGAGGTTTGTGAAAATGGACTTAAATCAAATGACGACAAAAACACAAGAAGCGATTATGAGTGCCCAGTCTTTAGCGTTATCCCATCATCATCAAGAAGTAGATACTGTGCATCTATTACTTGCATTACTCAAACAACAAGATGGATTAGCGGTGCGTATCTTTCAAAAAATGAATGTTAATATAGAAGAGTTAACGAAAGGTGTAGAAAGTTTAATTAAGAAGAAGCCTTCTGTAACTGGAAGCGGAGCAGAAGCAGGGAAATTATATGTGACGAGCTTATTGCAGCAACTGCTTGTGAGAGCAGAGTCTGAAGCGAAAAAACTGCAAGATGATTATATTTCAGTGGAACATGTATTGCTCGCATTTTGCGAGGAAAAAGGTGGTATACATCAGCTATTTACAAAGTTCCATATTACAAAGGGTACATTGTTACAGTCTTTAATGGAAGTTAGGGGGAACCAAAGAGTGACTAGTCAAAATCCAGAAGTAACATATGAAGCATTAGAAAAGTATGGTCGTGATTTAGTAGCTGAAGTAAAACAGGGGAAAATTGATCCTGTCATTGGGCGTGATAGCGAAATCCGCCGCGTCATCCGTATCCTTTCTCGTAAAACGAAAAACAACCCTGTTTTAATTGGTGAACCTGGGGTTGGTAAAACAGCGATTGTTGAAGGATTGGCACAACGAATTGTGCGAAAAGATGTACCAGAAGGATTGAAAGATAGAACAATCTTTGCATTAGATATGAGTGCACTTGTGGCAGGTGCCAAGTTCCGCGGTGAATTTGAAGAGCGTTTGCAAGCTGTTTTAAATGAAATTAAAAAAAGTGAAGGACGCATTCTTTTATTCATTGATGAGCTTCATACAATTGTCGGTGCGGGTAAAACAGAAGGAGCCATGGATGCAGGGAATATGCTAAAACCAATGCTTGCCCGTGGTGAACTGCACTGTATTGGAGCGACTACTTTAGATGAGTACCGAAAATATATTGAGAAAGATCCGGCGTTAGAACGTCGCTTCCAACAAGTGTTAGCAGAAGAGCCAACAGTAGAAGATACGATTTCTATTTTACGTGGTTTAAAAGAGCGTTTTGAAATTTATCATGGTGTAAATATTCATGACCGTGCGATTGTAGCGGCGTCTGTATTGTCCGATCGATATATATCCGATCGCTTTTTACCAGATAAAGCAATTGATCTTGTCGATGAAGCGTGCGCAACAATTCGAACAGAAATTGATTCCATGCCAACAGAATTAGATGAAGTAACGCGCCGCATTATGCAGTTAGAAATTGAAGAAGCTGCTTTAGGAAAAGAAACAGACCGTGGTAGTCAAGAAAGATTAAAAACATTGCAACGTGAATTATCTGATTTAAAAGAAGTTGCAAATGGGATGCGAGCGCAGTGGCAAAAAGAAAAAGAAGAAATCCATAAGGTTCGTGACTTAAGAGAACACCTGGAACGTTTACGTCGTGAACTAGAAGAAGCAGAAGGGAATTATGATTTAAATAAAGCAGCAGAGCTTCGTCATGGTAAGATTCCAGCGGTGGAAAAAGAATTAAGAGAAGCGGAAGAAAATGGAGCGGGAAATGAGCAAGAAAACCGACTGCTTCGTGAGGAAGTTAGTGAAGAAGAAATTGCAAATATTGTTTCACGCTGGACAGGAATTCCAGTTGCCAAGCTTGTAGAAGGGGAACGTGAAAAACTGCTGCGCTTAGAGCAAATTTTATCAGAACGCGTGATTGGACAGGAGGAAGCAGTGAGTCTTGTGGCAGATGCAGTTCTTCGTGCTCGCGCGGGTATTAAAGATCCAAATCGTCCAATCGGTTCATTTATCTTCTTAGGCCCTACAGGTGTAGGGAAAACAGAGCTTGCCAAAACATTAGCACAATCTTTATTTGATAGTGAAGAACAAATGATTCGTATTGATATGTCTGAGTACATGGAGAAACATGCTGTGTCTCGCTTGATTGGGGCTCCTCCTGGATATGTAGGTTATGAGGAAGGTGGACAATTAACAGAGGCAGTGCGTCGTAAACCGTATTCCGTTATTTTATTAGATGAAATTGAAAAAGCGCATCCAGAAGTATTCAACATTTTATTACAAATGTTAGATGATGGGCGTATTACAGATTCACAAGGACGAACAGTAGATTTCAAAAATACAGTTATTATCATGACATCAAATATTGGTTCAGGCTATTTACTAGAAGGTTTACAAGAAGATGGTGCGATTAAAGAAGAATCAAGAGAGCTTGTTATGGAGCAGCTTAGAGGACATTTCCGCCCTGAATTTTTAAACCGTGTGGATGAAATTATTTTATTTAAACCACTTACAACAAATGAAATTAAAGGCATCGTTGATAAAGTTGTGAAAGAATTGCAAGGACGTTTAGTAGATCGTCATATCACGGTGGAATTGACAGAAGCTGCAAAAGAATTTGTTGTAGAATCTGGATTTGATCCAATGTATGGCGCACGCCCATTAAAACGATATGTACAGCGTCAAATTGAAACGAAATTAGCAAGAGAATTAATTGCAGGAACGATTACAGATAATAATCATGTCGTTGTTGATGTAGGGAACAATGAATTAGTTATTCATGTAGAGTAAAAAAAGAGTTCGGATGTAATCCGGACTCTCTTTTTATTAGTGTTGTTCTACTGGTTCGTTTGGAATTGCAGCAGCAATTGCCATTACAAGTACAGCAAGAACAATTGAGAATTTAGACGCTAGCGCGAAATCGTATACACCGCCAGTCATAGAGCTAATTACGTAGCTCATCATATGTACAAGCATAAACGACCAAATAAAGGCCCAAATTACACGCATCTTTTCACACCCCTATTCGTTCAATCTGTCCTTATTGTAACACAATTGAAAACAGAATATAGAAAAATATTTGTGGATTTTTCAACGCAAATTCGGATTCTGTTCATACATTATAAAAGAGTAGTTTTTTATGTTTAGAAAATAAGGCGGGAGAATAATGAGTGTTACGGAACGTTTTTTTTACTTAGAGCAAGAACCGTGTGTAATTTATTTACCAGAGAAGCCAAATGGATTCGGTGTCATGCTACTTGGTGATTACAATTATTTTATTGAGAATGGTACAAGTTTATGGATGCAGCATGCGGGGCGCGCTCATTTTTTAAATGGGCTCATAGAGAATGGATATACGGTTTTTTCATCTAATTTATACGGAAGGCATTGGGGGAATGATCAATCGGTTCGTTTAGCGAAGCGATTGTATCATGTTGTGATGAAGAAAGAAACACTAAACGAACAAATTCATATCATTGCAGATGGAATGGGAGCACTTGTGGCTCTTGAAATGATGAATCGGTACCCAGAGTGTGTCCGATCTGTGGTGATGCTTACTCCATGCTTAGATTTGCCTGCACATGTGGAATTTGAGAAAGAGCACAAATTTTTCTATAAAAGGCTAGTGAGAGAGTTATCACTTGCGTATGATGTGAAGGAAGCTTTGTTAGAAGAGAAAATTTCCAAGAAGTCCTTTTCTTATTTACCTTCTTGTGTACCTGTAAAAATATTTGTACCGACCCAAGAAAAAAAAGCGCGTAAGCAGTTGTTACGAGAATATGAAAAAAAGCGAATAAATGAAAATTGTGAGACATCATTATCGTTTCATTTACAAGATGTAAAATATAAAATGGTTCAACATACATGTCGTTTCTTTAAAAAGTATGAGGAAGATTTATGAAGCTCCAATATACATAGATGAGGAGCTATTTGTTTAGAGAGGGAAAGGATTGGTGACATGAAGCGCGTACTGATTATAGGGGCACTTTCGTTTGTAGGCTTTCATCTTGTAAATAAAATGCTTGCGGAAGAAGTGGAAGTGTATGGCCTTGATTTTGCTGATCTAGAAAGTATGTCAAAGGTAAGTGAAGAAAAGTTATATTTAATTGGCCGGAATGCTCTGTTTGTATATTCGTCTATAAGAGGTGAAAATGGATGGAAGACGATAGAAACCGACCATTTTGATGCGGCTTACTTTTGCTTATGTGAACCGAATCAGCAAAATGGATTTCGGAATGAACGAATCATTTTACAATATTTGAAACGTGTTATCCATATGTGCGAGAGAAAGAAAGTGAAGCTAAATCTACTTTCTTCTATTGAAGTAGCAAATATGGAAGATGAATCTGAAAATAAACGGTTATTTATGAAAGTAGAGGAAGAGGTAGAAAAGGGAAATATCCATTATAGTATTCTACGTGTTCCAGTTTTATATGGCCCATGGCAACCTTCTTTTATGACGTACCATAGGCTCATTCTTTCTGAAATTATGGAAAAGGAATATCAACTTGCCCAAAATGAAAATGGAGCGGATCTTCTTTATGTAGAAGATGTGTGTGAATATTTATGGAAAAAAGGCAAAAGTGTAGAAAATTTAGGGGTATATAATATGGTCAGTGGTAAAAAGAATTTATGGGAGAAAGGAATTATGCTTTTAAATGCCGAGGATAAAGTGAAGAAAACTGTTAAAGAGGAAAGTAGAGAAGCGATAAAGAGTATTAGTATTGAGAAAAACACACCGTTAGAATTCGGTTTAAATAAACAACTGGCACATTTAAAACGATATAAAGAGTTATACGAAGGACAAAACACATGGTAAACTAGTGTAGAAATAAGGAGTTTGTTACTCCTTTATGGAAAGGATGAAGAACTATGAATGAAAAAAATATGCAGTTTTTACAAATCGCTATGAAACACCTGCCAGAAGCAAAGGCAATTTTAGATGATAATGGGATTGCACTTGATATGGAAAAAGCACAACCAGTACTAGAGCTATTAATGAAAGTAATGGATGAAGCATATGAACTTGGAAAAGCGGGAAAATAAGGTCGACAATATGTCGGCCTTATTTTTTTACTTAGAAATATATTCTAGACAAATAAACATTTATGTTTTAGAATTAGTACCAAGTCATAATAATTGATATAAAGCGGAGGGCTGCGATGTGAACGTAGGCATTTTAGGAATTGGGAGATATGTGCCAGAAAAAGTAGTCACTAATCAGGATTTAGAGAAAATAATGGATACATCAGATGAATGGATTCGTACGAGAACGGGAATTGCAGAAAGACGCATTGCCGATGATACAATAGATACTTCATATATGGCGGTAGAAGCTGCCAAGAAAGCACTTGAAGATGCAGGAATTAGTGGAGAACAAATTGATCTTATTTTGGTGGCAACGGTAACGCCAGATCAATCTTTCCCAGCAGTTGCTTGCGTGATTCAAGAACAAATTGGTGCTAAGCATGCAGCGGCGATGGATTTAAGTGCGGCATGTGCTGGATTTATGTACGGAATGATTACAGCGCAGCAATTTATTCAAACTGGAACTTACAAAAATATATTAGTAGTTGGTAGTGATAAACTATCTAAAATTGTTGACTGGAACGACCGCAATACAGCAGTATTATTTGGAGATGGAGCAGGTGCTGTTGTCATGGGAGCTGTTTCAGAAGGGAAAGGTGTTCTTTCATTTGAATTAGGAGCAGATGGAAGTGGTGGCAAGCATCTTTATCAAGATGAATATGTTATGATGAATGGTAGAGAAGTCTTTAAATTTGCTGTTCGTCAACTTGGTGACTCTTGTCTTCGCGTTATTGAAAAAGCTGGTCTTACGAAAGAAGATGTGGACTTTTTAGTTCCGCACCAAGCGAATATTCGCATTATGGAATCGGCAAGGGAACGATTAAATTTACCACAAGAGAAAATGAGTACAACGATTGAAAAGTTCGGAAATACGTCAGCTTCTTCAATTCCAATTGCGATCGTAGAGGAATTGCAAAATGGACGTATTCAAGATGGTGATTTAATCATATTAGTTGGCTTTGGTGGCGGATTAACATGGGGAGCAGTTGCTCTTCGTTGGGGTAAATAAGGACTGAGAGAAAAAAGGAGTGTATTTTGTATGGAAAAGAAGCGTGTTGTAATTACAGGATTAGGAGCTGTTACGCCGATTGGAACAGATGTTGAGACAGCTTGGAATAACATTAAAAAGGGTGTATCTGGAATCGGACGTATTACACGCTTAGATCCTGAACAATTTCCTGCAAAAGTAGCAGCGGAAATTAACGACTTTGAAGTCGAGAAATATATAGATAAAAAAGAAGCACGCCGTATGGATCGCTTTACACAATATGCTGTGGCAGCAGCAAAAATGGCTGTTGCAGATGCGAAATTAGAAATTACAGAAGAAAACGGCCCGCGTATCGGGGTATGGATTGGTTCTGGAATCGGTGGTATGGAAACATACGAGGAGCAATTTAAAATCTATACAGAAAAAGGGGCACGCCGCGTTAGTCCTTTCTTCGTACCAATGATGATCCCTGATATGGCTGCTGGTCAAGTATCGATTGCAACAGGTGCAAAAGGAATTAATACTTGCTCTGTAACAGCTTGTGCATCAGGTGCAAACTCAATTGGTGATGCTTTTAAAGTGATTCAGCGTGGTGATGCAGATGCGATGATTACAGGTGGAGCAGAAGCGCCGTTAACAACTATGGCGTTTGCTGGATTCAGTTCAGCTAAAGCATTAACATTTAATGAAGACCCAGCAACAGCATGTCGTCCATTTGATAAAAACAGAAGTGGATTTGTAATGGGAGAAGGATCAGGTATTCTTATCCTTGAAGAGTTAGAACATGCATTAGCACGTGGTGCGCATATTTATGCTGAAATTGCTGGGTATGGTGCAACAGGTGATGCGTTCCATATTACAATGCCTGCCCCTGGCGGTGAGGGCGGTGTTCGTGCGATGCGTCAAGCATTAGCAGATGCAGGTCTTCAGCCGGAGGATATCGATTATATTAATGCCCATGGCACAAGTACAGATGCGAATGAGAAATACGAAACGATGGCAATTAAAGAAACATTTGGTGACCATGCATATAAAGTAGCAATTAGCTCTACAAAATCAATGACTGGACACTTATTAGGAGCAGCTGGTGCTGTTGAAGCGATTTTCTCTGTTAAATCGATTACAGATGGCGTAATTCCGCCAACAATTAACTATGAAACACCAGATCCAGAATGTGATTTAGATTACGTACCAAACAAAGCGAGACATCAAGAAGTACGTACGGTTTTAAGTAACTCATTAGGATTCGGTGGCCATAACGCAGTATTAGTATTTAAAAAGTATCAATAATATATTGTAGTAAGAGGGTGTTTTGAGAAGCAGCAAAGGGGTTGTTTCTTAAAACACCCTTTTTTAGGTGGGAAAGAGCGTCCGATCATACGTAGAATCGATCGGCTTTTTTCATTTATCTTATTCTTCTCTTTTTTTATAATGAACGGTATGATGGAAGGAAACAACAAGATACCTATGTTACATATAACAGAAGTCATTCTAAATTTTATAAAAATGTCAAAAACATGATGTTCCTTTTAGTTATCAGGTTGGGGTATAAAGAAAAAGCACACGATGAAAAGGAAGTGAAACTCACATGGTGAACACATTGCATACCTTTTGGGAGGACTCTGATGAGTTCGTAAACCCAAATCCAGTTACAAATGAATTGATTCGGATTGCAGAAGAAAAATTAGGTTATAAATTACCAGATTCCTACATTTGCTTAATCAAATCGCAAAATGGTGGTACACCTGTACAGAATTGTTTTCCTACTATCGTACCTACCTCTTGGGCTGAGGATCATATTTACGTAGCAGGATTCTATGGCATTGGTGGAGAGCATGGAATTGATACGGAGGGAATTTAGATGTTAGAGGAATTTGAATATCCGCCTTCTTGTATATATGTAGGAGAATCGCCTACAGCTGGACACGATGCTGTTTTGTTAGACTATAGCGAGTGCGGAAAACAAGGCGAACCAAGAGTAATTCATGTGAATGTAGAAAATTATCAAGATCCAATCATTACGTTCTTAGCGGACGATTTCCAAACTTTTTTAGAAGGGTTACTCCCGTACTCTCATTTTGACAAGGATTAAATGTTTGATTGTCGACAAACAGGCTCTTTTTTTGAGGGGCCTGCTTGTATGAACAAAAACCAAATTATAATTCTTATACCCGCCTTTTCTCCTCAGTTTAACAGTGCTCCAACAGAAGTTCCCTTCAGCAAGCACATGCAGGAAAGATGAAGCTGTGCAATTCGAAACAAATCAAAGCCAATCAAAAGTTTCACTTCATCACTTCGCGTTCGCTCCTTTTCTTGCATATGTATAGAAGAGAGGGGAGAGGTGAAGATGGGGATTATTCAAACTGCAGATTGGTTGCATCTTTATTATGGACGCCCAGAAAAACTTTGTGAGAAGTTTACAAAATATATTCCATTGCCAAAAGAAAGATTATATCGTTTTTTAATTTCTAAAGGTATGTATCGACCAGTGATGGAAGGAAAAAAGGAGATTGAGCAGTTAGAGGAAAAACAGATTTGGAAAGAGCTTGCCAAGGAGTATGAAGAACTTAAGAACTGGTTGCAAGGCCCGGATGTCCCTGTCTTTATTTTATTATCAGATTCATATAATCGCACTGTGCAAACAGAATATAATGGAAAATCCGGCTTAACAATGCGTCACGTGATTTTCTTATTCGTATGTGGGCGAAATACGGTAGAGGAATTAAAAGCTTTACTTACACATGAATATCATCATATATGCCGGTTACACCAAATTGAAAAGACAGAAAAGGATTATACATTACTTGATACGATGATAATGGAAGGGCTTGCAGAGCAAGCGGTGTATGAAAGGCACTCAGAAAAGAGTTATGCACCATGGACATCGTACTTTACAAAAGAAGAAGCGATTCATTATTGGAAGAAGATTGTAAAAAACAGAAAAGATATTCAGAGAGGAACAAGGGAGCATGATTATTTATTAAATGGAGTGCAAATGTACCCAAAGATGCTGGGATATGGCGTCGGATTTCATATTGTAAAAGATTGTGTGGAACTTGAAAAAGATAATACGCTTTCTTTATTGTCTTTAGATGCAGTCCGCATATTAAATAAAGCGAAAACATTTACTTCTTGATAAGGAATAAATAAGAAACTTGGCGCTGCCAAGTTTTTTTGCATGATGAAAATGGAAGTAAGGAGCAGTGGAGAAATAATATAAAACGAAAGAAAGCCTTTCTTTCTAGGTGGAAGAGAGTGTCCGATCATGCGTAGAAGCGGTTAAGGCCTTGTTTCTCTTCGTGCCGAGTGAAACAAAAGGAGATAAAAGTACAATTCAGCTCTGGTGGCTTCGCGCCTTCCAGCGAGGCAAAAATCGCCTCTAAGTCAGGAGCTCCATCCTCCTCGCATTCTAAGCGAGCCGCTGCTGCTTTTTGTTA
>NZ_FNQA01000011.1:0-104790 GCF_900107445.1 Bacillus sp. 166amftsu | reverse complement strand
TGTTCGGTGGCTTCGCGCCTTCCAGCGAGGCAAAAATCGCCTCTAGGTCAGGAGCTCCATCCTCCTCACATTCTAAGCGAGCCGCTGCCGCTTTTTGTTATTATAGCCACGGCTTATATGTCGAAAAAACAAAATGGATATATGAATAGAATATATTTCCTTTAGTGGAATAAATTTTTTAAAAACTGAACATAATGAGATGTACAAACAGTAATAAAGTGAGGGGTAGAAAATGTTATATCTACATGATGTATGGGTAAATTGGTTTGAAGGTGAAGAAAATGGGTATAACGTTTGTAATTTTTACGAATGGCGGAAGGATGATACGATCGAATTATTAGATCAAGTGCCATTATTAAAAGTAGATTCTACATTATATCATTACATCGAGAACGAATTATTGGAACTTCCGCAAAAATTATTGGAAGACGTACATCATAAGGCGTATATTCGTAAAAATCATGAGCGTTTGCAACAGGAGTATTGTTTTGTTGTTACAGATGGAAAAGGAATTATTGCAGTGGATTCAATTGGCTACAATGTGCCGATTCGAAAAAGTAGGCTTATTCCACGTCAAGAGCAGATGGTATATGAGATGGTAGAAAATGTACAAGCAGAAAAGTATGAGTTTCAAATGGAAGAATCACAAAAAGAACATCATATTTTATCGCCATCGCCATATATTATGAATGGCTTAACGCGTAAAGAAAGACAATTAAAACAATTGCTTTTTATGGCGTTAGATCAACTACATACAACGAAAAATCCAGCTGAGATTCGCTATTGGTATACAGAATGGAATCCATCTGCATATGGAACTGTTCAACATATGAAATTTGAAGATGTTTGGGAGCGCCTTTATGAAGAAGCGCAATATGGCTGGTCAGAGAAGCATGAACAGCTATGTGAACGCCTTGTAAAAGGGCAACCATTCTTTGAAAAGCTATGGGAAATGGAAAATGAGCAAAAGGTAAATTAAAAAAACCGCCAAATTTGGCGGTTTTTTTAATTTAGTCGAGCTCCAGTGGGAAGAATGTTCGGTGGCTTCGCGCCTTCCTGCGAGGTAAAAAGCGCCCCTGCGTCAGGAGCTCCATCCTCCTCACATTTTAAACGAGCCACTTCCGCTTTTTGTAGTAATCCAGCTCCGGCTCCTAGCCCTTCGCTTTTTATTATTACCTACGTTTTCTGCTTAATCCCATTGCATTTTCAACTTTACGTAGTTGTTTGAATGCAACGCGGTTTGCTTTTTCAGCACCTTTGTCAAGGATTTCATCTAATTCAGGAGAGTTGATTAGTTCGTTATATTTTTCTTGAATTGGACGAATTGCTTCTACGACCACTTGGGCTAAGTCACCTTTAAAGTCGCCGTATCCTTTTCCTTCGTACTCCGCTTCTAGTTCTTCAATTGTTTTGCCTGAGAATGAAGAGTAGATTGTTAATAAGTTGGAAACACCAGGTTTGTTTTCTTTGTCGTATTTTACGATGCCGTCAGAATCAGTTACGGCACTTTTAATTTTCTTTTCGATTGTTTTTGGTTCGTCAAGCATACTAATCATTGACTTTGGATTTGGATCAGACTTACTCATTTTTTTCGTAGGCTCTGTTAATGACATAACACGTGCACCTACTTTTGGAATACGAATCTCTGGAATTGTGAAAATTTCACGGAAACGTTTATTGAAACGCTCTGCTAAATCACGAGTTAATTCCATATGTTGTTTTTGATCATCACCAACTGGCACAATCTCAGTATTATAAAGTAAGATGTCAGCTGCCATTAATGGTGGATACGTAAGTAATCCAGCTGGAATAGACTCTTTACCAGATGATTTATCTTTATATTGCGTCATGCGCTCTAATTCTCCAACATATGCGATAGATTGCATAATCCATCCTAGCTGAGCGTGCGCAGGAACCTCTGACTGTACAAATAAAGTTGATTTTTCAGGATCAATACCACAAGCTACATATAGTGCAGCTAGGCTACGGATATTTTTGCGAAGCTGTACAGGATCTTGGGCTACTGTAATTGCATGTTGGTTTACAATGCAGAAATAACAATCATGTTCATTTTGTAACTCCGTAAATTGTTTCATTGCACCTAAATAGTTCCCAAGCGTAATTGTTCCGCTCGGTTGAATACCAGAAAAAATAACTGACATAAGTAATTCCTCCTTAAATTGGATATGTATTGTTAAAGAGTAGGGAGTCGCTTTTTGAGTAATCTAGCTCCAGCGGCAAGAATGATCGGTGGCTTCACATCTTCCTGAGAGGCAAAAAACGTCTCTACGTCAGGTGCTCCATCCCCCTCACATTCTGAACGAGCCGCTGCCGCTTTTTAAATACAAAAAAGCCCATTCATCCCAAATGATATAGGGACGAATGGACCGCGGTACCACCCTAATTATTTCACAGTTGTGAAATCTCTTGCATCCATTATAACGTTGGATATAACGCCAAAGCCTACTTCTTTCGGTTCGGTTTGGTGCTCAAAAGCCCATTCCATACTGTACAATTACTTGTTCTCACCAACCACAAGCTCTCTGAAATTGCTGCAATATGTACTCTTCTTTCTCATCGCATAAATATGAATTTATTATAATATAGCTCTGTTTTTAACAGCTGAGCAAGCCGCCACTTTTTGATATAAAATGTTTTGCAAGTAATTATATCATATAGAAAATCGTTTGCAAACTACATCAAAATAGTAAAGCTAATAAGTGTAGAGATGAGACCTAACAGAATACCTGTAAGGCAGATAGGGTATGTCCATGTGAAAGAATACGTTTTATATATTCTTTCTTTTTTGTTTGTTGCTGGTTCTTCTTCTTCAATTAAAGATTCTACTTTTTTGTTCGTTCCAAATACTTTTTGGAACGCATATATCGTTATGTTGAAAAAACCACTTTGAAATAAGAATAAAAACCCTCCTATAATGATGAAAAAGAGCGCAATATAAAACATAATATTGACAAAATTCAACAAATATTGAGCTGAAGATAAGAATGCTCCAATACTAGAAGCGATTATTGCCAACGATATTAGTATACAAGTATGAAAAGAAAGTTTATTCAAAATATTCCCCTCCGTCAAAATATTACTAGAATTATTATACTATAAAAGTTATAATGAGTACTAGGAATAATTATTTGAAAATTATACGCAATTTCGTATTTTATTTCAATATGATGGGAGCAATGTTAAGTACTCCATTTACAAAAAATAAAAAAAATAAACATTTTATTAAAAATTTTAACAAAAAAACAAAAAACTATATTCACAATCGTCACATTATATGTATAATGAAAATTGTAGAAACTTGGAGATTATTCTTTCAATTCTGCTTTTTAGCAAGTGGGGGTACAGGAAGTGCACTTAGGGGAGGCAGTTCAACATGAAGAAAAAGACGTCGCTATTACTTGCATCGACATTGACTGCAAGTATGTTACTTGGGGCTTGTGGGTATCAAAAAGATGATGCCAAAGCAAAAGGGAAAGAAAAAGAGAACAGCAGTAGTAATGGAAAACAAATTGTTAATTTAACGGAACTATCTGAAATTACGACAATGGATGCGTCTATGACATCAGATTCCGCATCTTCAATGGTATTAAATAACACAATGGAAGGATTATACCGTGTTGGAAAAGACCAAAAGGCTACCCCAGGCGTAGCGGAATCCTATGAGAAACTAGAAGATGGTAAGAAATATATCTTCAAATTACGAAAAGATGCGAAATGGTCAAACGGAGATCCTGTAACAGCACATGATTTTGTTTATTCTTGGAAACGTGCAGTGAATCCGGATACAGGCGCTACATATTCTTATATCATGTTTGATATAAAAAATGCAGAGAAAATTCATAAAAAAGAGTTACCAGATACTGAATTAGGTGTAAAGGCAATTGATGCCCATACATTAGAAGTAGAGTTAGACAATCCTGTTCCTTACTTTGTTGATTTAACAGTTTACCCTGTGTTCTACCCATTAAATGAAAAGTATATACAATCACAAGGGAATAAATTTGGTTTAGAGGCAACTACAACACTTTACAATGGACCATTTGTACTGAGTGAATGGAAACATGAAAGAAGCTTCCAGTTTAAGAAAAACCCGTCATATTGGGATAACAAAACAGTTAAGCTTGAAGAAGTTAACTTTAATATTGTGAAAGATACAGCAACGGCCGTTAATTTGTATGAGACAAATGCAATTGATCGAGTAGATTTAAAATCTGAATTTGTGGACAAGTACAAATCAAGTTCAGAATTTAAAGCAACGAAAGAAGCAGGAGTTGCATACTTACGTTTCAATCAAGGAAATAAATTTTTAGCAAATAAAAATTTACGTAAGGCAATTTCAATGTCCTTTGAACGTGAAAATGTTGCGAAAGTTATCTTAAATAATGGAGCTATCCCGGCGTATGGATTTGTTGGTAAGGATTTTGCTGAAGGGCCTAATAAGAAAGACTTCCGAGCTGAAAGTGGAAAACTTGTAGACACGAATGTAAAAGAAGCGAAGAAATTATGGGACACAGCAAAGAAAGAGCTTGGTACAGACAAAGTTGAATTAGAGTTGTTAAACTTTGATAACGAAGATTCTAAGAAAATTGGTGAATTCTTAAAAGGTGAGATTGAAAAGAATTTACCAGGAGTGACAATCAAGATTAAACAGCAGCCATTCGCACAAAAAAATAAATTAGAAGATGCGCAGCAATATGATGTTTCTCTTGGTATTTGGGGTCCAGACTACCCAGATCCAGTGTCATACTTAGATATGTTTGTTACTGGTGGTACACAAAACAAAACAGGGTATTCAAATCCAAAATATGATGAACTAATTTTAAAAGCAAAAACAGATACGAAAGATTTACAAGCTCGTTGGGACAATCTTTTACAAGTTGAAAAAATGTTAGTTAAAGAAGATGCGGTGATTGCACCAGTTTACCAAAAAGGAGCATCTTATATACAAAAGGGTACCGTAAAAGATATTGCCAAACATAATTATGGTGGTAAATATTCCTTTAAATGGGCATCTGTTGAGCAAAACTAATTTTTATTCCATCGTTTACAAGGGTATATGCCTATGATGGGCGTATGCTCTTATTTTAAAAAAATAAAAGTAAGAATATTTCAAACTATCTTATTGCTTTTGAGAAAAATGGGGAGGTGCTTGATTATGGGACGTTATGCATTAAAACGTTTCGTGTACATGGCTTTGACGTTATTTTTAATTACTACGTTGACATTCTTTTTAATGAAATTACTGCCGGGTTCTCCGCTTAAAAACCAAGAGAAATTATCTCCGGCACAAAGAGAGATCATTTTGGAAAAATATGGTTTGAATGATCCGGTACCAGTGCAATATGCGCGCTACTTAGGAAACTTAGTAAAAGGTGATTTAGGAGTATCATTCCAATATGATAACCGTCCAGTAACTGAGATGATTGTTGATCGTATTGGACCATCAGCACAACTTGGATTCCAAGCAATTCTATTAGGAACATTTATAGGCCTAATTTTAGGGATTGTTGCAGCACTTCGTAATAATACATGGGTGGATTACGGGGCAACCATAATTTCCGTACTCGGGATGTCGGTACCATCATTCGTATTCGCAGCATTATTACAATATTTTGTAGGGGTAAAACTTGGTTGGTTCCCAGTGGCATTCTGGAAAGGACCTGAATTTACAGTTATGCCTACGGTTGCTTTATCGATGGCGGTTATCGCAACGATTGCTCGTTTTGCTCGTGCAGAATTGATTGAAGTTATGCAAGCTGATTACATTTTAACAGCGAAAGCAAAAGGGATTAGTCAAGGAGTTATTATTATAAAACACGCACTTCGTAACGCATTGATTCCAGTTGTTACAATTTTAGGACCAATGGTTGCAGGGTTAATTACAGGAACACTTGTTATTGAACAAATCTATGCTGTACCTGGACTTGGGGAACAGTTTGTTAAATCCATTCAATTAAATGACTATACAGTTATTATGGGAACAACAATTTTCTATAGTGCAATCTTTATTTTAGTTATTTTTATCGTGGATATTCTATATGGAATTATTGATCCTCGTATTCGTTTAGCGGGAGGGAAAAAATGATGAAAGATTTACAGAAATTATCTCCAGATCTATTCCAAATAGCTAATCAAAGTAACATTGATAATGAAGTCATTGCCCGTCCGAGCTTAACGTTTTGGCAAGATGTGAGAAGACGTTTGTTTCAACATAAAGGAGCAATGTTTGGACTTGTATTGCTGATCCTTATTGCGCTTTTGGCAATTTTTGGGCCGATGGTAAGTAAATATTCTTATAAAGATCAAGATTTAGGCCGTGCAAAAATGCCGCCGAAAATTCCAGTGCTTGAAAATGTTCATTGGTTACCATTTGATGGTACAGACCAATATGGCGTTGATCAATATGAGAAACGTGATATTAAAGAGTATTTCTGGTTTGGTACAGATGATCTTGGGCGTGATCTTTGGACAAGAACATGGGAAGGAACACGCGTATCATTATACATCGCTCTTTTGGCAGCGGCAATTGACCTAGTAATTGGGGTTGCATACGGAGGTATCTCAGCGTTCTATGGCGGACGAGTAGATAATATCATGCAGCGTATTATGGAAATTATTAATGGTATTCCGTATTTAATTATCGTTATTTTGATGGTAATTATTATGGGATCAGGTATTTGGTCCATTACACTTGCGATGGCCATTACCGGTTGGATTGGTATGTCACGGATTGTGCGTGGACAGATATTAAAATTAAAGAACCAAGAATATGTATTAGCATCTCGTACATTAGGTGCAACAAATACACAATTAATCGTAAAGCATTTAATTCCGAACGTAATGGGACCAATTATCGTTATGACAATGTTTACAATTCCTACAGCAGTGTTCGGTGAAGCGTTCTTAAGTTTCATTGGACTTGGTATTCAACCACCATTTGCATCGTTAGGTTCTCTTGTAAATGAGGGGTATAAATCGATTCAAACATATCCACATATGATGTTCATCCCTGCGGTTGTCATCAGTGTGTTAATTTTAGCATTTAACTTAATGGCAGATGGATTACGCGATGCGCTAGATCCAAAAATGCGTAAGTAAACGAGGAAGGAGAGGTAAAAATGAAAACATTGCTAGAGGTAAAAGATTTACAGGTCTCCTTTGATACACACGCTGGCGAAGTACAAGCTGTTCGCGGAGTTACATTTGATTTGAAAAAGGGAGAAACATTAGCGATTGTAGGAGAATCTGGTTCTGGGAAATCAGTTACTTCGAAAGCACTAATGGGATTAATCCCTAATCCTCCAGGACGCATTAAAGAAGGAGAAATTGTATTTGATGGTCGTGATTTAACAAAATTAACGGAAAAAGAAATGCAGCAAGTGCGTGGGAAAGAGATTGCAATGATTTTCCAAGATCCGATGACATCATTAAACCCAACGATGACAATCGGTAATCAAATTATGGAAGGTCTTATTAAACACCAAGGGATGAGTAAAGCGGATGCTCGTAAAGTTGCTTTAGAGCTTCTTGACCTTGTTGGAATTCCAAACCCAGAAGCGCGTTTAAAGCAATACCCACACCAATTTTCTGGTGGTATGAGACAACGTGTTGTTATCGCAATGGCGCTAGCTTGTAATCCGAAATTATTGATTGCGGATGAGCCGACAACAGCACTTGACGTTACAATTCAAGCGCAAATTTTAGAACTTATGAAGGACATTCAGCAGAAAACAGAAGCAGCGATTATTTTCATTACGCATGATTTAGGCGTAGTAGCAAACGTTGCGGATAGAGTTGCAGTTATGTATGCAGGTAAAGTTGTTGAAATTGGTACGGTTGATGAAATTTTCTACAACCCAAAACATCCGTATACATGGGGATTGATCGCGTCTATGCCAAGTTTAGATGGTTCAGAAGCTGAGTTATATGCAATTCCTGGAACACCTCCAGATTTATTAAAACCGCCAAAAGGGGATGCATTTGCACCACGTAACCCACAGGCGTTAAAAATTGATTTCGAAATGGAACCACCGTTATTTAAAGTAAGTGATACACATTATGCAGCAACATGGTTACTTCACGAGCAAGCACCAAAAGTACAACCGCCAGAAGTCGTTCAAAAACGAATTCTTCAAATGAAAGCAGGTGAACAACATGACTAATCAACGTGAGAAATTAATTGAAGTAAAAAATGTGAAGCAGCACTTTAATGTTAGTGGTGGTGTTGTAAAAGCGGTCAACGATATTTCATTTGATATTTATCGCGGTGAAACATTTGGACTTGTAGGGGAATCTGGTTGCGGAAAATCAACAACTGGAAGAACGATTATCAGGTTATACGATGCAACTGGTGGAGAAGTGTTGTTCGATGGTGAAAATGTACATGGTAAGAAGTCACGTGCAGAATTAAAGAAATTTAATCGTAAAATGCAAATGATTTTCCAAGATCCATATGCGTCATTAAATCCTCGTATGACAGTTGGAGATATTATTGCAGAAGGCATTGATATTCACGGTTTAGCAAAAAGTAAAAAAGACCGCATGGATCGTGTGCATGAATTATTGAACACAGTTGGTTTAAATAAAGAGCATGCCAATCGTTTCCCGCATGAGTTCTCTGGTGGACAACGTCAACGTATCGGAATCGCTCGTGCACTTGCGGTAGAACCAGAATTTATTATTGCGGATGAGCCGATTTCAGCACTTGACGTATCGATCCAAGCGCAAGTTGTAAACTTATTGAAGCAACTGCAAAGAGAAAAGGGTTTAACATATTTATTCATCGCTCATGACTTATCTATGGTAAAATACATCAGTGATCGCATTGGTGTTATGTATCGGGGGCAAATTGTTGAATTAACAAGTAGTGACGAGTTATACGAGAATCCAATTCATCCGTATACAAAATCACTATTATCAGCAATTCCGCTTCCAGATCCAGATTACGAGCGCAATCGTAAGCGTATCGTATACGATTCATCTCAGCATCAATATGGAAATGAAGAGCCAAAGATGCGAGAAATCCGTCCAGGACATTTTGTTCTTTGTTCCGAAGCAGAATACAAGAAATATAAAGAAATCTATCAATAATAGAAAAGAAGCGGCCTGGGAGGTCGCTTCTTTTTTTATACATACAAATTAGAAAACTGATATAAACTCTTTCTTTTTGGATGGGAGAGAGTATCAGCTCATGTAGGCGGTCAGATCGCCATACTTTATGAATTTCCTTTTGTATTAAGCTTGAACAGGTGCTGACTCTTCAGAAGTCTCCGGTTTAACAAGTGCATAATTTTCCCAAGCTCTACTTCTCCAGCGGAAGAACATGATGATCGCGCGCGTCCACTCATCAATGGCAATGGCTAACCAAATACCAGGCAGTCCCATGTGTAAATAAAATACAAAAAAGTAGCCAAGTGGTAAACTCATTAAGACCATTGAGAATGCCCCGATTAAAACAGGATATTTTGCATCACCAGCAGCCCGCAAAGAATTAATGATTACAATATTCATTGTTCGCCCTGTTTCTAGCAGAATACTTAATAAAAGAACGGTTGATCCTAAAGTGATAATATCATGGTTATTTGTAAATAGTCCCATTAACTGTGTACGGAATGTTATGACGAGAATGACCATACACAACGTGACACCGATGGCCCATTTTACACTTTTCCACACGCGTATATATGCTTCATCTTTCGCATTTCCACCAACTAGACGCCCAACGATGATTGCTGTTCCCATTCCGATGGCGATAGCAAATAAATAAGTAAACATTGAAATGTTTGTCGCGTATTGTCTTGCGGCCAAGGATTCTGTTCCTAAGTATGTCGCATAATATAAAAAGACAATTTGACATGCTTGATACATAACTTGCTCAAAAGCCGATGGGATACCAATTTTTAAGATTTTTCCTACATATTCTTTTGATAAAGTGAAGTAGTATTTTAATTTGACGCGGTATTCCATGACGCGATATAGTAGCCAGAAGAAAACAATGAGTGCGATAAGTCGGCTGAAAGCAGAGGAAATAGCTGCCCCTTGAACACCGAGTTCAGGCATACCGAACTTTCCGAAAATAAGTATATAATTTCCAGCAATATGAAGAATATTCATCCCTAGTGAAATGAACATCGCTTGTTTTGTAAATCCATGAACACGAATAATTGCGGCCAGTGAATTGATAATGGCTTGAAGAAAAATAGCTCCCCCGACAATCGATAAATAATTTTGAGCGTAAGTCAATACATCACCTTGTAAATTCATTGCAGTCATCATATGTTTTGAAAATAAAAGAAAAACTGCGCTTATAACGAGCCCGACTCCTAAATTTAAAGTGATTGCTAATGCGGATATTTTTGATGCTTCCATATATCGTTTAGAACCAAGATACTGCGATACAACAATAGCAGCCCCATTTCCGATTACTTCTAGTACTAAGATTGCGATATGAAGGTATTGATTCGCAGCTCCAACACCTGATACGGCGTCATCTGATAGTGCACTTAGCATAAAAGTATCAGCAATCCCCATTAACATAAAAAGAAACACTTCTAAAAAAATGGGCCATGTTAAGAAGAATAAATTTAACTGTTCTTCTTGCCCTTTTTTGGATGTAACCTCTGTCATATCATCCCTCACTTTACTGATATCTTTTTAAACAAAATGTATCTTAACACACTTTAGCAACACTTGCATTGATTTTGGAACTTGGTTAACAAATATATATTTCAAAGAAAAATAGGACATATATAGGTACAAATATAGAAGCGGTCGGATCCTTTTTTAGCCCCATGCCGCGTGAAGACAAAAGGAGAGAAGAGTGGAGATATCTTTTTTAGATCAGCAACCTATATAGAAAAATCAAAATGGATTTATGTATGGTGCATGTGAAATTATAATAAAAGTTTTGCAGACTTGATGAAAGGGAGAACTAACGTATATGAGAAGGGAATAATCATGCGAAAAATATTATATAATATAAAATTAATTATACTCTGATAATTTAGATAATTAAAAATGTGGTTAAATTTAGTATTTTAGGTGTTTAAATACGCAATATAAAACGTTTGCAAAAAAATGCTGTATTAGCAGAAAATTTTAATAAGATAGGAAAATAAATATACAAAGAATGTATTTATGTGTATAATATGAATTATTAGAACATACATATATTTCTTTCTGTTTGAAAATGAAAGGGCTAACATTTTTGGGAGGGGTAGCAGAATGAAGAAAAAAGTACCAGTTTTTGTAGCATCGACATTAGCAATGAGTATGATTTTAGGGGCGTGTAGTAGTTATCAAAAGGACGAGCCACAAGCGAGTGCAAAAGGGGATAGCGGCAAGGCTAACGGGAAACAAGTCATCAATTTAACTGAAACACAGGAAATTCCAACAATGGACCCAGCATTATCAGCTGATGCAGTATCATCACGAGTGATGAATAATACGATGGAAGGGCTATACCGCCTTGATAAAGGAGACAAACTTGTCCCCGGTGTAGCAAAATCAAGTGAAAAATCGGCAGATGGGAAAAAATATACGTTTAAATTACGCGAAGATGCGAAATGGTCAAATGGAGATCCTGTAACAGCGAAAGATTTCGTATATGCTTGGCAGCGAGCGATTAATCCAGATAAAGCTGCAGTATCAGCATATATCATGTTTGATGTGAAGAATGCACAGAAAATTAATAAAAAAGAAATGGCGCCAGATCAATTAGGGATAAAGGCCGTTGATGATTATACATTAGAAGTAGAATTAGAACATCCAGTTCCTTACTTTGAAAATTTAATGATTTATCCACTTTTCTATCCAGTAAATGAAAAGTATGCAAAAGAGCAAGGGGACAAATTTGGTTTAGAGGCAAATACGACACTATATAATGGACCGTTTGTATTAAGTGAATGGAAACATGAAAGAAATTTCCAAATACAGAAAAATCCATCATACTGGGACAATAAAGTAGTGAAGCTAGACGAAGTGAACTTTAATATTGTAAAAGACATGGCAACATCGATTAACTTATATGATACAAAAGCGATAGATCGTGCTATTTTGAGATCTGAGTTTGTTGATAAATATAAAGGGGATAAAGAGTTTAAAACTGAAAATGAAGCTACTATATCCTACCTTCGTTTCAATCAGAAAAATGAAGCTTTAGCAAATAAAAATATACGTAAAGCAATTTCTCTTGCCTTTGAACGTAAACCACTTGTTGAGACGATTTTAAACAATGGCTCTACTGAAGCGACAGGATTAATTCCAAGCAAATTTATTACTGGGCCAAATAAAAAAGACTTCCGAGCTGAAAATGGGGAGTTAGTAAAAGCAAATGCGAAAGAAGCGAAGAAATATTGGGAAGCTGGTAAAAAAGAATTAGGAAAAGATAAGATTGAGATTGAGCTATTAAATGAAGATGTAGATTTATCTAAGAGAACAGGGGAGTATTTAAAAGGAGAGTTAGAAAAGAACTTACCTGGTTTTACATTAAAAATTAAGCAACAGCCATTTGCGCAAAAGCTTAAACTTGAAGAAAGTGGAGACTATGACATGACATTTTCTTTATGGAGTCCAGATTTCCCAGATCCAGTAACGTATCTTGATATGTTTGTAACAGATGGTGCGCAAAATAGAATGAAATATTCTAATCCGAAATACGATGAAATTATTATGAAAGCGAAGACTGACGGTAGCGATGTACAAGCACGCTGGAATAGTTTACTTGAAGCAGAAAAAATGCTACTGGATGATGCGGCAATTGCTCCTGTATATCAACGCAGTTCAGCTTACTTACAACGAGGAACAGTGAAAGATATTTATAAACATAATTACGGCGGAGATTTAAGCTTCAAATGGGCATCGGTAGGAAAATAATTTAAAAAGAAGCAGGAGAAATTCCTGCTTCTTTTTAGTATGTTCGTTTTTTATAAATCCCTTTTCCGCCAACTTGCTTCCAGCCGGATTGTACTTCCGCACTTTTATCAACAAATTTCATTTTCTCTTTCCCGCCAAATAGCGTTTCGCCAATGCCATTTGTAATGACACCAATCAATGCTGTAATTCCAATAACGAGGGCAGCGACAATGGCAAAATCAATAAAAAAAGCAACCATATGGAATTCCTCCTTTTGCCTGTCCGTAACTTTATTGTATGAAAAAAAAGAAAGAAAAGAAAGAAAAGTTAGAAAATAAATTTATTTTACTTGAAAATAAGCTAGACAGTAACTAGGGGATTTAATAGAATAAAAAAAG
This sequence comes from Bacillus sp. 166amftsu, assembly GCF_900107445.1. Lineage (NCBI taxonomy): Bacteria > Bacillati > Bacillota > Bacilli > Caryophanales > Bacillaceae > Bacillus > Bacillus sp. 166amftsu. The sequence continues at coordinate 91,519 of NZ_FNQA01000011.1, read as the reverse complement.
AACAAACGTTCTGCGTACTCGTATGTCTTACATTTCACCGCTGTTTTATGATGAAAAGAGTAAGGAAACGATATCTTTAGCAACTGGTTGATTGAATGGACAGCTTCTATAAACATGTTAAGAAGTAGCACCAAAGGTATATATATTAATAAAGTAGAAGGATTTGTTCCATGGAAAATCCATGACAATTTTAGCTTAATGAAAGATGAGTTTTCCCATTGAGAAAGGAAATTTCCTGTATATTTCTTTCTCAATCTATTGTATAATGATTATAGAAGTTACTTATTTAAAGTAATTGTTGTTTAATAAGAGTTACTTGCTTAAAAGTTGTTGTTTACATGTAAGGCAATTTTTCATTATGTTGTAGGATAAGTTATAGTGGGGAATTGCTGGAAAATAGAAATTTAAACTGTAAGTAGTACAGAATTTGTACTCTTTAAGGAGAGTGAGTCTTGTATGGTAACACTATATAGTTCTCCAAGTTGTACGTCTTGTAGAAAGGCGAAATTATGGCTAGAGGAAAATCATATTCCTTATACAGAACGCAATATTTTCTCGGATCCATTAACGATTGAGGAAATTAAAGAAATTTTACGCATGACAGAAAGCGGAACGGATGAGATCATTTCAACTCGTTCGAAAGTTTTCCAAGAGTTAAATGTTAACTTAGAATCTTTACCACTTCAAGATTTATATAAGATGATTCGTGACTACCCAGGCATTTTACGCCGCCCTATTATGATTGACGAAAAACGCCTTCAAGTAGGTTATAACGAAGATGAAATTCGTCGTTTCTTACCACGTACAGTAAGAACATTTCAGTTACGTGAAGCACAGCGTCTTGTAAATTAATAATAAAAGTTTTGTATATGAAAACCTTCTACTGTAAAGTAGAAGGTTTTCGCATACATATATTCATTTGTATACAACCCATTTTGATTTTTGGCTATATAAGTTGCTACTATGCTTGGGAGGATGCTCTCTTCCGCCTAAATAGAAAGGTTTTTCAGTTTGAGTTTATATAAATCTATATCAAATTAGAAAATACAAACTTCACTTTGCATTTCCTAATTTGATATGTTGCACAATAAATCCAATTGTTAATACTGTGAAAATAAAGAGGAAGGGCATACTTGTTGCAAAGATAGGGTTTTGCTGAAAAAAGTTTGTAAGCCGTGTTTCATGGGTGATCATTTTTCCAGCGGTGTAAGCAAGAACTGCTCCTCCGCAATAAATGAGAAAGGGAAAACGCTCCATAAGTAGTAAGATGAGCTTGCTTCCCCAAATAATAATAGGAATGGAAATTAATAATCCGATAATCACGAGTGTGAAATTTCCATGAGCAGCCCCCGCAATCGCAAGGACATTATCAAAACCCATAACGAGATCGGCAAATACAATTGTACGAATCGCTTGAAATAATGTCGTTTTTCCTTGTATAGAAGAAAGATCATCGCTATTATCAGTAAGTAAATTTACGGCAATCAGTGTAAGTAAGATGCCACCAATAAGCTGTAAGAAAGGAATATCGAGTAAGTAGACGGCAAGTATTGTAAGGAGAATTCGCAGTACGATTGCTAGGCCCGTACCAATAAAGATCGCTTTATTTCGTTTCGATTCGGGCAAGTTTCGGCTTGCAAGTGCGATTACAATTGCATTATCGCCGCCTAATACAACATCGATACCGACAATCATTAGTATAGATGTCAAAAAATCTAACTCCATTATTTTGCCTCCATTTATTCTGTTTTAATAAAGAGTACAGGTGTGGATATATGTATAGAATAAAAAAAGTCTGACCAGCTCTATTACAATTGTACGGTGCGAAGTGTAATTGTATGTCCATTTTTTTATTAATGAGGTTTATATGGTAAGTGTATATAATGGAATATATAAGAGTAAGGAATTATACTTGATTTGCGAACAATAATCTAGGCGAATGACTGTTTTTGTAAAATAAAACGATTTTATTTCCATTCTGGAGAATCTTATCATAAAATGAAAGTACAAGAATCTATTGATTTGTCATATGAGTGGGGAATCCCTTCATAACAATTCCAAATAGGAAGGGAGAGTTGTATTTTGGACATTGAAAGAATTAATGATCATACGATGAAATTTTTTATTACGTACATTGATATAGAAGATAGAGGGTTTAATCGTGAAGAGATCTGGTACAATCGTGAACGAAGCGAACAATTGTTTTGGGAAATGATGGATGAAGCGCACGATTATGATGATTTCTTTATTGATGGACCACTGTGGATTCAAGTACAGGCGCTTGATAAAGGCATTGAAGTACTTGTAACAAAAGCGCAGCTTTCAAAGGATGGACAAAAATTAGAATTACCAATAGGTCTAGATAAAATTATTGATATCCCTCTAGATGAGCGGATTGAATCACTATTTCAACAAGAATTAGAGGAAGAGATAGAGGCGGGGACAAACTTTAACGAAGATGGAACATTAGGCTTTTTAATTAAATTTGATGATTTTGAAGATGTCATTTCTTTAAGTCATCGTCTCATATTTGAAGATATAAAAGATGAATTGTATTCGTTTGAAGACCGCTATTATGTATATGTTGAATTCGATGAAGTGCTACACGATGAAGAAGAAATTGACCGTATTTTAAGTATTATTTTAGAGTATGGGGAAGAATCTACATTAACGGTTCACCGTGTAAGTGAGTACGGCAAACAGGTCGTTAAAGAACATGCACTTGAGACGATTCGCAGTCATTTTCCTTCTAAAACTTAGGCCGATTTCAATATTATGAAATCGGTTTTTTATATGCTGGGTATGACAATAGAAATGCTTCGTAAGTAGGGGGGAAGAAATGAAAAATACGCTAAAGTTACTTGTCTTTTTTCTAGGTTTATTCGCAGCGTTTGTTTCGTTACGCATGTTTATTGATGTAGCATTTTATTCGGATGTTATAGGCATAAAAGATATTTCGTTTTTAGGAATTATAAGTATCGTATTTACTGTTTCTGCATTTTTAATTGGGTGTGTTATTTTCTTAGAAAACAGGCATCCATCTAAAACACTGACGTGGTTAATTGTACTAGGCATTTTTCCTGTAGTTGGTTTTTTTGCCTATTTATTATTTGGACAAAATTTTCGCAGAAAACGAATGTTTCAAAAGAAGGCTCTTTTGGACGAACAAGCTTTTTTGCAGTACAAAGGGCATGATGATTATAACGAACGCATTTTGCAAAATCATAAACATCAAGAATTATTATTTCGTTTAGCGGATAGGCTTGGCGCCTTAAATATTTCATTTCAGACAGAAACAAAAGTGTTAACGAATGGTGATGAAACGTTTCAATCGATTTTAGCAGGATTGCAAAGAGCGAAGCATCATATTCATATGGAATATTATATTGTACGTGATGATAAGCTCGGTACACAAATTAAAGAGATTTTAATGCAGAAGGCGCAGGAAGGTGTTACCGTCCGTTTTTTATATGATGCGGTTGGAAGTTTCAAACTGTCAAACGCTTATATTGATGAACTAAACGATGCAGGTGTAGAAATGATTCCATTCTTTCCGGTTCGTTTTCCGATTTTAAACGATAAAATTAATTACCGAAATCACCGGAAAATCGTTGTGATTGATGGAAATGAGGGGTTTGTAGGCGGGCTAAATATTGGTGATGAATATTTAGGGAAAAATAAATATTTTGGATTTTGGCGAGATACACATTTATATTTACGAGGTGAAGCAGTTCAAAGCTTGCAACTCATATTCCTGCAAGATTGGTTTTATATGACAGGTGAAGCTGTATTAGCACCTGAATATTTACAGGCGAAAGCTGTTGATGGAGATCATTGGGGCGGTGTACAACTTGTTGCAGGCGGGCCGGATAATAAATGGGAGACAATTAAGCATCTTTATTTTGCAATGATTGCTTCGGCAAGGAAGTCCATTTGGATTGCTACGCCATATTTTATTCCAGATGATGATATTTTATCTGCATTAAAAGTAGCAGCTCTTGCTGGCATTGATGTCCGTTTATTAATGCCGAGTAAACCAGATAAACGGACTGTATTTTATGCATCGAGGTCTTATTTTCCAGAGTTATTAGATGCAGGGGTAAAGATATATGAATATGAAAAAGGTTTCCTGCACAGTAAGATTGTCATTGTTGATTCTGATTTAGCATCAATTGGTACAGCGAACATGGATATGAGAAGCTTCCATTTAAATTTTGAGGTGAATGCCTTTTTATATGATACAAATAGTATTCGAAAGCTTGTTAAAGATTTTGAAGATGATTTACAAGTATCAAGTGAAATTCATGTGGATCGCTTTCATAGACGCCGTCTTCATAGGAGGATTGTGGAATCAGCGTACCGTTTACTATCGCCTTTATTATGAAGAAGAGGATATTCTTACAAGGATGTCCTCTTTTTGTTTAGAAAGGAATTTGTAATAAATTGTAGAATACAAAGCAATATAGAAAGGATGTGGTATGATGTTTGTCGCAAGGCGAGAAAATGGAGGGAAGGTTCACCTTCTTGAAAGCCAAGATGAAAAGGAACTGCTTACAATGCGAAAGAAAGAGCGCTTTTTTTGTCCGGCTTGCGGGCGGGAGGTACAACTCAAGTTAGGTAAGCAAAAGAGATGGCATTTTGCTCATAAGAAAGTAAATCAGTGCCTCGTTTCATCTGAGCCGGAATCTGCTTATCATATGTGCGGAAAGGAACAGTTATATAAATGGCTTAGGTCACAAGGGTTTCATGTGAAAATCGAACATTACCTCCCAGGGATTCGCCAAAGACCCGATCTTTTTATTGAAATGAAAGAGAGACAGATTGCAATTGAATATCAATGTGCCTCTTTATCCACGGAACAGTTATTAAAACGAACTTCTTCCTATTGGAAAGCAGGAATACAAATCATTTGGATATTAGGCGGAAATCAAATGAAAAAGCACTCTGCTTACTGGATTTCATTATCCTCATTTCACTTTCTCTGCATACAATCTTATCCTCAGCCTTTCCTTCTCTTTTTTTGTCCAAATACAAAATCATTTATGAAATGCGAACTGCTTACGCCGTTTTCTACAAATGTTTATTTTTCACACATCACTCATTTTTCGGTGCGCACCGTTACTTTTGAGGATCTCTTTTGCCAAGCAGTCATTACGAAAGAACGATTGGAGCGGGAGTGGCAAAAGAAAAAGATTTATTTTCGAACGAATGTCCTTCCAATTTGGAATTATAGTCATAAATCACTTTTACACCTTTTATATCAATATCATCTTTCACCTTCTTGTTTTCCATCTGAAATTGGTGTTCCTCTTCCATCTGCATTTGCGTTTCAAACACATCCTTTTATATGGCAAGCTCTTCTTTGTATAGATTTTATTGGTAAATTTAAAACTGGAGAATATTTTTCATTACATTCCGTTTTTTCCTATGTAAATAAAAGACGTAATATTCAGTGGCGCACGTTACCTTATTTTTCGCAAAATGTATGGAGGTTAGCGATTCTAGAATATATAACATTTTTATGTAAAGCAGGAATGATTGAAATGGTGAATGTGCATAAGTACCGAAAAATCAGGCAATTTATGATACTGAAAACGGAAGAGGAGATACAAGAATATGATGCGATTTGTTTGTCGCATGCACTATCGTTATTCGAAACAAAGTACAACATGAGAGAAGGAAAAGCGGATATAATAAGAGAGTACATGGAAGGAATTACATAACAAGAATCGAATTGTACTAAATAGAGATTCGAAGGAGGGTTTATAATATGGCTGATCAAAAAACAGCAAAAGCATTGCCGGACCGTAGTGAGATTGAGGAAATGAACACATGGCGCTTGGAAGATATTTTCCAAACGGATGAAGAATGGGAAAAAGAATTTCAAGCAGTGAAAGAGTTATTGCCGAAGTTAGCTGAATTTAAAGGGAAACTAGGTGATTCTGCTGATTCATTATTAGCGGCTTTACAGTATGAAGATGAAGTTTCGATGAGATTAGAAAAATTATATACATATGCTCATATGCGTTACGATCAAGATACAACAAATTCTGTTTATCAAGCGTTAAATGATCGTGCAACCAACTTATATTCTCAAGCTGCCAGCAGCACGGCGTATATCGTTCCTGAAATTTTAACAATTGCAGAAGAAAAGTTACAATCCTTCTTACAAGAAAACAAAGAATTAAGTGTATATGAACATGCTTTAGAAGAAATTACACGTCAGCGTCCACACGTACTATCAGAAGCTGAAGAAGCATTGTTAGCTGAAGCATCTGAAGTCCTGAGTGCATCAAGTAATACATTTGGTATGCTGAATAATGCGGACTTGAAATTCCCATCTATTAAAGATGAGAATGGTGAAGAAGTAGAAGTAACACACGGTCGTTATACTCAATTTTTAGAAAGTGATGATCCTCGTGTTCGTCATGATGCATTCCATGCAGTGTATGAAACGTATGGGAAATATAAAAATACATTTGCAAGTACACTTAGCGGTGCGGTGAAACGCAATAATTTTAATGCGCGCGTTCGTAAATATGATTCGGCACGCCAAGCAGCGTTAAGCAATAATAACATTCCTGAAACAGTATATGACCAGCTTGTTAAGACGGTAAATGATAACTTACATTTATTGCACCGATATATTGACATTCGTAAACGTGCATTAGGTCTTGATGAATTGCATATGTACGATTTATATACACCGCTTGTACCAGAAGTGAAAATGAATGTGAAATATGAAGAAGCACAAGACATTCTACTCAAGTCATTAAACGTCCTTGGGGATGAGTATGTTGAAATTTTGAAAGAAGCATATGAAAACCGCTGGGTAGACGTGTATGAAAACAAAGGAAAACGAAGCGGTGCATATTCATCTGGTGCATATGGAACAAATCCGTATATTTTAATGAACTGGCACGATAATGTAAACAATTTATTTACACTTGCACATGAGTTTGGTCATTCTGTGCATAGCTACTATACAAGAAAAATACAACCACATGTTTATGGTGACTATTCAATCTTCGTTGCAGAAGTTGCATCAACTTGTAACGAAGCACTTTTAAATGATTATTTACTAAAAACGACAGAAGATAAGAAAGAGCGTTTATATTTACTAAATTATTATTTAGAGGGATTCCGTGGAACTGTATTCCGTCAAACGATGTTTGCTGAATTCGAGCATATCATTCATAAAAAAGTGCAAGAAGGTCATGCAGTAACGCCAGATATGTTAACGGAAATTTACTATGATTTAAATAAAAAATACTTTGGCGATGCTTTAGTCATCGATAAAGAAATTGGTATAGAGTGGTCTCGTATTCCGCACTTCTATTACAACTATTATGTATATCAATATGCAACAGGATTTAGTGCGGCAACAGCTTTATCAAAACAAATTTTAGAAGAAGGACAACCAGCTGTAGAGCGTTATATTAACGAATTCTTAAAAGCTGGAAGCTCCGATTATCCAATTGAAGTACTGAAAAAAGCAGGAGTAGACATGGCATCTCCAGAGCCTGTTAAAGAAGCACTTCAAGTATTTGAAGAAAAGTTAAATGAATTAGAAGCATTATTATTTGAAGGGAAATAATAATGAAAGAAGAAGGGCGAGAGGAAAATTCTCGCCTTCTTTCTTTTTAGCCTTGTTACATAATATTGTTGATTTCAGTAAAAAGTAAGGGAACTCCTAATTGATGGAGTTCCCTTGTTTTGTTAAGCCCTCGATTATTAAATAGAAAAATCGGTCCAAGTATGTTAAACGATCGTGTTGATTATTTATCAATTTCATCTTAACTACGTTTTTTGAAAGAGTTTCAGTTGTTTCATGTAGTCAACAGCCTTTGTTTTATTCTTTTGCTTAGAAACATATTTAGCCTCGTTTTTATCTCTATAATAGTGATTAAATGTATCTTCACAAAGAGTACCGTCTGAAATGGCTTTTTTAACGGCACAGTGTGGCTCGCTTGTATGTGTGCAATCAGAAAATTTACATCCTCTGGATAAACCTGCTATATCTTCAAATCCAAAATCTAAGTTTTCTTTCGGGTCTATCATTTCAAATCCTAGTCTACTAAAATTCAATCCCTCACCTACTTTTAATAATATCTAACAATTGAAATCTTATCTTGCTAGTTCTCTAAAAGAATTTAATTTTGTAAATTCTGATAATTAAAGTGTATCATACGTCATTTCCGTTGAGAACAGATAGTTTTCAACCATCATTTTACTAACTGTTGTATCGTCATTTCGAGCTCTGATTTATTCAAGAACTCTTTCAGGCCGTATTGATTTGCTATGCTTAACATTCTAATTTCTTAGGTGATGTCCTTCAGTGTCATGCGAAACAAACCGCTCTCGTACTTTTTGTATGAAGAACAATCGTCTGTTGCTTTCGAATATCAACAGAGAAATTTAACATAGCGTTCTTTTTAAAAACCTTTAAAACGCTTTCTATGATTGAAATAAGAGAGGCTAACGAAGATGATTGCAAACAAAAGCGGCAAGGCAATAATCTTTGGGAATGCTTGTAATAGTGAAAGGATGTACAGGAAAAAAGAAATACAAGTACAAAAAAGAAGAAAGAAGATATGTGTTTTTTTCATCAAATCCCTCCTAAAAAGTTTCTTTTTATAGCTTATTCAGTAATGAAAACGTTTAGAATGTGACAGAAGTGTGAAATTCGACAAAAAGGGTTGTCATCTGACGTCGAATCTTGTAATATAATAGATGTGAACGAATTCACATACAAACATATACCCCTTTGTTTGAACGTGAAAATTTCTCCCATCCCCTTTAATATTTTTATAAGCCGTAAAGAAAAAGACCTGGTGTTTACACCAGGTCTTTTTCTTTTGCAATCCATTTCCAATAACGCTCACATTTTACTTCAACCATTCGTACTTTTCTTTTTAATGACAATTTTTTGAGCTCGCGTTCTATTTCTTGCTCCGAGCAGTCATAGATAAATGCAATTTCTTTAGATGACATAAATTGAGCCATCTCTAGCAATGTCTCTAGTGGTGGTAACGGAGCAGGCTCGATATCAAATTTTACAAGTTCTTTTAAGAGTTGTACGTATACATTATATGAATAAATGCCCGCAATCTTAATGCCTTCCTCATCTGAATTTGCATGGAAGAATACAAGAGAAGGGATTTCGGTGATGTGCATTTCATTTGTGAACTTTAGATCACATTGGAATGCTTTTTTTGCACTAATTGAATGCAAATCTTTTTTAAATTCTTCTACATCAATACCGCTTTGCTCTGCGCAAGCAAGTAGTAATTCTAAATCTGGTTTTGATACATTTTCAAGAAAAATGTATTCTTGGAGTTTCCGCAAAAATTTCGAACCTGCTTTTCGGCCTTGTAACTCAGCTGCTTTAATTGCAATAGAAACTAAATACGGTGTAGATGAGGCATCTTGCATATGCACTTTTCCATCACATGAAAAGCCTTGCAAACTTGTTGTTTTTTCCCACACAAATCGAATATTAGCAGGTTTATTCCATTTGTGTGGGGAGGCGATTGCCCCTTCCACTTTGCCGGTTAATATGTGCCGAATCGAAAAATATGTTCCGTATTCGAGCCATAATTTAATAATAACTGGTTCAATGTCCCAGCAATCTTTGCAGAGCGGATCAATAAACAAATAGGCTTCTACAGATTTATGTTCGCACTTGGAAAGAGAAGGAATGCGTATATGCTTTGCTTCCTGTTTATCCATTACGCTTCACCTGTTTCGTTTGGAGTGTTGACCATATGCTGCGCAGTTAATGTTAAACGTTCAAAAACAAATTCTCGAATCTGCCCGTGTACTCCCGTATCTTCCATCGCTTGTTCCATACATGCTAACCAGGCTTTTGCTCGCTTTGGTGTAATCTCAAAAGGGAGATGGCGTGCTCTTAGCATAGGGTGACCATGTTCCTCTGTATACAAATTCGGTCCACCTAAATATTGCGTTAGAAATTGCTTCTGTTTCCTGGCTGTTTCTGTCAAATCGTCTGGGAAGATCGGAGATAAGTCAGGGTGTTTACTGACATAGGAATAAAACGTATCGACTAATGTTGCAATGGCTTGTTCACCGCCAATTGCTTCAAATGGTGTCATCGGTTGCTTGTTCATCCTGTATAAACTCCTTTTTCCATCAAATGTATATCTATTGTAGCAATGGATTGTCACGAAGAGCAACTAAAGAGCTTTCGTACAATCTTTTGCTTAAAATAAAGTGAAACTTTAATCAGTTAGAGTCTTACTGACCGTAAGAACCCGATTGGTGAGGGCTAACCATCAGTGAGAAAAACGTTCGCTCATGGAAGTTTCACTTTAGCGTGCTTCGTTTTGTTTTGCAAGAAAAAAGCGTTGCACTTTATTTTTTGTATGACGAACAGGTATATGATATTTGTTTAACAAATTGAGGAAAGCCGCTTTGCCCGCTGCTTCATCTTGTACTTCATACTCAAGTTCATAATCATCGTGATTGTAATAGAAACTATGATCAAATACAAGTGTGCCGCCTTCGAATGTAGTTTCTGCTCGCTTTGTTGTTAAGCTTCCCATATAAGCTAAAGTAGAAACAGGGATTTGAAGTTTATGTAGTTGATCTAGCACAGGGCCCGTAATGAGCTGATTTGTTTCCATCATTTGCATTGCTTCCTGCTTTGTTACAGATTGATGAGTTTCTAGTAATCCAACTTCAGCGGGTTGTTTTAAAGTGAGTGTATACGCTCCACCTTTATAGCGAATACGAAGAGCAGAGCCCGCTGCTTTTAAAGAGAACTGAGGTGTTTCAAAATAATGATTCACTTGCTCTGCAAGTGATTGAATGGAAAAGGCGTTACATAATACTTGAAATTCTTCTTCTGTGACCATATTTTTAAATTCAATTTCAATTTCTTGTGTCATGGTTTAGGCTCCTTCTTAAAAATAATTCTTTAGACATTATCGCTTTTTCACAAATTTGGTTCAATGTTTTATTTGTTTGCGTCTATGTTATGATACAATAATAGTGTGAAGTAAGACAGGAAGTTGATATGGAGGAGTTAGAGCATGCAGAATAAAATTCAAGTTAAGAGCGTAGAAGAAAGAGAAAATGCTCTTATTTTTTGTGCGGAAAATACTGAAATACAAGTGGAGGAGTTAACAGCGCGTAATCACGTACTTGTAGACTCAGATCATTTATCATTTTTATATATTTTAGAAAACGAATCATCTTTCATTTATGTAAGTATTCCGCATACATGCTGGGAAGCAATGCAAGATGCAATGAAGAATGATAAAACGATGTTTGTTCGCGTAAATAATACTGAAATTGAGTTAGAGCAATTGAAGGAAGAAGTAGAATATTTAATTGAAAATATTGAAGGTAATGCAAATTATGGAGAAGAGCTTGTAACGGCTGTAGAAAAAGTATTTCTATAAGCAAATGGATTGACTTTGGTGGTGGTTGAAATGAATCGTAATTGGGAAGAATTTTTAGCGCCATATCACCAGGCGGTGGCAGAGCTAAAAGTGAAATTAAAAGGAATGCGTTCTCAGTTTACAATGTTAACAGAACACTCTCCGATTGAATTTGTAACAGGTCGAGTGAAGTCGGTTGCAAGCATTATTGATAAGGCGGAAAAGCGAAATGTACCGCTTGACCGGCTCGGAGAAGAAATGCAGGACATTGCTGGTCTTCGGATGATGTGTCAATTTGTTGATGAGATTAAGCCTGTTGTTGAATATCTTCGAAAACGGAATGACTTTGAAATTGTGGAAGAACGAGATTATGTAACGCAAAAGAAAGAAAGTGGCTATCGTTCGTATCATGTTGTAATTAGTTATCCCGTTCAAACGATTTGCGGAGAGAAAAAAGTATTAGTTGAAATTCAAATTCGCACGCTAGCAATGAATTTTTGGGCAACAATTGAGCATTCTTTAAATTACAAATATAGTGGGCGTTTTCCAGAAGATATTAAAGTACGTCTTCAGCGTGCGGCAGAAGCTGCATTTTTATTAGATGAAGAAATGTCTTCGATTCGTCTTGAAATTCAAGAAGCACAAAAGATTTTTTCGCGCAAACAAGAAGCGAAAGAATCCGAATCATAAACTAAAGGGTGTTGGGCGATGAAATTTGCAATTATGTCAAAGGGAGATCAATCATCAAACGCACTTGCAAGTACAATGACCAATTACTTGCAGGATTTTGGATTTACAATGGATGAAGCAAAGCCGGATATTGTCATTTCTGTTGGGGGAGATGGCACGCTCTTACATGCGTTTCATCGCTATTATAACCGATTAGATGAGACTGCATTTGTCGGTGTACATACAGGGCATTTAGGATTTTATGCCGATTGGTTGCCTACAGAGGTAGAAAAACTTGTCATTGCGATTGCTAAAACGCCGTTTCAAGTAGTGGAATACCCGCTTTTAGAAGTCATTATTCGCTATGTGAATGGCAGTAAAGAATCGCAATATTTAGCAATGAATGAAGCGACAGTGAAAAGCGCAGAAGGTACATTAGTAACAGAGGTAGAAATTCGCGGGGAATATTTTGAAACATTCCGCGGGGATGGTCTTTGTATCTCTACTCCTTCGGGAAGTACAGCGTACAATAAAGCGCTAGGCGGAGCGATTATTCATCCTTCTATTGAAGCGATTCAAATTGCAGAAATGGCTTCGATTAATAATCGTGTGTTCCGTACAGTTGGTTCACCGCTCGTTTTACCAAAGCATCATACATGTGTTCTAAAACCAACTGCAGGAATGAATTTACAAATTACAGTGGATCATTTAACGATGGTGCATCAAGATGTAAAGTCAATTCAATACCGCGTTGCAAACGAGAAGGTAAGATTCGTTCGTTTTCGTCCGTTCCCATTTTGGAAACGTGTCCGCGATTCGTTTGTTGCGGGTGAGTAGAGAGGATTTATGCATTTGAGAAGATTTACATTAAAATGGTGTATGACAGAAGCAGAGAAGGGAATGCTCATCCGGGAGTTTCTAAAAGTGAAAGGGATCTCTAAAGCTGCTTTGACAGATATAAAGTTCCAAGGCGGGGCAATTGAAGTTGACGGTAAGCATGCGACAGTGCGGCACGTATTACAGACTGGGGAAGAATTACAAGTGTTCTTTCCAGTTGAGGAGAGAAGCGAAGGAATGCTTGCTGAAAATATTCCTTTACACGTCCTATATGAAGATGAATCTGTACTGGTGATGAATAAAGAACCATACATGTCTACGATTCCGTCTAGGGAACACCCAGCAGGAAGTGTCGCCAATGCGCTACTTTATCATTATAATAAGCAGAATCTCGCAAGTACAGTGCATATCGTAACGCGACTCGACCGTGATACGTCAGGACTTATGCTGATTGCAAAAAATCGTTTCATTCACCACCTTTTATCAAAACAGCATCAGCAAAAGCAAGTGAAACGAACTTACGAAGCAATTGTTCATGGAGAATTGATAGAAGAATCAGGAACGATTGATGCCCCAATTGGAAGAAAAGATGATAGTATTATTGAACGAATTGTATGTGAAGACGGCCAAAGGGCAGTTACGCATTTTCAAGTGCTAGAGAGATTTTCTGATAAGACGCGAGTTTCATTGCAGTTAGAAACAGGAAGAACGCATCAAATTCGTGTACATATGGCATATTTAGGCCATTCGCTATTAGGAGATGACTTGTATGGAGGGAGTAAGTCGCAGATAGGGCGACAAGCGCTCCATAGTACGAGTTTAACGTTCTATCATCCTATTTTAGAAAAACAGATGACATTTCATGCGGATGTGCCGGAAGATATGAAAGAATTATTGAAATAAGCTGCCTTGAGTATTGAAGTGACCGAAAAAAGTTAGACAGGTTATTTCATTAGGTAGCTTTTGGGGCATGAGCCTGGGTATTGTACCGGGCTCATGCCCTTTCGTTTTGTCTTAATTCTTTTATGGTATGTATGATTTACTTTGTGTCCGCGATTCGTAAGTTCATCACGAATATGACGATACACATAAAGCCCTTCAAGTTCGTTATAAATGGCTTGAATTACCCCTTTTAGTTCTCCATCTGGATCAGGACGATCGAGTTTTTTATCCAATAATAATACGTGCTTCGTGGAATACATATTCACTATATATTGTTTTTATAACGAACTCTACATGGAATATTATATCCATATTAAGTTATTAGGAACACCCAATGTTGTTTCACAACTGAAAGGAATTTGAAAAAAAACTGAAACTTTTCTCATTAAAATTCAATCTTACTTAAAAAATGAAAGAAAAGTGAAATTTTCCAAAAGAAATTCTTTGTTAAAATAAAAAGCATAAATAAAAAAAGTGTTGACATATGGAGAAGAATGTACTTTTTCAAGATGTAGTGGGGGAAAAAATGAGATTAGAAAAACAATTAATAAAAAAGACATATTATGAAACATTCCTAATGGAGAATGAAACAAATCCACCTCTTCAAGTACTTGGAGAAGCATATTTAAACGAACAAAAAAATGAGATTTCCGATGGATCTTATATTCGTTTTGCACAGGGTGAATTTTATTATCACCATCAAGATTTTGAAACAGCTATTTTTAAATGGGAGAAAGTCAGTAATGAATTAGCGCCATGGGCACAAAAAAATATTGCGGATGCTTATTTCGAACTTGACCAATTATCAGTTGCTGAAAATGTTTATACCTCGATTACTACTGATAACAAAATACTTATGACTGAAATTGTACTGCAATTACTGTCTCTTTACATCGAGCAAAATAATCTTGATTCAGCTTTCGGTGTTATTAAAGAAGCGGTTTCTTTAAATCCCGATTATCCAAACGTCACAACAATTGCACGTTCCTTTTATGAAGAACAGCAGGATTTTGACAGTGCAGTAGAGCTTGCTGTGAATGAGTTAATTCGAACAGAATCTTTTCCATGGTTTGAGGTTCTAAAAGAATATATCGATAAAGGATTTACTAAAAATCTTTCACCAGACTATTTTTATCAAGTATTAGCTACATTAAATAATGTAGATCAAGTACAATTTACGCAAATTGTTTCATCGCTTTGGCACAGCTATAAAAATGAACAAAATTACTTATTATGGCTTAAAACAATAAATGAATTTTTATTACATATTGAAATACATTCGTCCGATAGATGGGACGAAATTTCTGCTCTTTACGAAGAAACGTACTTTGAATTAATTCAAGGTCAATATATGCTAAGACAATTACAGGATATCATTCCTAACTTTTTAACAAATTGGTTAAAGATAGCCAATCCGTCTCATTCTGTATTTCCATCTGCAGCAGTATTGGCATGGAATGAGAGTTTCCCTTCCAAAATAGATTCAGAAAATATAAAACATGCGGCAAGCCTACTGTCATATTCTATTAATCATGTGAATGGCTTAGAGCATAGTTTACATCTTTTTGAATCTATTACACAGTGGGCACAAAAACATGATTTAGAAATGGGTCATCGATTTAGATGGTTAGTTGGTGAGCTTGCAGATTTAAGAACAAATCGCCTTTTAGTAACTGGAACTTCAGGAAATGGAAAAGCTTCATTTATTAACTCTATACTAGGAGAAAATATATTAGAAAACTCAATCTCAAATGTAGTTGTCTTTAAAAATGACGCTCATACAGAAATTAACGCGATAACAGATGCAGCAATTACAACAACTGAGAATTTCTCGGATTTCTATAACATGATGTCCATGCATCGCCAAACATATAGAGATAGAGCATGTGTTGAATTTAAATTACCATGTAGATTTTTAGGTGAAAATAAACTTACATTCGTTGTTGCACCTAGCTTTAATAGGAACAACGACACTAGAGATGAGATATTCGAATATTTGAATTCTGTAGACGAATTATTATTCGTATTGAATGCGGATTCACCTTTTACTGATAAAGAACGTGACATTCTATTAAGTATCCAAGAACATATACCAAATCTACAAATTCATTTCTTATTAAATAAAATCGATAACATTTATAGTGAAGTAGAAGTGAATAGAGTTATACATGATACGCAAGCGAGAATAAACGCATATTTTCCGTATGCGAGAGTTTTCCCTTACTCTTCGTTATATACAAACAGTCAACAACTAAATGATTTAACTGAGTTTATTCATTTTAACTTTAACCATAAAAACATCGATGCAGAACGTACTGAAAAGCTATTGTTTTTCATTCGAAAAACAATTACATATCTTTTGGATAAACGCGTCGAGATGGAAAATGATCTAGTGGATTCTATTAATTGGAATGAAGATATGTTAGTTAAACTAAATGGTTGTATTAATAACCTTACTGCTTTTCAGAAGGAAAAAATTCATTTAATTACAGAATCATATCGTACAATGAAAAACGAAATTACGAATGATCTTACAGAACATATTCCGAAACTATTGCAGAGTTGTTCTGATTTAATTAGTGAAGAAAGCGATTTTGGGCACATTGATATTGAACTAAATACAGCGATGAACGAAAGAGTTCAAAAATATCTAGAACAAACTGTGTTACCTAATCTTGCTCGCTCTATGCAAAATTGGATTGAAACTTCTAATAACGAGTTCCTTCAAAGTCAATCGTACTTAGAAGAAATCAGTGAAGGACTTAATTCTTTATGTGGAGAAAATCGAATACAGTTAGAATGTGACTTTAAAGTGCTTGATGATTGGCGCAGAGATACTGATAGAATGACAACTAGAATACAAATGGAAGAAGTAAATATCTTACGCCGATTTACACCAGCACAATTTTTACTGAAAAGTGCCG
This sequence comes from Bacillus sp. 166amftsu, assembly GCF_900107445.1. Taxonomy (NCBI): domain Bacteria; kingdom Bacillati; phylum Bacillota; class Bacilli; order Caryophanales; family Bacillaceae; genus Bacillus; species Bacillus sp. 166amftsu. The sequence goes on along the minus strand of NZ_FNQA01000011.1, from coordinate 74,742 downwards.
GTAAATTATTTGGAGTTCTTCCTAAAAATAAAGCTATGCTATATAACAAATACAAACAGTATTTAGAAAATGAAGATTATACAGATGTAACGGCTTCTATTATGAACAAATTTTTCTTGCAATTTGAGCTGTTTGAAAACGCACTAGAGCGAGATATTAATATATTCTTTAGAAATCCATTTGGCTCATTGAAACAAGCTGTAGAAAACACTCATTTAGAAATACAAGAAAAACAAGATACACTGCATAAAATGAAATCAAATCCTGAAGTTTATCATGATTCTATAACGCTCTTTGAATTGAGATTACGTCAATGTGAAGTGATCTTAAATATAGGTGAGGATAATTCCTATACAGATTTAACTTTAGAAACAAGCATAGAATAAACGTAAAGTAACTCCAAAATCTACAATAAAAGTTGATTTTGGAGTTGTTTTTTATTTCCTTTTCTTTTTTTGGCACTCTGCATTTAGACGGTAAATCCTTTAAACGCGGCAAGACTTTATTATGTAATTGCACGGAATTTTTCTGATACAAAGGGCATCGAAGAAGGAACTGAAACAGTTTCCATCTCTGGATAAAGCAGTCCTGTTAATTTCCCGCCAAATACAGCACCTGTATCAATATTTACCGTATGATTTACAAAACGGGGTTCTGCGACAGGTGTATGTCCATATACAATCCACGCTTCCCCTTCATAATGCTTCGCCCAATCATGGCGGACAGGTGAACCATCGGGATGTTTTTCTCCTGTAATGTCACCGTATAATACGAAAGTTTGGACTTTCTTATCAGTCCTTCCAATATACTCTTGGCGAATACCAGCGTGACAGACAATGAGTTTACCGTTATCTAATACATGGTAGAGAGGAGATTGTTCATATAAATCAATAAACTTTTTCTGCACTATTTTTTGCTCACGAGTAGGTAATGCTTCATATTCAGCGACAGTTGTTTCTAAACCATGTGATACTTGTACTTTACGTCCAATAAAATAACGATACAGTTTGTTGCAATGATTCCCAGGAGCATAATAGGCTTCTTTTTTATTCATAACAAGCTCCCACACAATTTCAATCATGCGAAGGGATGCCGGGCCACGGTCAGTAATATCTCCGACAAAAGCAAGCTGTCTCTTCTCTGGATGGACAGGAAGACCGCTATCCCAGTTATAACCGAGCTGCTTTGTTAATGATTGAAACTCTTCTAAACAGCCGTGGATATCTCCGATAATGTCGTATTTCATTTCACAACCTCCATCTAATTTTTACTTAGTATACCTAAATTGGGTATAGAAAAAACCATACCCACTGGATATGGTCTAATCAAACATAAACGTTTTCGTTCGCGATCGTACGTTCAGTATGAAGCCAATCGCAATCATATATGTGAGTAAGGAACTACCTCCATAACTCATAAGAGGAAGCGTAATCCCTGTAATCGGAAGCAATCCAATTGTCATCCCAATATTTTGGAATACTTGGAACGTAAACATTCCAATCGTTCCTGCACATAAATAGCTACCGAATGGATCATTACTTTCTAAAGCAATATGAATCATTCGATAAATAAGAAGGAAGAAAAGTGAAATAACAACACTTGCTCCTAAAAATCCGAATTGCTCGGCAATGTTTGTAAAAATAAAATCGGTATGCGGTTCCGGGAAATATACTTGACCATTTTCCCAACCCTTACCATGCAATTCACCTGATCCAGTTGCTAAAACAGATTGCCTCAACTGATATCCTTGCGTTTCGTATTCATAAGGTGCTAGCCAGCCGTAGAAACGATCTAATTGATATTCTTTTAAGATATGTTCTTTAAAGAATGCTGTATGTTCAAAATAAATATACGTTAGCGTAGAAGCAGCTGCTATAACGATCCCAGCTAACCCGAAAATAAAGCGCCAGCGTACACCTGAAACTAAAATCATTGCTGCAATCATTGCTGAAATAACCATTGTATTTCCTAAATCAGGTTCTTTCGCAATTAAAAGTAGCGGCGGTAAACTTGCGCCGAATATTTTCCCGAGTAAAATTAAATCCTCGCGTGGAGAGCGAAACGGATATTTTTCATTATGATTGACGATAATGCGGCCAATAACAATGATTAAAAATAATTTCATAATCTCGGAAGGCTGGAAGTTACCAAGACCTGGCACACTGTACCAGGCAGTAGCACCTTTAATTGTTACAGCTCCAGGAATTTTTAATTCAAGTCCAATAAGTAAAATCATCGCAAATCCATACAAATACCAAGCAATTTGCTTATATCGGTCAAAATCAATAACCATAATTGCAACAACTGCGATGGACCCAATGACATACCATTGAATTTGTTTTGCTACAAAGTTTACTTTTTGTAAGGCTGGTGGTAAAGATGGCTGAGCACTTGCAATGGCAAAACAACTAACAATTGCAATTGCAAGTACAATCAGGATCAATATGTAATCTATTCGATATTGGGAATTCTTGTCTTTCACCGTACGTAGTCCTTTCTATTACTCTTTGCGAAATGAAAAAAAGACGCTATTACCATATTAGCGGATTTTGAGTGGTTTGCAAATATGTTGTTTTGATTTTGATTGTGAGATGTTAGATTATATAAATATAAATAGAGATAAAACCTTTCTTTTTTAGATGGGAGAGAGGCTCCGCCCGTGGATAGAAGCGGTCAGTGCCTATTTTATCCCCATGCCATGTTTAAAATAAAGGAAGAAAATGAGTGCGGTTCCCCTTTTATCTTTCATATTCGCAATCTATATAGCCAGTACATGTAACATAAGAAAAATTGAAATTATATCATTGCAGGAAAGTGAAAGAGTAAAAGAGAAGTAAAGAACCAGTCATACTAATAATTTTGTTTTGCCTTATTTTGAATTTGTGATATGATATAAACATATTACCAGGTACTAATAACTGATGTTATTTAATAAATTTAGGGGGATAAATAAATGAATCTTCTCAACTTAAAAGGAAAAAACATTATCGTAATGGGAGTTGCGAACCAACGAAGCATCGCTTGGGGTATCGCTCGTTCACTACATGAGGCAGGAGCAAACTTAATTTTCACATATGCAGGTGAGCGTCTAGAAAAGAACGTACGTGACCTAGCAGAATCATTAGAAGGACAACAATCACTTGTTTTACCATGTGATGTAACAAACGATGAAGATATCGCACGTTGCTTCCAATCGATTAAAGAAGAAGTTGGAGTTGTTCACGGATTAGCACACTGCATCGCATTCGCAAATCGTGATGACTTAAAAGGTGAATTCGTTGATACATCTCGTGATGGATTCTTACTTGCACAAAACATTAGCTCATTCTCATTAACAGCTGTAGCAAGAGCTGCGAAGCCATTAATGACAGAAGGCGGAAGCATCGTAACATTAACATACCTTGGCGGAGAGCGCGTTGTATCAAACTACAACGTAATGGGTGTAGCAAAAGCATCACTAGACGCAAGTGTAAGATACTTAGCAAACGACCTAGGACAACACAACATTCGCGTAAACTCTGTATCAGCAGGTCCAATCCGTACATTATCAGCAAAAGGTGTTGGCGACTTTAACAGCATTCTAAAACAAATCGAAGAACGCGCACCACTTCGTCGTAACGTAACACAAGAAGAAGTTGGAAACACAGCGTTATTCTTATTTAGTGATCTAGCAACTGGAGTTACTGGTGAGAACATTCATGTGGATTCTGGGTATCATATTTTAGGGTAATACAATTCCATATACTTGAAAATCGAGCAGCCAGCTGGAGACAGCTAGCTGCTTTTTTGTGTACTAAATTTAGAAATAGGCATGAAATGAATTGTACTCTCTCATATACAAATTGTACATGGTTCGGTTAGTACCATATGACTATAAGTGGTATATATACCGCAATTGAAAAGTAAAATGGGTAGAGATAAGGTTTAGGGTGAAGAGCATATTAGGTTTTGCGGGTAGAAATATATAATAGTTCAGCCAACAGATTTTTAGAAATGAAACAGGTTTATTCACAATAAAAAAGAGTAATAAGATGGATAAAGGGAATTATTCTTGCCGGCGGGTATAGGATCACGTCTATACCCCATTACAAAGGTAACAAACGTTTGCTTCCTGTGGGAAGATTTTTTCCTTCATAGAAATAAATATCGACACATCGTTTATCCCGCTATTTGAGGGCAGTAAGACACCACCTCAAAATTCAGCAAAGGCAAATAAGTTCGGTGGGGGATCAACTACCCGAAAAAGCCCGATTCGTGAGGGCTGATTAAAGTTTCACCTTATTTCTATGAAGGAATTTGGCGTAGTGACTAAGCATCCAATTTATTCGATTTTAAATTATCATGTATTGTGATGAAAAGGATTTCATTCTGTGAGGTCATGGAAGGGGGGGCTTGAAGAGAGGGAGAATGAATGACTAAGACAATAAATTTCTATGTACATAACTCGAAATTTATTTGGCTCATAGTGATATATAATAAGTTTCTTTATTCTGAAACCTTTACTTCCTTACGTCATATTATAATTATTAAGTCGATAACAGAGCGAAACACTATTTTACTAGAAGTACTGTTCTAATATTTGTTTGAAAATATTTGTAATTCTCCTACAAAAGTTGGTAAAGCGTCTTTATGAAAATGTTGATAATCCTATATTCTAAAGTAGAAGAAGGAGGTTCGGTTATGAAAGAAATTTTCAAGCGTATTTATCAAAATAATTTATGGGGAGGAAAACAATCTGTATCTGGACCTGGATCAGATGTTGAACAGACTGAAACAATTGTAACGCAAATTCCTATTTTAATTCATAATTTTAAAATTAAAACTATGTTAGATGCACCTTGTGGGGATTTTAACTGGATGACACATATTAATTTAAATGTAGACTACACAGGGGTGGATATTGTTCCAGAGTTAATCGAAAAAAACAATAAAATGTATGCTAACCCCAAAAGAAAATTTCACTATTCGGATATTACTCGGGACCCTCTTGCTAAGGTAGATCTAATTCTTTGTCGCGATTGTCTTGTACATTTCTCGTTTCAGGATATTCAACTAGCACTTCATAATTTTAGAAGAAGCGGTTCAAAATATCTTCTTACTACAACATTTACTCGAATAGAAAGTAATATAGATATAGTTACAGGAGATTGGCGTCCTTTAAACTTTGAAAGACCACCTTTTAACTTTACAAAACCTTTGTTCATTATTAATGAAAATTGTACTGAGAATAATCTGCGATATTCAGATAAGTCCTTAGCGCTGTGGGAAACGGAGAGTATACCTCCCTGCTAAGTGTAGAATACCTTAATCTTAAAATAGAGAAAGATGGAACTTTACATTAAGAAAGGGGACTATCAAAATGGATGATTCCCAGTTCTTTATTTTTACCGGAAATGAGAAATTCTGCGCACAGAATCTATTTCACTCTGTTAAAAATTCCTTTACGTATGAGTTTTTGGTAAAGCCCCGAGCCGTTCATAAAATAGATAGAGAGTCTCAAAAAGGTTGCTCTGGCACCTTTGGACAAAGATATTTAATTAGTGCAGAATATGGTGGGGATGAAGAAACAGCAGGGGTAGGAGTATCTGTAGGGACAAATGGAATATCTGTTTATGAGCATTCGGTCAATTATCTACCTGCAACTCTAGTTTTCCAAGGTTTCATCTCTGATTGGACGCATGTAACAGTAGTATATGAAGATCGGACCCCTACTCTCTATATAAATGGAGAATTAATAAAAAGAGGATTACCTAGTACAAAAGCTAATGTCCTAGCATCGGGAGTTTTTGGTGGACTTGATCCCTATGGTTTTTTTATTGGGCAGCTAAAATATATTAGAATATGGGATTATCCAAAATCAGCAAAACAAATTAAGGAAATTTTGACTCAAAAGCTAAAGAATAAAGAGAAGGGTTTAGTTGGTTATTGGGAATTTCAGCGTGACTCTTCTGAGGGTTTAGTATTTAGTAATCATAAATTGAACGATATACCGAGAAGAGGGATTTTATTTGTTATGAATCCTATAGGTGGGGGAACTGAACACTATCAAAACTTATATATAGAGAAAAATAAACATAAGTATGAAATTTATAAATTATGGTTAAATTATAATACTTTTCATATCAAAAATATAAATAATGAATTTAATCAATCGTACAATTTTAAATCTTATAATTTTACGATTGAAAAATTTCGAAATATATTGAGTATATTGGATATTGAGTTAATCTATATCAATCACTTGATTCTTTTTCCTATACCATTATTAATGAATCTTATTCAGGATTCTGGCGTAGACTATATTTATTTTATACATGATTTTTATTGTGTATGTCCTCTAGTGAATCTAATAAATAGTGATGGAATATACTGTAATAATGAAACGAATGAATTTATATGTCAAAATTGTTTGAATAAAAGTAAAGCTATAAACATTAAGAATTGGAGAGAGAATTTTTTATCTTTTTTACAAGGGGCCAAAAAGGTAATTGCTCCAAGTAATAGTACAAAAGAAATGATACAGAAACATTTTCCGCTTGTTCATATAGATGTTAAGGAGCATTCTCTATCTAGTACTGTTCGTTATACCTTCAATCCTCAATTTGTAAATGAAGAAAAACTTAATATAGCGTTTGTGGGATATAATTATTATATTAAAGGATCCCATATTTTGTATGAGTTGAAAGATGCTATAGAAAGAGAAAAACTGCCTATCTATATAAAAGTCATTGGTTCAACAGATAGACATCAGAGTTTTAGAAGTACAGATGGGAAATTTATTGTAACAGGACCCTACGATAATACTCAAATCTCGGATCTTCTTGCAAGTCATAAGGTATCTCTTACCATAATGTCTTCTATCTGTCCTGAAACTTTTTCTTATACAACAACTGAAGCTATGTTCTCTGGTTATCCTGTTATAACTTTTGATATGGGGGCACCAGCTGAACGAGTTAGAAGGTATAATGGAGGCTGGATTTTAGAATCTGTAAATAGTACTAGTATTTTGCAACTTTTAAAACAACTGTTGAATAACCGGAATGAAATCTTGGAAAAGGCAAATAATCTATTAAATATTTCTCAGAATAAACTCTAATTAATAAATCTTTAATAAGGGTGTGTATATATGTCATTAACAAGTATTATCATATTGACTTTAAACAATTTTCAAAAAACTAAAACATGTATAGATAGTATTTATAGATTTACTGGTCAGCCATACGAGTTAATCATGGTTGACAACGGTTCGACAGATGAAACTTTAAAGTACTTGAAAAAACTTTCAGATATCAAGTTAATATGTAATAAGCAGAATAAAGGGTTTGCTGCAGGATGTAATCAAGGTATGAAGATAGCAAAAGGAACACAAATATTATTATTAAACAATGACACAATTGTCTCACATAATTGGCTCTTTAACCTTCTTCAAACGCTAAACTCTGATTCTCAAGTGGGCATGGTAGGACCATTGTCTAATATGACGCTTCCAAAACAGTTATATCGAGTAAACTATGCTAATGAAACAGAATATCATGATTTTGCTCTAAAGCACAATATACATGATGCCTCCAAATGGAAACCAGCAACTATTCTAAGTGGTTTCTGCTTATTATTTAAACGTAAAGTAATGGAACAAATAGGGGAAATGGATGAACAATATATGATAGGAAACTATGAAGATGCTGATTATTGCTATCGAGCATCTCGATGTGGTTTTAGGTTGCTTATAGCAGGTGATACATTTGTTCATCACGATGGAAACTCAACCTTTAAAGATAGCGAGCTGAATATAATATCAATATCTAATGAAAACAGGGCAAAGTTCATAAAAAAGTGGGGCATTGATGCAAATGAATTAATTTAAAGATTAGTTGAAATGATGCAGATAATTTTATAGATTTCTCTCATTTACATGAAACTTGTCACAACACTTATGCATATACAAAAAACATAGAAAATTATACCGTTTCAATTGATAGTAGACACAAACAAACTATATAAGGAAAACCAGTCATTAGTATGTCTTTTGATGCATATGCACAAATTGATTTCACAAGGAAGAATATGTGAAAGTTGATTCCAAATGGTTATGACAGTTTCAAGAGAGAAAAAAGCCTATTCTTATGATTCTTGACAACATATCTCTACAAAGCTGACAATCTGGAGAAGTTTCCCGTGACACAAATGATTTCATAACTTTCAGCTGCATGCCTTGCCACTATGTAACTTCTAGTTAGTTCCTTTATCAAAGACGTGGGATATTACGGTACGAAGAATATGGATGTTAGAAGAAAAGATACATATTGTTCTAGAGGAAATGCTTTTAGGTACGATTACGAAGAATTAAAAAAGATAGTGTGCATTACAAAGGGGAATATCTATATTTTTCTATGCGACATCAAGTTTTTTATATAGCGTCTTTCTGAGTCTAGTTACTTCGCTTTCTAGAATGAATTAATTCATAACTCTTACCTTTAGGCATATTATGTTTTGTGTCACCCACTTTTATGAAATACATGAAAAATTCAAAAGAGGTGTTTTATATGAGTGATTTTATTCAAGAGTTTCATAAACATTTCTATGATAGCTTAGTATGGTCCACAAACAAATGGCTAGGTGTTCCAGTTCACAAGTCTCCTTTAGATTTATTTTTATATCAGGAAATCATTTATGAAATTAAGCCTGATCTTATTATTGAATGTGGGACATATGAGGGAGGAAGCGCTCTGTTTTTTTCATCAATGCTGGATTTAATCCAAAAGGGGCAAGTTCTTTCTATTGATATCGCACCTCAGCCCAACCTTCCTAATCACCCACGATTAACTTATTTACGAGCATCTTCAACATCCTCTGAAGCTATGGAAAAAGTACAAAGCATGATTAATCCGGAAGATGTGGTCATGGTAATTTTGGACTCCGATCATAGTAAAAATCATGTGCTAAATGAATTGGAATTATATAGTAAAGTAGTTACTAAAGGAAGCTATTTAGTTGTAGAAGATACGAACATAAATGGTCATCCTGTATTACCAAATTGGGGACCAGGGCCAATGGAAGCACTAACAGAATTTTTAAAGGAAAATAATGAGTTTGTCATAGATAAAAGTAAACATAAGTTTTTTGTAACCTTTCATCCTAACGGGTTTTTATACAAGATAAGATGAGAGGTACATGAAAAAGTTTTACGAAAAATTGCTTCTACAAGTTGCTTATGCCATACAACTTCCAATTAGCCATGATGTTTTGCTATCAACAGTTCGTTTCCGTAAAGGATATGCGTATGAAGGCTTATGTGCGATTTACGTAGATATAACGCATCAGTTTTATTACCGAAATGTTTATCTGAGACACTAATGGAATGGTTGAAATGTTAGTGCACATTTAACATGCTTTATTAGAAAAATGTTAAGACCAGTTCTACTCCCTTGGAATATATATTCACATCGATAAATGAATTTTAGGAGGATTGTTTATGAAATGGGTATATTATAATCCTGTATTTGATGTTGATCGTATTAATCCATCTGTTAGGCTTCTTTCGACATGGAGTGGACATAATAACTTTGCATATGATCTAGTAAGATTTATGAAACCTGGAAAAATAGTTGAATTGGGGACATATTATGGTTCTTCTTTTTATAGCTTTTGTCAAGGGATTAAAGATGAAAAACTTGCAGTTAAATGTTTTGCTATTGATACTTGGCAAGGCGATTTACATGGTGGGTTATATGGAAATGAGGTTTTTGAAACTGTTACTAACATCACAACCCAGTGCTATCCAAGTATAGGATGTATGATTCGTTCCACATTTGACGATGCATTGAATTCATTTGAAGATGAAAGTATAGATTTATTGCATATTGATGGTTATCATACATTTGAAGCTGTTTCGCATGATTTTGAAACATGGTTACCTAAAGTTGCAAAGAGAGGTATAATTTTATTTCATGATATTGCAGTATATGATCGTGATTTTGGGGTATGTAAATTATGGGATACTTTAAAACAACAATATCCTTATCTTGAATTTACACATTCATATGGTTTAGGGGTCTTATTTCCTAAGGGATATGATGAAAAATTTAAAGATATATTTAATAAATCACATGAATTACAAAAGAAATATACAGGAAATAATATTTAAAATATCATAAAAACCAATAGAGCGGTTCTATTGATTAGTGAATGACCCCCATTTTTAACCGTGTGGAATCTATTTAGCCCTTAATGAATTTGGACACCTGTTAAGAGTGGTTTTATACTTATTGAATAAATATGTACCATTAAAAACTCCTCTGAAATAGGAAAAAAATAAACAATATAGTGCTAATCCCTAACAGCCTGTTGTTTGAAAACTTTTACAAGTACTTTCAGCGCTAAGGAATTTCATGAAAGCAGGAAAGGAATCGAAAAGGCGAAGACATAATAATGATTTCTAGGCATAAACTACAAGTTTATCTATGCTCAAGCGAATTCTTTCCTGCGCAGAACAAAATAGCTTTGAAAAATGGTTGATACAAGTAAAGAAGAATGACATATCTGAAATACAACAATTTATCAAATATATCCGAACAGATATAGAGATTGTGCAACATGTCTTATCTTATTCTAGGAGTAATAGACTTGTTAAAGGTTATGTTAATCGACTCAAGGTTATCAAATGACGAATATATAGGCGAGCTAGAGAAGTATTCTATCAAACTACATAATATATTCTTGAAATAATGTGGATTAGGGGTATTATGATACCCTGTATTCCTTCACTAAAATTACAGAAGAACTATTTTACCAACGTTACTAACAGTCATGGCATTAATAAAACTTAGAGTTACTTTCGACAACACTTGCTATATGTGGTGGTAATTGTTTGATTTTAGATTGAAGACGTTTCTGAGCAGCACGACCTAAGTGGCGTTTGTTTTCGATATAGTACGCACATATGGAAATTTCATAGTCAAAAAGATAGTCGTAGACATGGTAATCTACAAAAAGAATATCTTCTTTTGGGAAAGGAATTTCTTTTCCTTGTAACGCATACATCAAACTTATGCTATTTTTTGCTTTCAGTCGATACATTCTTGCAAGGTGGGATAAAGGTTCCGCTCTACAGGGTCTGTACTCCCAAGCATTTTGAAGATAAGTAGTAGCAAGAGAAAAAAATTGTTCTTCCTGATGGATGAAGGTATCTATTGTAGATTGATCAACTTTTGATTCGTTTTTTTCTGACTCTATAATTAATTGCTCACGTTGGAAAGAAGCTGTATTTGCCAAACGTTCATAACGGAGACCAATTTGTAAGAGGGCATAAAATACTTCTTCCGCCCATCCGCCCGCTTCCACTCTTTTTTTATACCATTTGATTGCTTCATCTAGTTCATTGAGAACGGATAATGTTTGTGCTAAGTAAAACATGTATCTGATTTTTAAATCGGGTGGGGTTGCTTCATCGTGAATTCCTTCTAATAGCAACCGTTTATCTCGTTCAAATTTATCACTCTTACTCCCACCGTCTCCTTGATCATTGATAATTAGACTATCGAGTTTCTCAACTGTATCAAAGTAAGTAAGCTGATCAGCCTTTAATTTAGAACGATCTAAATCCCAATATTCATGTGTAACTCCAACGGATCGCCATGGTAAAGATGTTTTAAGAATACGAGAAAGCCAATATTTAATGTGACTATCATATTGCATAGTCAAATAATGATCCTTATCTAAGCTACACTTATCAAAATGAGGTTTAACTTCTAAAACCATATCAGCATCGAGCAACAACAAATAATCAGCCTCTGGATAAGTTTTTTGCGCCAAAGACACAGCTAAACTTCGATTATATCCAAAATTTTTAAAAGGTTCATGGTGCACAGTGCCAGGTATATTATTTTCCCTGCACCAGTTTTCAATAATTTCAGGTGTTCCATCAGTCGAACCTGTATCACAAATCGAAACAAAATCAATGATAGATTTAGTTGGATTTAAACATCTTTCTATAATTTTTGATTCATTTTTTACAATCATACAAAGACATATTTTCTTTTGTGATTCTATGCGTTTTTTTGTTTTTAATTTATTTTTAGCCACTATTTTCCCCCCTATTTTGTTCAAAAGGTTTTATTCGTACAACAACATCTGATTTTATATACTTTGAACAAGTGCTAATAAAGAGTTATATGTCTTCTAAAGTATTGTTAATAACTTTCAATCTTACAAATTCTCCTCATTTTAATCATTTGCCTTGCAATCTAATGGGTGCGCTATTGGTATGTGCAACTTCATATACGTAATTAATTACAATGGTAAAGCATGTAAGTATTTTGTTTTACTTTATGTGCGGAAACCATATTAGGCATGCGCTAGATGTATCATATGCAGTAGGCTTTAATTTTGTGAGTCTCTTTAAGCTGACGTTAAAGAGTTATAGGGCTTACCGTAGTAAAAAGTATATCGTCAACATAAATTATAACGACATTAATGTTATAGAAACGATTATTCTATTGATTGGGACATCAAATATTTTTAGTTGTTTTATATTTAGGGAAATATAATTTTTGGGAGAGCAAATATTTGAAAGCTTTAGTCACAGGTGGACCTGTATCTATATTGTTGATTTCTTATTGGAAAACAATATAGATACAGTGGTTGTTGATAATTTAGTTACTGGGTATGAGTATAATATTCCATCAAAAGTTGCCTTCTATCATTTTGATATAAGGGATCCAAATATCGATAAAATCTTCATGGCTGAAAAACCTGATTTTGTGATACATCAAGCGGCACAAGTATCTGTACAGGAATCTGTAAAAAAGCCATTTTACGATTACAGTGAGAATGTAATGGCTACTGTTAATATTCTTCAAGCTTGTATAAAGTATAATGTGAAAAAAATTATTTATGCATCAACTGCTGCTGTATACGGTAATCCCCAATACTTCTCTATTGATGAGAACCATGTTCTTAATCCTGTATCATTTTACGGTTTATCAAAACTGACCAGTGAAGCATATATTCAATTATTTGCAAAGCTTTATGGTTTAAAGTATACAATTCTTAGATATTCCAATGTTTATGGTACAAGGCAGAATACAGATGGAGAGGCTGGTGCCGTTTCCATTTTTATAGATTGTTTATTAAAGAATGATAGTCCAATTATATAAGGTAAGGGAAATCAAACACGAGATTTTATTTTTGTTAAAGATGTAGCGCATACTAACTTCTTAGCATTAAAAAATGCTGACAATCAAATATGTAATATAAGTTCGAATCAACAAATTTCAGTCAATGAACTGCTGGATACAAATTATAATTTAATAAAAATAGAAGATAAAAGAATATACAAAGAGGAGAGACCGGGGGACATTATTCATAGTTATTTATCAAAGGATAAAGCTAGAAAATACTTGAATTGGCACCCACAATTTTCATTGCTTAAAGGATTAGAGGAAACGATTTCTTTTTTTTATAAAGAATAAAGAAATATTACAACAAAATTATGAAATGTAAAGTAGAATATATTTAATTACTGGGGCTTTCTCATGATTGATGAGAAAGCTCTTTTCTTATGATAGGTATTCTAAAACTTGTTAAATGGTTATTTTTTACATAACAGGGTAATGAAAACGATTTCTTTATTTTCTGCTTTCAACTATATCGCTTGTACGAAAGACATATATATGTAGATAGTAAATATAATGTGTAAGGGAAATAAAAGATAGGAGTTGTTTAAAGGTATTTGGAAATCTATACGGCTATTCTGAAGTAGGGTAGGTTAGAGCGTAAAAAGCGGTGTGTAGCGAGTATTTTTCTTTATATAAAAGACGAAATAATTGTTTATCAACTGCAGCTAAATGATGGCTAGAACAATAGTCAGATCTAATTTCACTGTAATCAAGGTGCTGAAGCGGTTGAGGAGAATAAAAAATACTGTTTCTAAATAATAGTGTAGCTGTTGCTTCGGTGCAAATGATGTTTTCAACTGGCTCTTAAACGGTAAATTTAAGGAGAGTGAATTGGACAATGAGTGAAAATACATTTTTATTTGTTACGTGTGTGAATGATGATCATCTATATGAAAAATGTAAGAGACATATACAATGCTTGTACGTTCCAGAAACGTATACTATAGAATTTTTAGCGGTTCGTAATTCTAAGAGTATGACACAAGGATACAACCAAGCAATGCTACATGATGCCAAGTATAAAATTTATCTACATCAAGATACATTCATTATTTCCCCCTATTTTTTATTTAGCGTATTATCTTTATTTCAAAATGATTCTTCGTTGGGAATGCTTGGAATGATTGGATGTAAAAACATCCCTAAGAGTGGGATATGGTGGGAGGGAAAGGAGAGAGTTGGGAAAGTTATTGAGGAGAGAAGAGGAGCTTTTCGCACGCTTACATTTGAGCAGCACGAGCATTGTATACCTTATGTGCCCGTGCAAGCGATAGATGGACTGTTAATGGTTACACAATATGATTTACCTTGGCGAGAAGACTTGTTTACGGGCTACCACTTTTATGATATTTCGCAGTGTTTAGAGTTTCTTAAGAAAGGATATAAAGTAGGGGTAGCAAGTCAATTAGAATCATGGTGTATACATTGTTGCGGGGATGACTTTGATGCACGTTCATATGAAGCGTATAGAAAAGTATTTATACAAGAGTATATGCCTTTGCTTATAAAATCATAGATAGTAAAGTAAGAGATTAAATGTGCCAATATTTTTAGATGATAGAACAGAAGAGCGTATAAACGGTTTAGTAGTTCTTTAATGGAAGATAAGCTCCTTTACAAGCAAGGAATTAGCTAAAGAGGAATATAGAAAAGCATTATGCACATATATAGGGTATGTAGAGAGTTTGCAGGATCCAACTGATAATGTATGGAGATTGAAAGTTGTAGTGTATGAACCAAAAATAAAAATGTTTTGAAGGGGGAGGGATAAAATGAAAGGGATTATCCTTGCCGGTGGAACTGGATCTCGATTGTACCCTATTACAAAGATCACAAATAAACATTTACTGCCCGTCGGTCGCTATCCAATGATTTATCACTCTGTATATAAGCTTCGAGAATGCGGCATAACAGATATTATTGTCATTACCGGGAAAGAACATATGGGTGATGTAGTCAGTTTTCTTGGCAGTGGGGCTGATTTTGGGGTGTCCTTCACATATCGTGTGCAAGAGAAAGCTGGAGGAATTGCTGAAGCACTTGGATTATGTGAGACGTTTGTAGGAAATGAGAAGATGATTGTCGTTTTAGGAGATAATGTTTTTTCTGACAGCTTGAAACCGTATGTGGAAAATTACAGAAAACAAGAGGTGGGAGCAAGAATTTTATTAAAAGAAGTAGATGACCCACAGCGCTTTGGGGTTCCTCATATTCAAGATGGTAAGGTTGTATGTATTGAAGAAAAACCGGCGTCTCCAAAAAGTAACTATGCTGTAATCGGAATTTATATGTACGATAACAGTGTGTTTTCGATGATCAGTCAGTTAAAACCCTCTAATCGAGGAGAATTGGAAGTAACAGATATTAATAATGAGTATTTGGAAAGAGGAGTACTTACCTATGATACGCTGCAAGGATGGTGGACGGATGCTGGAACGCACCATTCACTGCATAAAGCGAATACATTAGCGCAGCATGTAGATTTTGGTGATGAGTTTAATAGAGGGGGAGAGAAGGTTTGAAGACGATTCCTGCATCGCTTTCTGATGTTAAGTTCATTGAACCAAGTGTGTTTCATGATGCGCGTGGGTATTTTAAAGAAAGCTATAATGAAAAGGTGCTGCAGCAATTCGGCATCCATCACAAATTTGTACAGGATAATACATCGTACTCAAAGGAAGCGGGTGTAATAAGAGGGCTGCATTTTCAATTGGAACCAAGAGCTCAAACAAAGCTCGTACAGGTTATACAAGGTGCGATTTTCGATGTCATTGTAGATTTGAGGAAGGGATCTCCAACCTATAAGAAATGGCAAACATTTTTGCTAACGGGTGATAATCATCGACTGTTACTTGTACCAAAAGGATTTGCACATGGTTTTTGTACACTCGTTCCTCATACAATTGTACATTATAAAGTTGATGAATTTTACGATGCGTCATGTGATAGTGGAATCGCATGGAATGATGAAGAATTTGCTATTTCATGGCCCGTAAGTAACCCGGTTTTATCAGAAAAAGATGGCATGTTGCCTAAGTTCAACGAAACCACTCATTACTTTCAATTTAAGGAGATATCGACATGAATGTACTAGTCACAGGAGGAGCAGGATTTATCGGTAGTAACTTTGTTCGTTATTTTCTCAAGAAGTATCCTGATTCCCGTGTTATTAATTATGATCTGTTAACATACGCTGGCAATTTATCTAGTATCAAAGATATAGAGCCTCTTAGTAATTATACCTTTATACAAGGAGATATAAGAGATGCTGAGAAAATTCAAGCTGTAATGCAAGATTACAAAATTGATAGTATTGTGCACTTTGCAGCGGAATCGCACGTAGACAGAAGTATACAAGGTCCTATGGAATTTTATACGACAAACATAGTAGGAACAGCTGTATTATTAGAAGCTGCTAAAGCTTTCGGTGTTCAGCGATTTCTTCACATTTCAACAGATGAAGTGTACGGATCTCTAGGAGAAACGGGTCATTTTACGGAAGAGACTCCTATCTCACCAAATAGCCCTTATTCTTCTAGTAAAGCCAGTTCGGATTTAATCGCTCTTTCTTATTTCGAAACGTACAAACTTCCTGTAATTGTTACACGCTGTTCTAACAATTATGGTCCATATCAATATCCAGAGAAACTCATTCCGCTTATGATTACAAATGCAATGGAAGATAAGGAACTTCCTGTATACGGGACGGGACAAAACGTGCGGGATTGGCTTCATGTATTCGATCATTGCGCAGCAATTGATTTAGTTCTGCATAATGGAAGAGACGGAGAAATATATAATGTTGGAGGCAATAATGAAAAGAGAAACATAGAGATTGTGGAAACGATTTTAGAAAAGCTAGGAAAATCCAAGCGTATGATATCATTCGTTCCAGACCGCCTTGCTCATGATTGGCGATACGCGATTGATTCGTCTAAGTTACAGAGAGAGTTGGGATGGAAACCGGTATACTCATTTACAAAAGGCTTAGAGGATACAATAGAATGGTATAGGGAGAATGAACAATGGTGGAAGCCGTTGAAGAGTAGGTGAGATAAAGTGAAAGTACTCGTTACAGGAGCAGGAGGTCAGCTTGGTAAAGAATTTGTTGCGTATTTTGCAGAAAAGGACTGCACATTGTATCGTTTCACAAGGAAAGAATTAGATGTTACAGATACAACATCAGTTTTCTCTACTATAAAAAATCTAAATCCAGATATCGTCATTCATTGTGCTGCATACACAAAAGTAGATGCTGCGGAAGAAAATTGGAAAGAAGCATATGCTGTAAATGCATTGGGGACAAGAAATATAGCAGTAGCTTCGGAAGCAATAGGAGCGAAACTTGTTTATTTTAGTACGGATTATGTATTTGATGGAATGCAAACACGTGATTATCATGAATTTGATCAAACAAATCCCCTTAATGTGTATGGTGCTTCTAAGCTAGCGGGGGAAGAAGCAGTAAAAAACTTTCACAGTCGGTACTTTATTACGAGAACATCGTGGCTGTATGGCGGAGAGGGTCCAAACTTTGTACGGACAATGCAGACGTTGGCTCAGACAAAAAAGGAGCTACGCGTTGTGGGAGATCAAATTGGGTGTCCTACTTATACAAAAGATCTAGTATGTAAAGCTGGAGAGATTATACAAACGAATCAATATGGAACTTACCATGTGTCCAATCAAGGGGAATGTTCTTGGTCTGAGTTTGCTGCTCGTATTTTTCAGGAAATGGGAGCGGATGTTAATGTTATCCCTGTGAAAACAGAAGAATACGGAGCGAAAGCAGAAAGACCACGCTATTCAGTTTTACAGCACCTGTGCCTAGAACTGAATGGTTTTGCTCCTATGAGACAGTGGGAGGAAGCGCTGAGAGAATATGTAATCGAGACTTTGTAATGACAGATGAAAAAGCATTCAGATACAAAACAGGCTGTGGAGAAGACTTTCTCCACAGCCTGTAAATCGTAGCTCCATTAAGGAGCTGTGATTTTGTCAATTAATTAGACAAAATTCTGCACACAACCATCACAACCTCCGCCAGTAGGTTGGAATACGACGTTGTCAATAAAGGCCGTTCCTCCATTTCCATTGTCGACTAAGATGTTTTGGAAAGTAATACACGCTAATGTGGCATTGTCAGGCACACATACAACGAGAGTGTAAGGTTGGAAGGAACTCTGACCTTGATGACCTTGTAGGACAATGTGTGGAATAGGATTTTGAGTATTCTGTGAACCTGCAATATCCGCAGGGCTAGGAGGACATGGCGTTCCCGTTGGCAGTGGAATCTGTGGGAAAGAAACGGATGCTACAGGTATAGCTCCATCCCTTACATCAGCAGTAAAGGAAAGCGTATAACAACAACCCGGATCGACATGGACAGTCTGGCTGACACTTGTGAAGACCGCTGCGCCTACTGAAGTTGGTTGAAGCTCTAAGGCTAGGATGCGTGTTCCGCCGGCTGGGCCTTGTTGGTTGGGTGGGCTGGCTGAGCCTGTGACCAAAATACCGCTGTGGGTGTTTTGCTGCTGGTCGTTTAAGAGTGCTCTAGCCGTCGGATTCCAACCTGTAACAAATGCTCCAGTCGTACCATCAAATCCAGGATCGTGGAGTAGGTTGTTACATGGACAACAACCTGGCCCCGTAGGTCCAGTCGGCCCCGTAGGTCCAGTCGGCCCCGTAGGTCCAGTCGGCCCCGTAGGTCCAGTCGGCCCCGTAGGTCCAGTCGGCCCCGTAGGTCCAGTCGGTCCCGTAGGTCCAGTCGGCCCCGTAGGTCCAGTCGGCCCCGTAGGTCCGGTCGGTCCAGTATTACCTGTTCCAGCAGCTCCAGTTGGCCCAGTTGGCCCAGTCGGTCCGGTCGGTCCAGTATTACCTGTTCCAGCAGCTCCAGTTGGCCCAGTCGGTCCAGTATTACCGGTGTTTCCGGTATTTCCAGTGTTACCAGTCGGTCCAGTCGGCCCAGTTGGCCCAGTCGGTCCGGTCGGTCCAGTAGGTCCAGTTGGTCCGGGTTGAGGTAAAGGGAATAAACAATTAAGCGGTATGCAGTTATGTTGATTAAACCTATCCAAGTTAGTTCCTCCTCATCTTCTGTATAAAATTTATTAATAAATGGTGACAACAATACAGTGTATGAATGGTAAAAATAATGGTACCAGGTATTTACTCTAAAAGGTGTAAAGGAGCTTTCTCTTGTAAACAGAAAAAAGATAAGGAATTCTTAGATTTGTGAACAAACTAAAAAAGAAGTATTCTACCTTTATGAATGATAGTATACTGATATTTTTCAAGAAATAGGAACTAGTGTTACGATTCTTCCTGTGAAAACAGAAGAATATGGAGCGAAAGTAGAAAGGTCATACTATTTGGTGTTACAGCTATTATGTTTGGAACTGAATGTTTTTGCTCCTATGAGGAAATGGGAAGAAGCGCTGAGAGAATATGTAATAGAAACTTCGTAATGACAGATGAAAAAGCATTCAGATACAAAGCAGGCTGTGGAGAAGAGTTTCTCCACAGCCTGTAGATCGTAGCTCCACTATGGAGCTACGATTTCGTCAATCAATTAGAAATTCTGCTCGCATGAATTTGGATCACAACCTCCACCGGTAGGTTGGAATACGACGTTGTCGATAAAGGCTGATCCTCCCGGTCCAGGTGAGACTAAGATGTTTTGGAAAGAAATACACGCTCTTGTCGCACCGGCAGGCACACATACAACGAGAGTATAATGAGAGAAGGTAGATTGAGGGTGATTATTATTCGGTACAATGTTCGGAATATTCTGACCAACGATGTTCTGAGGTGAAGGCGGGGTCACGCAATCTAAGCCTGCGCTAAAAGATACAGATGCTACGAGCAGTGCCTGAGCTCTTGCACTAGCAGCAAAGGAAAGTGTATAGCAACAACCTGGATCAACATGGACAGATTGGGTGATAAATGCTCCAGGTTCAATTTGTACAGCCTGGATGCGAGCTCCGGTTGGACTGATCAAAACGCCGCTGTGGGAGTTGTTGTCTGGCTGAGTTCCTGTATCTACTACTGTGGCTCCAGCTGAAAAATTCCAACCTATAACACCACCTGTAGCTCCATCATCAAATCCAGGATTGTTGAGCAGGTTGGTACATGGACAGCACCCTGGCCCAGTCGGCCCAGTCAGCCCAGTCGGTCCAGTCGGCCCAGTTGGTCCAGTCGGCCCAGTTGGGCCAGTATTTCCTGTTCCAGCTTGCCCAGTAGGCCCAGTCGGTCCAGTAGGCCCAGTCGGCCCAGTTGGTCCAGTCGGCCCAGTCGCCCCGGTTTGGGGTAAAGGGAATAAACAATTAAGTGGTATGCAATTATGAAACCTATCCAAATCAATTCCTCCTAATTTCTTGTATGAAATTTAAAATATAGAAACTTTAATATATTGTATGAAGGATAAAAAATAATGGTACTGCTTATCTTTGAAAATGGGACACCTCTTTTTGACACATTTTGGTTTGCAATATTCCTATAAGAAATGATGTCTATTCCTTATTATTGATAAATTTAAAGGCAAGTTCTTCACTTTTGGGAATATACTTTGAAGAGAAGTGTTGTTGACAGGAGGGAGAACCTTGACTAAAAAGCAAACTGAGGATATAAAAAACCAGCCTCGTCTTTATACGGCAGAACCTAATTTGGAGAAAAGTAAGTGGAATATACAACAAACGTTTATTCTTAAATTGAATCAAAGCGTTTCTGAAAAAAAAGAAGAAGTGCAAAATGTTGTGAAAGAAGAGCAAGTCGTCGAGGAAGATAAAGTAGGGCCATTTGTTCAAGAAGAAATCGTTACATCGGATGAAGAAATACTAACAGAACAAGAACAACAAGGAAGTTCAGACATTATAGAAGGTATTGAGTTAGTGGAAGTAACAGAAGTAACAGAGGTGTTAGAAGAAGCCGAAGAATCAACAGAGGTGATAGATGAGTTAGCGGAAGAAAAAGAGGATGGGAAGCCACAAATTTTTTTAAAAGATTTGACGAAAAAATCGTTTAAGGATATGGACAATGAAGAGAAAATATATTTTTTTCTTCATAGACCGCATTACATTCCAAATGTAAAATGCCGCATAATAACAGTGAAGGATATATATGTAGGGTTTATCATTTCGTATGAAGATGGTTATGTATCTATTAATTCAGCACAAACATTCGAAAAATTCCAAGTGAAGTTTGAAGAGATTGTATCGATTCAAATTATGGGGATATAGAAAAGGTGGTAGGAACACCTACCACCTCATAGTTTTTTTGTTTTACAAATTGTTCTAATCAAGCGATTATACGCCTGGAACATTTACATCACGTAAACATTGAATCGCACAGAAACAATTTAAATCGACTGTAATAGATAAATTTGTAGAGATTAATTGTGGTATTGTTTGTTTTAAAAACGCACAAACAATATCCTCAGGTGTTGCAGCCGTTTCTGGAGTAAGTCCAGGCGGAACTAATATCTGTAATACAGCGCAGCAATCATCTACGCTCGCTACGCGATAAATAGGGGCACTTGCACAGATATCATCACTTGATATTCCAGGATTGTTTTCTTGGAAGAATACGGAAGAAAAAAGCTCTCCTTCTGTAGTATATAACAAGAAAGGGCGAGTGTTTGCGAATTTAGCGCCTTGATTTGCTCCTAAAAATGGAACGTCACAGCCTGTTGGGCAAGCAGAAGAAGCACAATCTTGCAATTCATCGATAAATTTTACCACGTCACATACGCAGTTTGAGCGGTGATGGTGATGATCATGTCTTTCATCTTTACAACTCATGAATTTCACTCCTTATATTTAGTTTTCATTTACACTATTAGAGTATTGAAATAGGAGCAAATCGGTTACGGTTCATAGGATGTTTTTTTTTCGGGATAAGCCTTTATTTGTCCTCATTTAAAGGAGAGTAAAGTCTTCGGCTTTGGATGCTTACGATATGTTTTATGTTTCGGTAAATAGAAATAAGGAGATGAGAAGAATGTTCTCCAATAGTTGGTTTTTATTCTTTATTTTTTCGTTAGCTGTGTTTCGGTTTACGCGTCTCATTGTATACGATAAAATTACCAGCTTTATACGCTCTCCTTTTATTGAAGAAGTACAAATTCAAGAACAAGACGGAACCATGTCTACATATATGAAAGTGAAGGGGACTGGACTCCAAAAATGGATTGGTGAATTGTTAAGTTGTTATTGGTGTACAGGTGTATGGATTAGTGCATTTTTACTTCTCTTTTATCATTGGATTCCTAAAGTTGCAGAACCTGTATTAGCGTTATTGGCACTCGCCGGGGCAGCGGCTATTATTGAAACGATAATTGGACGATTTGTTGAAGAATAGAGGTTTTTAACTGATGATTAGTTGAAAAATCGGACTTTAATAGCGTAAAAATAGGTGAACAGAAAGGATAGGCTGTTCATATAGTGAATAGATAGAAATGCACAGCAGAGGAGATGTTTGTTATGGAAGATAATCTGCAATCCAATCCATATAGTCTTCAACAGTGGCAGCAAATGCAGCAACAAGCGCAGCAACAACAGTTATATCAGCAACAGGCACACCAATTACAACAGCAAGGCTTCGTAAAGAAAAAGGGTTGTAATTGTGGTAAGAAAAAAAACATTTCTAATCAACAAAATCAAGGTTGAAAAACACTCATGTTATCGTGAGTGTTTTTGTTTTGTATGAAAATATATGAAAAAGAATTTTTGTAATAAGACAATGAAGCTATATTGTATCGGAGGGGGGATATGCCTTTAAAGCATGGCATATAGCGAAGGGGTAATTTTGCGGACATATTGAGATACTACAGTGAAGAATCGGGAAGCTAATGGACGAGAAAAATTATATATGTTAAAAGGTTATACTATGCTGTTATATGCTCAGCAGATTGTAACAAATGCATCACGCAAACATTGAATACCACAAAAACAATGTAAATCAACCGTGACACGAGAGGAAGTTGCATGCAATTCAGCATGTGGAATACTTAAGTAAGTACAAACAGGGTTTGGGCTCGTGTCAGGTTCTTTTCCTACAATAACGATCAATGCTTGAAGCACGGCGTAGCAATTTTTATCTACACTTTGTACACGGAAAATAGGAGAGCGGCAATATTTATTTGCAGAAGGAACAGATAATTCGAATGGGTTTCCTGAATTTGTGAATAAAATAAATGGCCGTGTGTTTGCTGCTTTTGCTGCATAATGCGAACCAAGGAATGGAGCATTATACTGCGATGAATAAGCAGTAGATGTGCATTCTTGTAATTCATGTATGAATTTGACAACATTACATACACAGCTTTCATCAAAGTATGTATCATGCCCGTCGCTAGAATTACAGCTCATATTGTTCACTTCCCTACCCTCAAGTTTTTACTATTAGAATATGAGTCGAGAAGAGTCGATATTACGGAGGACAAAGGTGATTCCTGTTTAAAGCAGTGGCGGATTTGACGAATTGTATTGGACAATAAGCAGGATATTATTTGAGGAATATATGAAAAAATCCAGCACCATATGTTAAGGTGTTGGATTTTTTTGTAAGTCTTTCTGGGCAATATATAAAAATCTCGATACATCTAATTTTTTTCCTCTAAAAAATTGCGGAGAGGAAATATACAGTTCTTCTTTTGCGCGAGTGATGGCGACATACATGAGCCTTCTTTCTTCTTCTAACGCTTCAGAAGTATCAGTCACACGGTCATTTGCATCTTTTAAAGAAGAAGAATGAGGCAGTATACCATCGCTTGCTCCAAGTAAAAAGACACATGGGAATTCCAGTCCTTTTGCATTGTGAATTGACATGAGAGAAACTGCATCTTTTTGTTGCATTGTTTTTAATGCTTCCATTTCTTTTTGGCTTTGAATCGCTGCGCTTACAAATTCTAAATAGGAAGGGATATCGGTAAATCGAGTAGCCGATTCCATTAATTCTTCGAGCATTTCTTCTTGTATGTCTTTATGCATCGTAAAGGAAGAGCGGTCATTGCTTTGTAGGTATTCTAGATATTTACCTTTACCTTTAATAATTTCTTTTAGTGCTTTCTTTGGTTCTAATTCTTTAATGAATTTAATGAAGTCAATCCGTTCGTTTATTTTTTTGACTTGGAATGGTTTTAAACTCGGATTTAGCAATAGAAAATGGAGGAGGGAAGGGAATCTTCCTTCGCCGTATTTCCACTGCTCGCGTTCAATAAATGAGATGCATTCATCACGGCCGATATACATCGTCGGCAATATGTTTGAGAGCGATTCGATTCGAAACGGTTCATATGCGAGACGTAGCTGATCGAGTACGGGCTTAATTAAAGAATGCTCATAGAACGATTGGCTTGCACCGTGTTTGATAAACGGAACTTTATGAATCGTTAGTTGGTCGAGTAAAGAACGACTGACAGAGTGCGTACGATACAGCAAACAAAAGTCTTTGTATTCTCGTTCGCCGCTCGCTACTTTATCTTGAATGAGTTGCAGGATTTGATTTGCCTCATCAAGAGTAGTGGCAGGGCGTGCATAAAATGGCTGTATACCTTCTTCATGAACAGAATATAATTCTTTTTTAAAGCGTTCTTGATTCAGTTTAATGACTTCGTTTCCAAGACCAACGATAAATGGATTAGAACGATAATTTGTATTTAAAGCAATAATGGTTGTATCTTCAAATTCTTTTGGGAAGGATAAGATAATTTGATGGCTCGCGCCGCGCCAGCCATATATCGCTTGATCGTCATCTCCCGCGATAAATAAATTATTTCGCGGCGAAGCTAACAGTTTTACAATCTCATATTGCGCATACGACGTATCTTGAAATTCATCGACTTCAATGTAATGGAATCTATTTTGTAATTGCGTTAATAAAGGTGCGTTATTTTCAAGCATATAGAATGTTTCTAGTAAGATATCATCAAAGTCTATATATCCGTATCTTTGTTTTACATCTTCATAGCGTTCATATACTTCACGGAATTCTTGTTCAACGGGTGTTTTTGCTTGTACATCTTTTGGACGATTTAATTTATTTTTCTCGAGTGAAATCATTGCGAGCATTGTTTCTGCGTCATAATCGTCTTTTAAGCGCAATTCTTTCAAAATTTTCTTTATCATAATTTGTTTATGTTTTTCATTTGCTAAAATCTGCTGGTTGTATCCTTGACTGCGAAGCAATTTTAAAAAGACGGAATGGAATGTGCCTGCGACGACATATTGGCTTGCAGAACGGTTCATTCCAGGTAAACCTGCTACGCGGCTTCGAATTTCTTCAGCAGCTTTTTGTGTAAACGTAAGTAGTAAAATGTTGCGTGGATGAACATTTTTTACATTAATTAAATAGCCAACGCGAGTTGTTAACACAGATGTTTTCCCGCTCCCAGCTCCGGCCAATGTAAGAACAGGGCCTTCTGTCGTTCTGACTGCTTCTAATTGTTTTTCATTTAAATAGACGCCTTGTCGCTCTAGGGCACGAAAATAAGCTGCATCTGCTTCTTTCTCTGGGATTAAATCAACAGAGGTTTTCGGGATATGATATATTGCCTGCGGAATGCTAGCATGTGTTAATAATTTTTGCGAAAATTTCTCCATTGTCATAACTTCACCTTCAAATATGGGATCAAATAATAACTTTATCGGAAGAAAGGCGAAAAGGCAATGTTAAAAAGAGTATATGGACATGTTTGCATTCGGATATTTTGAATACTGGGGTCAGTTTTATGTAGAATTTTTGAAAAGTATAGGACATACGTTTGCGCAAAAATAAGGATTTAGAATATTAATATATTTAAAGTGCATTTTCTATAGTGGTGTATATGATAGTCTATCAAAAATAGAGAGGTCATGTATTGTGAAGAGAAGGGAAGAGAGTCTCTGTTGTTGTCACTACGTTGCATTTCCAGTTTGTAATGCGCCGACAGGACCTAGGAGAGTAACAAATGAAATTTATTATGCTCTTTCAGATGGTCAGAAGTTAATTTATACAAATAGTGATGGGCTACAGGAGTATGGAACTACACAGATTTTGTCACCGAATCAAGTTTCGTGTATAAATTTATTTGTGAATGGTGTTCTTCAACTACCCATAGCTTATAGAGTTGAAGAGGGGCAATTGACACTTTTAATTAATGAAGCTCCAGTAAAAGGTGCGCCAATTACACTTCAGTTTATTACTATATATTAAGAAAGGATGAAATCTATACGATGGCAGTTTCTCTTATTAAAATGGTAATTACAGCAACGAGTACGATTTCAGGAGAGGTTACAACAACGACGAATACGACCGTTACTCCTACTGGTAACAGATTTGTGGCGTTTGTAACGGCAGGGATGGTTGTAGGAGGAGTTACTACAATTCCTGCAGCGAATTTTGCAGATGATAGCGGAACGGCAGTAGTAAATTTACCTGCTATAGCAGGTGATTCTTATGTGAATCTGTACGTGAATGGTGTGCTTCAACAAGCGGATCTTATGACGACTTTATCGACAACACAAGTAGTTCTTGGTGCAGCACTTACAGAAAGCCAGCCTGTAATGCTAGAATTTATTAATGTAACAGCAGCTTCTACGTCAACTTCTACGAATAATTTAACAGTTAATACAACAATTAACACATAAAATTGATTGGTATCAGATTTCTTGATAGGGATTATAATCTGATTGAGTTATACTTCTAGCTAATAGAAAAAGCCTTAGCTCTATATTCTTATAGGCTAAGGCTTTTTTCATTAGATTAAATTTCTTTTATCATAACAACATGTGGTATATCTGCTTCTATAAATACATCAGAAACAGTTTCATATCCGAGCTTCTTATAAAAAGGTTCCGCTTGTGTTTGCGCATGAAGTTTCAATTTTGGTAGCGATTCTTCTTTCGCATATGCTTCGAGCGAGTCCATAATGATTTTTCCGACACCCTTTTTGCGATGGGAAGCGAGAACGCATATCCGTTCCATTTTCCCGATGTCATCAACGATGCGAAAGCGACCTGCCCCAACTGGAATATCCTCATCATATATAACGATGTGTTTGGAAGTTTCTTCAAATTCATCGTATTCTTCTTCAGCAGACACATGTTGTTCTTCAACAAAGACTTGTTTGCGTACAGAGAATGCGTCTCTTAGCTGCTGATCTGTTTGTACGATTTGTGCTTGCAAATTAGTTGTTCCCCTTTCCAATATGGAATGTTTCATATACTGTCCATGTTTCATTTTCTAATTGATATAGAAGGTGGAAACGGTCGATTGGTTGCTCGTAATAAAAGTCTTTCATACGTAAGCGACCTAATACATCAGCATGCTCTGCATCTGATAAATTTTGTCCAATTGTTAAATGTGGTACGAATGCATATTCACGCTCTTGTGTGAAGAATCCTTTATGCATTTCTTCATTTAACAATGTAAGTTCAGGTGTTTTTTCTACTTTGAAATAAAGAACATTATTAACAGGTGCGAATGAGCTTACCTTTCCAACATGAAGGGTAAACGGATTTGTTTTGTTTGCGATTGTATGCAGTTCTTGTACAATTGCTTCTAATTGCTCATCTGGTGCCTCAAAGGGTGCTTTTAATGTAATATGTGGTGGAACTAATGCATAATGCGGATCATAACGCTTACGCAATCCGTTCGCTTTATCTTGAATCATTTTTGATGGGAAAATTACAATGCCTAGTTTCATCTTTCAATTCCTCCCTTTGTAAGTCTAGTTAGATTTTGAGAAAAATAAATCTCTTTTTCTATTATATCAAATAATTCTGAACACTGCTCCCTATTATTTCATTGATAGAATGTAAGAAAATGCTTTTGGTAAATCATTTTGCCAATATTTCCATGTATGATTTCCCTCAAATTCTTCGTAATGCGTTGTGAAATTTTTCTCTGTAAGCAAGGCATGTAATTCGCGATTTGGCTCTACAAAATCAGAAATTTGCCCATCCGTTCTTTTCACAGCAGTTTCTTCTGTCCCAATTACATGATAAATTTCTAATGCTTGTGGCTCTGTAAAATTTTTTGCAAGGCTCAGTACGGTTTCATCAACAAATGGGGACTGCATAACAACTTTACCAAATGTATGCGGATACATAAGTGATGTCATAAAGGACACTGTACCGCCAAGGGAATCGCCAATTAATACGCGACCTTTTCCCATTTGATAAGTTGGATAGTTTTCATCAATATATGGAACGAGTTCGTGAGCTAGGAAACGAATGTATGCGCTATTTTTCACATCGTTTGGAAAGTATTTTTCTTTACGATCGTGCACATTTTTATATGGAATACCGACAATAATTGTTCGGTCAATTTCTTCATTTTCACGAAGATGCTCAATTACGCGGTGCGCTTTACCAAGCTGGAAATAATCTCTTCCGTCCTGTGCAATTACAACGGTGTGCTTGTGCAGCGGTGTATAATTAGCTGGTAAATAGACGAGAAGTGTAATCTCTTCTTGAAGTGATGTACTGTAAAATGAAAGTTCTTCTATTCTCCCGATTGCTTGACTCATGTGTGATCCCCCTAAATAAAAAATATGCTGTAGTTGCTTTGTGAGGGTAGCGCAGATAGTCAAAATGAAAGGATATATTTACTACCTGTGCTTCTCATTTTATATTCTACCATAGTAGTATGAAGAATCTAAAAAAATAGTATTCATATGATGGAAGAAAGGTTGAGGTAAAAGCTTTCTTTTTTAGATGGGAGAGAGGGTACGGCGATGGATAGAAGTGATTCAGCCCACATCCTAAGTGAAAACAAGGCGAGACAGTAAGCGCAGGTTCTTTTTTGTTTTTCATAACGAAGATTTATATGTTGAAAGATTAAATTGGATTTATATATAATGAGGTGGGGATTTTTACAGGAGAGGGGCAAAACAGCTTTGAAACAAGAAAAATCAATCGCACTACCGTTAGCAGTTTCTATTATAGCCATTTCATTTGCAGCAGTTTTCGTAAAGATGTCCTCGGCGCCATCTTCAATTTTAAGTATGTATCGATTATGGATTATTGTAATCCTTATGCTTCCAATCGTTTGGAAAAAGCGTGAAGAGTTTCGCAGAATTCAAGCGCGAGATTGGTGTTTTTTAATAGGATCTGGATTCTTTTTAGCACTGCATTTCCTTTTATGGTTCGCCTCTTTAAAGTTTACAACTGTAGCAAGTTCAACGATTATTTTAGCGCTCCAGCCCATCGTATCGCTAGTTGGAGGTTTTTTTCTGTTTAAAGAAAGAACGACTTCTTCAGCGATTGCCACAATGGGGATTGCCATCTTAGGTGTAATGTGTATTGGATGGGGAGATTTAGGATTAAGTGAGCAAGCGGTGATAGGAGACATTTTATCCTTTTTAAGCGTAATTGCAGTTGTTGGTTATTTATTTATTGGGCAAACAACTGTAAAAAAAGTTTCACACTGGATTTATAGCTTTACCGTGTTTGCATTTGCGGGGCTATTTATAGCTATTTATAATGTAATCATGAGTGTGCCATTTACAGGATATTCCACATGGGATTGGTGGATTTTCATTTTGCTTGCGATTGTACCAACTGCTTCACATATGATTAATAACTGGTTATTAAATTATGTGAATGCCACAACGATTTCAATGAGTATTTTAGGCGAGCCTGTTGGTGCGTCTATACTTGCCTTTTTCTTGCTTGGTGAGAAGTTAAATGTGATGCAAGTGATTGGTAGTGTTCTCGTATTATGCGGTGTGTCTATTTTCTTGCTGCAGCAGCAAAAACGTACGCAAAAAGAGCCGGTGCAAAGTGTAGCATTTACGCAAGAGCTGTAGTGTATGTATAGATAATTAGTAGGCTGTTAGGGGCGATCCTAACAGCTTTTTCTATATAAATTGAAAAACTGATAAAAAACCTTTCTTTTTGGGTGGGAGAGAGGAACCGTTCCTTTTTTAGCCGCATGCCCAGTGGAGTCAAAGAGAGAAAACGAGTGAGGATATCCTTTTTGTTGAGTAATAATAAAATTGTTTACTTACAAATAAAATCGTTACATTTACAAAAAAGATGCATGGATATATTCAATTTATTTGGCGGGGGTCGCTGCCTGTTTTGCTCCATTTCTTGCAGGAAGGGACTATTTCCTTCTATTTTTCACCATTCCTCTTGCAATTCTTATCATTTGGAGCTGGTTTACAACAGGGTATACGGTAGAGAATGAACAAATTATTATTCGATATGGGCCGATGAAAAAAAGAATTTCAATTAAGGATATAAGGAAAATTTCAAGAACAAAAAATCCACTAGCAGCTCCGGCATTGTCCTTTGATAGACTGGAAATACTTTATGGTTCTCAGTTTCAAGCAGAGCTTGTCTCACCGAAAGATAAGCAACAATTTGTTTCTTTGTTAAAAAGCATTCATCCGCAAATTGAAGTGGAATATCATATAATGAACAAGTGATAAGAGTGGTCTCAAGAGCCACTCTTATTTTTATTCTCTCGATGTACAGAGAAAAATGGGAAAGCGAGACGGAGATGAAGAAAAATCACGCTGATTTAAAGGTTCACTTTATATTTTGATGCTGAAATTTAAGATTTGCTGGCTATATAGGATGTGAAGTTGATATGTATATGAATTATATGAAAAGCAGAATAACTAAAATGGAATTTTCATAAATAGTAAAAGGAATGAAATTAGTTTTCATGTAAAAAATGGAAAATTATATGATTTGTTCTCAGAGGGGAGAGCGGAAAGAAAATGGAATTAATTAGATGGGCCGTTGAACTAGGAGCTTCAGTACATGGTGGTACACCCAATGAGCTGTTACCTGCATTGGAATATTACTATGATCGAGATCATCTAAAAGCCTTTTTGATTGCAGGTCTCCTTCTTGAAATGGATCTCTCACCGAGTCAAAGAGAGGCTGTTGAGCTGAAAAAATGTATATCAGCGTACTATGCGGGATTGCATAAGATTGGGAAAAAATATGCCGATAAACTTCTAGCTGAGCATCCTGAAGTAGTTCTTTATCAAAATAATGTAAAAGCATTTGAAGCGTATTTCAACGAATCTTATGACTATTGTCTTTATATATGGCCATATACATATATAAGTTTTATTGATGTTGCCAGGGCTTTAAAATGGAAATTAGAACAGCAGGGGAAAACGGCGATTATATCAGAAACACTATTAACAAACGCGAATAATACAATAGTTTTTGGTGCACATTCATATGTCCGTACTCCTGTTGAGATTCCAGAAGATGCGATTATTTATAATTTAGAGCAGCTATATGATGGATGCCCTTATGATAATAATATTTATCGCAATATATTGAGGAATAGGATAATTTGGGATTACAGTTCTCAAAATATTGCTTGGTTGAAAAAGAAAGAATTAGGAAAAGAAGTGAAACATGTCAAAATGAATTATGCTCCTACTTTAAAGATTAAAACAGATACTTTTATAAAGCCTATCTCTGAAGACATTGATGTATTATTTATCGGTGCTATGAATAAGCGCCGTAATGCAATTTTTGATCAGTTAAAAAAGCTTGCACCAGATTTAAATATTATTTTTAATAGCAATGTATGGGGAATTCTCAGAAATGAACTTATCGCGAGATCCAAAATTGTTTTAAATCTACACTACTATTTAACGGGTATTCTTGAAACGCCGAGGATTTCTTACGCTGTCGCGAATCATAAATTCATTATCTCTGAAACTAGTAATCCTGATGATGAAGCAGAGTGGCCAGGAATTGTTTTTGTCCCTCATGAAAAGATTGCGGAGACAGTTATAGAGTATCTCCAAAAGCCAGAGGAACGTAAAATGTTAGCAGAAAAGGCCCATGATTATTTTAAGTCACAAGGATAAATAAAATCCCTTGCTTAACAAAGCAAGGGATTTTATTTTGGATTTGTTATAAAAGGATGAACATAAACGACGCATAAATCTCGAAATTTCCCTTCGGCAGTTGTTACGATCACGACAGCTCGCCCAGGTTTTTTTCCCGTTATGATGGCTTTGTCGTCATCTGTATGAATTGTTATAACGTCATGATTCATATTTGTCCAAATAAGTTCTTGATTTGTTGCTTGAATTGGGAGAACAGAGGCAGATAATTCAGCGCTTTGTCCTACTTTTATTTTTAGTTTGTTTTTTTGTATATGCACACCAATTACAGATACAACAGAAGGAGCAAGTGAAATTCGAGGTTTTGATTGTATGTTTGGGCAAGAAGTATTTGTGATAGGTGAAAAATTTTTTTGATTTTGGTTTCTTATTGATGCCATCATTTCGAAGTCTCCTCTCTGTATAAGTGCTGATACTAATACTATAACGAAGTAGTGTTATAGTTAATTTAACGAAACATAAAGAAATTGTTAATTTCAAAGAAAAAATTGTCGAAAGGTACATAAAAAAGAACCTCCACTTTTATGATGAAAGTGGAGGTTCTCTATTCTAAAAAATATTATGCAGTTTTTTCAAATTCCTCAAACTGCTTTTCAACTTCTTTTGAAGGTTTTGTTAGTAAACTAACAATAACAATCGCTAGTAAGCTTGCTGTGAAACCTGGAATCATTTCATATAGGAAATCTTTTAAAAACTTAAATTGTGTCCACGTGATAACAGTTGCAGCACCAGCGATCATTCCAGCTAACGCGCCCCATTTTGTCATACGTTTCCAGTATAAGCTTAGTAAAACGACAGGACCAAATGAAGAACCGAAGCCAGCCCAAGCATAGCCAACAAGCGCTAAGATTGTGTCGTTTTGTTTAAATGCTAATCCACAACCAATAAGTGCAATAACAAGAACGGCCATACGACCAACAAATACAAGCTCACGATCAGATGCAGAACGTTTAAAGAATGTTCTATATATGTCTTCCGTTACCGCACTTGATGTAACAAGAAGCTGAGAAGAGATTGTACTCATAATAGCTGCTAAAATAGCTGCTAATAAAAATCCAGTAATTAATGGATGGAATAAAATATTACCTAGTTCAACGAAAATTGTTTCTGGGTCAGAGAGCTTTAATCCTGCTTTTGAATAGTAAGCGATACCGATAAGACCAGTAAACATAGCTCCCACTACAGAGAAAATCATCCAGCTCATACCAATTCGGCGTGCGCTTTTAATTTCTTTTACAGATGAAATAGCCATAAAGCGTACGATAATATGAGGTTGTCCAGCATAACCAAGACCCCAGGCGAATAATGAAATAATACCTAATACGGATGTTCCTTTAAAAATATCTAATAGTGCTGGGTCAATAGATTTAATTGTATCAAATGCTGGTCCAAGGCCATTTACATTCATAATTGTTACGAGTGGGACAAGGATAAGAGCAACCACCATGATGATTCCTTGAACGAAGTCTGTCCAACTTACAGCTAAGAAACCGCCGAATAATGTGTAAGCTACAACAACGCTTCCAACAATAAGTAATCCAACATGATAATTTAGTCCAAATGAATTTTCGAATAATACTGCACCTGAGACGAATCCTGAAGCTACATAAAATGTGAAAAAGATCATAATAACAAGTCCAGAAACAAGGCGTAGCATATGAGATGCATCATGGAAACGATGCTCTAAAAATTCTGGAATAGTAATAGAGTTGTTAGCAATTTCTGAGTAGGTACGTAAGCGAGGAGCGACATAGATCCAGTTTGCGTATGCGCCAAGTGTAAGGCCAATCGCAATCCAGCTACTACTTAATCCAACGCTAAACATAGCACCGGGTAATCCCATTAACAACCAGCCGCTCATATCGGCTGCTCCAGCACTTAATGCTGTTACTGCGGGGCCTAGTGTACGCCCGCCAAGCATATAATCTGTTAAGTTGGATGTCTGTTTATAGGCAAAATAGCCAATGACTAGCATCCCGAGCATGTAGATAGAGATAGAAGTTAAAATTAACATCTGCGTACTCATGTAGTTCCCCTTCCTTTTGTAATATCTTTTGATGAATTTTGCATATTTATAATCTATCATGATTATTTCAGAAAATCCATATACAAATACGAATTTTCTGAAATGTAAGCGTTTTTTGACATTGGTTTATTTTTCGAATATATAATTTTCTGACAAAAAACTTTGATTTTAATAGAGTATTTATTATATTTACATAAAAACGGGTTGTTTTGTCAATATAATATTGAATGAAGAAAAAATATTTTTTTTTTGAAAAGCATTGACTTTTCGGAAAAGTAGAGAATATAATGAATGCAACTTAAAAAAAATGCAAGCGTTGATGAAGAAGAGTACGTATTATGAACATGTCAGAGAGCTGATGGTTGGTGCGAATCAGTATGGAATTAATATGGAATGGCCTTCGGAGCTTCCAAACCGAACCGAAAGAAGTAGGCTTTGGCGACATGATCTCATCGATACAAGAGACACGTATTAACTTTTGATACGGCAAAGTGCGTTACATGTGTAACGAATTAAGGTGGCACCACGGGAGTACCCGTCCTTTTTATAGGATGAGTACTCCCTTTTTGTGTATAAATATTTGTTCAAAAAGGAGGATACGGAGTGTAGATAGAACTACATGAGTACCAGACTGGCGACGCAGGCGAAGAAATGCGAAAGCTATCTTTACCGGACTTTTTGAATATCCTGTATAAAAATAAATGAACTAAATAAACTAAATCGTTTAAGTAAGAAGAGTACGTATATTGGAGACGTTCCAGAGAGCCGGGGATAGGTGGGAGCCCGGTGCGGTGCCATATACAGAATGGGCTTACGAGAGGTATGCTGAACCGAAAGAAGTAGGCAACCCGGGTTCCGCCGTTACAAGGATAAGGTATATATTTGTACCTGAATAAAGAGGGATGCTTTTGCATCCAAACGAGGTGGTACCGCGGTAAATTTATCGTCCTCTGCATATTCCGATATGCAGGGGACTTTTTTATTTTAAATAGTGAGGTGGCAGTCATGATAACGAAAGAACAATTTCAACAGAAGCAAGGAAAGACATTTTTGGTCATTGATGAAGAAGAAGGAGATAGTGTGACACCGATTGCTTTATATCGCCGGATGAAAGGTGAGAAAAAATTTTTACTCGAGAGCTCACAGCTTCATCAAGATAAGGGACGTTATTCCTATTTAGGATGTAATCCATACGGAGAAATCAAAAGTAGTGGCACAGCGGTAGAGATTACGATAAATGGTAGGAGTGAACAGATAGAAGAAAACGTATTGCAAGCATTGAAAAAGATACTTGCGCCATCGGAGGTGGAAAGTCCATTTCCATTTTGCGGAGGAGCAGTTGGATATATTGGTTATGATGTGATTCGGCAATATGAAGATATTGGAGAAGAACTGTTTGATCCGATAAATATTCCAGAGGTTCATGTATTACTATACCGCGAGTTTGTTGTATACGATCATTTACGTCAGAAATTATCGTTTGTATATGTATACAGAGAAGACGATACAGACTCTTTTGAAGAAGTGTATGAGAGATTGCAGGTATATAAACAAAATGTGTTACATGGAGAAGAAGAACAAGTAACAGAAATGCAGTCTTCTTTATCCTTTACTTCTTCTATAACGGAAGAAAAGTTTTGCGAAATGGTAGAAAAGGCACAAGAATACATTCGAGCTGGTGATATTTTTCAAGTTGTATTATCTCAGCGTCTGCAAAGTGAATTTATAGGCAATTCATTTGCATTATATCGCAAACTTCGTATTGCAAATCCATCACCATATATGTTTTATATTGATTTCCAAGATTATGTTGTGCTTGGTTCTTCACCAGAAAGCTTACTGTCTGTACGAAATGATAAGGTGATGACAAATCCGATTGCAGGAACAAGACCACGCGGAAAAACAAAAGGTGAGGATGAAGAGATAGCGAAAGAGTTGTTAGCAAATGAGAAAGAGCGTGCTGAACATATGATGCTTGTAGATTTAGGGAGAAATGATATCGGGCGAGTGAGTGAAGTCGGTTCTGTTAGATTAGATAAGTATATGGAAGTAGAGAAGTACTCGCACGTTATGCATATTGTATCTGAAGTTTCCGGAATATTAAAAAAACAAATGAGTTGTTTTGACGCATTAGCTTATTGTTTGCCAGCTGGCACTGTATCCGGAGCACCGAAAATTAGAGCGATGGAAATTATAAATAGATTAGAAAAGGAAAAAAGAAATGTATATGCCGGAGCAGTAGGATATATAGCTTTTTCTGGAAACCTTGATATGGCGCTTGCGATTCGCACAATGGTTGTAAAAGATAAGAAAGCATATGTGCAGGCGGGAGCTGGTATTGTCTATGATTCAGATCCAATTGCTGAATATGAGGAGACATTGAATAAAGCGAAAGCACTTTTGGAGGTAATGAAATGATTGTACTCATCGATAATTATGATTCGTTCACTTATAACTTGTATCAATTGTTGGGGGCGTATTACAAAGGGATAGTGGTACTGCGAAATGATAAAGTGACGGTTCAAGAACTTAAAGAAATGAAACCAAAAGCAATTATTCTGTCGCCAGGACCTGGAAAACCAGAAGATGCAGGGATTTGCATCGAAGTAATCAGGCATTTTTATAAACAAATTCCGATTCTTGGCATTTGTCTTGGACACCAAGCAATTATTTCGGCATTTGGTGGGGAAATTGTAAGGGCAGAACATATAAAACATGGGAAAACATCACGGGTAAAACATAATGGCACATCGATATTTTCATATGTCGCGCAGCCGTTAACTGCGATGCGCTATCATTCACTCGTGGCAGCGAAGCATACGATTCCAAAGTGTTTCGATGTACTAGCAACAGCGATGGATGATGGGGAAGTCATGGCAGTTTGCCATAACTATTATCCACTCTTTGGATTACAGTTTCACCCGGAATCAATTGCGACGGAAGAGGGCGGGAAATTAATGCGTGCATTTTTATCTAATGTGAAAGAGGAGGAGCGAGTATGAACAGTTATCTACGAAAATTAGTAGAAAGCCAGAACTTAACGGAACAGGAAATGTATGAAGCAGGCCTTGCACTCTTAAGTGAAGATATATTAGAAAGTGAAATTGCTGCTTTTTTAGCATTGTTAAAGGCAAAGGGTGAAACAGCGGATGAAATATATGGTCTCGTTCGTGCTCTTCGGGAAAAGGCATTACCATTTGCAAGTCATATAAAAGGAGCAATGGATAATTGCGGAACAGGCGGAGACGGTGCACAAACATTCAACATTAGTACAACATCTGCTTTCGTACTTGCTGGTGCTGGTGTAAAGGTGGCAAAGCATGGGAATCGCGCTGTTTCTAGTAAAACAGGGAGTGCGGATCTATTAGAAGAACTCGGTGTCAATATTGCATGTACGCCAAGAGAAATTGACTATTTATTAGAAAAAGTAGGCATAGCTTTTCTATTTGCACCAGCGATGCATCCAGCACTTAAGCGCATTATGAAAATAAGAAAAGAGCTAAATGTACCGACCGTTTTTAATTTAATCGGTCCGCTTACAAATCCGATTGATTTAGAAACACAGTTTGTTGGCATATACAAACGAGATATGCTCATGCCTGTAGCAGAGGTATTGCAAAAGCTCGGTAGAAAACAAGCGCTTGTTGTAAATGGAAGTGGATTTTTAGATGAAGCATCTCTGCAAGGAGAAAATCATGTGGTGATTTTAAAAGATAATAAGATTATAGAAGCAAGTATTACGCCAGAAGAATATGGGTTTTCTCGTGTGAAAAATGAAGAGATTAGAGGCGGAGATGCAAAAGAAAATGCCAATATTACATTCGGGGTACTACAAGGGAAAAAGAGTGTATATCGTGATACGGTGTTATTAAATGCAGGTCTAGCCCTTTTTGCAAATGGAAAAGCAGGGACAATTGAAGAAGGGATTCATATTGCGGCTCAAAGTATAGATTCGGGAAAAGCACTAGCGAAATTAAATGAATTAATTGCAGCTAGTAATAAAAGATTAGAGAAGGTGAACTAAATGGGAACAATTTTAGATAAGATTGTTGAGCAGAAGAAAAAAGAAGTAGGAGTGCTGCGCGAAACATATACGCCGGTGAAGAAAAAACGGAAGTCACACTCCCTTGTAGAAGCGTTGCAGAAATTCACAGTCATTGCTGAAGTGAAGCGAGCTTCACCATCTAAAGGGGATATTAATTTACATGTAGACGTAACGAAACAAGTGAAAACGTATGAAGAGTGCGGTGCCGGAGCTGTTTCTGTTTTAACGGATGGTCAGTTTTTTAAAGGATCTTTTCACGATTTAGAAACGGCACGATCAAATAGTAATATTCCGCTTCTATGTAAAGACTTTATCATCGATACGATTCAAATTGATCGGGCGTATGATGCTGGAGCGGATTTCATTTTACTTATCGTTGCTGCCTTGCCGAAGCAAAAGTTACAAGAATTATATGCATATGTACAAGAGCTCGGATTAGAAGTAATTGTAGAAGTACACAATGAGGCAGAATTAGAGATAGCGCTAGAACTAAACCCTCATGTGATTGGAATAAACAATCGTAATTTGAAAACATTTGAAGTAGATCTCAGCACAACTGAAAATCTAGGAAAACGGCTAAATGAGGAAAATATACTTTGGATTAGTGAGAGTGGAATTCATACGGAAGAAGATATCATGCGTGTGAAGAAGGCCGGGGCAAAGGGTATTCTTGTTGGGGAAGCGCTGATGACTACACCTTCCGTCGGAGACTTTTTCCAATCGCTGAAGGTGACAACATGAAAGTGAAGATTTGCGGCATTACCGATGTAGAAACAGCAAAAGTAGCTTGTGAATACGGCGCAGATGCTATTGGATTTGTATTTGCGAAAAGCAAAAGGGAAATTACACCTGAAAGAGCAAAACAGATTATTGATGAGCTTCCAGTTGATGTAATGAAAGTGGGTGTGTTTGTAAATGAATCGGTAGAAGTCATCCGGGAAATCGCAAATGATTGTGGCTTAACGCATGTACAACTACATGGGGATGAAGGGAATCATCATGTTAAAAGATTGAATATTCCGTCTATAAAAGCGGTTGGTGTACGTTCGAGTGAAGATATAGAGCAATCATCAGACTATGAAGCTGATTTTCTCTTATTTGATAGTCCGAAAGAAAAGTTTCATGGTGGAAATGGCAAAACATTTTCTTGGCAGTTACTAGATGATATGCCAGATGAAATTCGCAAAAAGTGCATTCTAGCTGGTGGATTACACATTGAAAACATTAAAGAAGCGATTAGAATTGTTAAGCCGTATATGGTAGATGTCAGCAGCGGAGTAGAAACAGATGGCAGGAAAGATCGTGAGAAAATAAAACAATTTATTAGAAAAGCGAAGGAGTGTTAGGTATGAAGTATGCATATCCAGATGAAAAAGGTCATTACGGTATATATGGAGGACGTTACGTTCCAGAAACGCTCATGCAGTCCGTTTTAGAATTAGAAGAAGCGTATAAAGAAGCGATGCAAGATGAAACCTTTCAGAAAGAATTGGAGCATTATTTACAAACGTACGTCGGAAGGGAAACACCGCTTTATTTTGCAGAGAACCTGACAAAGTATTGCGGCGGGGCGAAAATTTATTTAAAGCGTGAAGATTTAAATCATACAGGAGCTCACAAAATTAACAATACAATTGGGCAAGCGCTTCTTGCAGTACGAATGGGTAAGAAAAAGGTTGTAGCTGAGACAGGAGCTGGACAACACGGAGTTGCAACGGCGACGGTATGCGCATTACTCGGTTTAGAGTGCGTCATTTTCATGGGAGAAGAAGATGTAAAACGCCAAAAGTTAAACGTCTTCAGAATGGAACTATTAGGAGCAAAAGTGGAAAGTGTTGCAGCGGGTAGTGGAACGCTAAAAGATGCAGTAAACGAAGCGCTTCGCTACTGGGTTGCACACGTGCACGATACGCACTACGTAATGGGATCTGTTCTTGGACCGCATCCGTTCCCGCAAATTGTACGTGATTTTCAAAGTGTAATTGGGAAAGAAACGAAGAAGCAATATGCAGCGCTTGAAGGGAAATTACCAGAAGCAGTTGTGGCTTGCATTGGCGGGGGAAGTAATGCGATGGGGATGTTCTATCCATTTGTACACGATGAAGAAGTTGCTCTTTACGGCATAGAAGCAGCAGGGAAAGGCGTTCATACAGAAAAGCATGCAGCAACACTAACGAAAGGAAGCGTTGGCGTCCTTCATGGTTCGATGATGTATCTCCTACAAAATGAAGAAGGACAAATTCAGGAAGCACATTCTATTTCAGCAGGGCTAGATTATCCAGGAGTTGGGCCAGAACATAGTCTGCTAAAAGATATTGGCCGTGTCTCTTACAACTCAATTACAGATGAAGAAGCGTTGGCTGCATTCCAGTTACTAACGAAAAAAGAAGGAATTATTCCTGCGTTAGAAAGCTCACATGCTGTAGCGTACGCACTTAAACTGGCGCCTACGATGAAGCAAGGTGAAGGACTTGTCATTTGTTTATCGGGCCGCGGTGATAAAGATGTTGAAAGTATAAAACGTTATATGGAAGAGGTGTAAATGATGGGAGTAGAAAGAATTACGGCAGCGTTTCAAAATGGAAAAAAAGCATTCATCCCATATGTAATGGGGGGAGATGGTGGCTTAGAAACATTAAAGGAACAAATTCGCTTCTTAGATGAAGCAGGAGCGAGCATTGTTGAAATTGGTATCCCTTTTTCTGATCCAGTTGCAGATGGACCAACAATTCAAAGAGCAGGAAAACGAGCATTAGATAATGGCACAACGCTCGGTGGAATCTTTCAGGCATTAGCGGAAGTAAGGCAGGAAGTAAATATTCCATTTGTACTTATGACCTATCTAAACCCGATTTTAGCATTTGGAAAAGAACGGTTTATCAGAAGCTGTCTTGAAGCTGGAGTAGATGGAATTATCGTTCCAGACCTGCCATATGAAGAACAAGATATTATTGCACCACTTCTTCGTGATGCGAATATTGCTTTAATTCCACTTGTTACAGTAACGAGTCCAGTTGAACGGATTGAAAAGATTACGAGGGAATCGCAAGGGTTTGTTTATGCGGTAACGGTAGCGGGGGTCACTGGGGTTAGACGTGACTTTAAGCAAGAAATTCATAGTTACCTAGAAAAAGTAAAAGCGCATGTACACCTTCCAGTAGTTGCTGGATTTGGCATATCGAAGGCTGAGCACATAGAGGAAATGATTACTGTATGTGATGGAGTTGTTGTTGGGAGTAAGGTAATTGAGTTATTAGAAACAGGAAAGCAGAATGAAATTTGTGAGTTAATCGCTACAGTGAAATAATAAGAAGAGGCTACCTGCTAAGGGGCCTCTATTTTATTAGGAAATAAAGGTGTTTGTTATGTATGAAAACACATGAATCAAACAGCTGAACAATGAGGGACTTTCATTAGAAGCAGACAATCTTTATCAAAATATACGCACAATCGAGTGGAATTTCCGTAACACGAATGATTGACGTAAACCAAAGGTGTTGTTAAAATTATTTCCGGGATCAATGTGAAGTTATTCACAAATTGTAGTTTTGAATGTGAAAACATTCACAAAAGTTGAAAGTGTTTCTTAAAAATATTCTTTAAAAGGAGTGATACGTTATGAAAAGAATCGTAACACTAAGTACTCGTAAACTGACAGATACAGTAAAACATGGCGGATGTGGTGCATGCCAAACATCTTGCCAATCAGCTTGTAAGACGTCTTGCGGAGTTGCAAATCAAAAATGTGAGAATACAATGAACAGATAGAAAAGAAGAAAGATACCGCCCAACTGCTTTCCGGATGGGCGGTCATTTTTATCTCATATGAACAAGAAGTAAAAGCTCCATTAACGGAAGTGTTACTTTATAGATAAAAGGAGTTTGATTATTAATCATGATTCATCAATATAAACTAAAAGGGTACAACATTGTACTCGATACTTACAGTGGATCAGTACATGTTGTTGACGACCTCGCTTATGAAATCATCGCGCTGTATGAGACTACTGCTGCAGAAGAAATCATAACAATGATGTTAGAAAAATACGTACATGATTCCGATATCTCTGAGAAGGACATTCGGGAAACCATTGCAGATATCGAAGAGCTAAAAAATGATGGACAACTCTTTACTGAGGATGAATATAAGAGCCTCTCAATTGATTTAACAAATCGCCAAACTTATGTAAAGGCTCTTTGTCTCAATGTTGCACATACATGTAACTTATCATGCGAATATTGCTTCGCCAGCCAAGGGAAATACAATGGAAGTAGAGCGATTATGAGTTATGAGGTTGGTAAAAGAGCTATCGATTACCTATTGGAAAACTCCGGTCACCACAGAAACCTCGACATCGACTTCTTTGGCGGAGAGCCGCTTATGGCCTGGAAAGTTGTAAAACAGATTGTTGCTTACGCAAGAAGTAAAGAAAAAGAGTACAAAAAAACAATTCGCTTCACCTTTACTACAAATGGTATGTTGCTAAACGATGAAGTCACTGATTTTTTGAATAAAGAAATGTACAACGTCGTATTGAGTCTTGATGGAAGAAAAGAAGTCCATAATCACCTTCGTAAAACAGTAACTGGAAAGGGAAGTTACGATTATATCGTTCCGAAATTCCAGGAATTCGTTAAAAAACGTGGAGATAAAGAATACTATGTGCGTGGAACCTATACTCACAACAACGTTGACTTCACCAATGACATTTTTCATATCGCAGATCTTGGTTTCGACAAGCTCTCGATGGAACCAGTTATCTGTAATCCTGGGGAACCATATGCACTCACCGAAGAGGACCTTCCAGATATTTATAACCAGTACGAAATTCTTGCTAAGGAAATGATAAAGCGTGAGGAAGAAGGTAATGGATTCACTTTCTATCATTACATGCTTGACCTTTCAGAAGGCCCTTGCATCCAAAAGAGAATTTCGGGCTGCGGCTCAGGAACTGAATATCTCGCTGTTACGCCATGGGGTGAGCTTTTCCCTTGCCACCAGTTCATCGGGGATAACGAATACAGCATGGGAAACATCTGGGATGGGATTACAAAACAAGAGATGCAATGTCAATTTAAAGAAAGCAATTGCTACTCGAAGCCAGAATGTCAGGACTGCTGGGCAAAACTTTACTGCAGTGGCGGTTGCCCTGCCAACGCACTGCACGCAACCGGCTCCATCAATGGAATCTACGATTTCAGCTGTGACATCTTCCGTAAGAGAGTAGAATGTTCCATGATGGTTAAAGTAGACGAATCCATGAGAGCTATGGAAAGAAACAAACAA
The DNA here is from genome assembly GCF_900107445.1 of Bacillus sp. 166amftsu. Taxonomy (NCBI): domain Bacteria; kingdom Bacillati; phylum Bacillota; class Bacilli; order Caryophanales; family Bacillaceae; genus Bacillus; species Bacillus sp. 166amftsu. Next base: position 31,344 of record NZ_FNQA01000011.1, on the reverse strand, counting down.
GCCGTGGCTCAATGAGCATAAAGATATGATAAGGCTGAGAGATAAGTCGAAAATTTGATTTATGCTCAGCCTTTCTAAAGGTGGAAAGCTTCTTCACTTTTTTAAACATCGCGACTTTAGTTCAAATCTACATTCCCTTACATAATTACAATTCTAATCAATCTCTTATCCGTTTTCTAATCTCAGCAGCTAGGTTAGTAGGATTATCAATTTCAAAAAAGACATATTTGTATTTTTCATGACCATCTAGTTCGATCATTACAAGAGGTACTCTGTTTTCATAAGAGAGAAAATACCATTCATCAGCATATTTAAAACTACCTTCAAAAATGTTAAGTGCTGAAATGGAAGTTCCAGGCATTCGGAGCATCCATTGTGGAGCATCAAAATAGTCAACATATACATTTTGAATCGTATTATAAGGGATTTTCAATTTCAATTTTAGGGCAAAGAACCCTGTTACTCCATTTAATTTTAGCGTCATACTATCGTTATCAAACTGTATTTCTCTTCCCATATGCCCCCTCCTCATTTTTGTGAAATGGAACACTGTTATCTAAATTATACCATTTAGATAATAACAACGAGGGGTATTTCTTGACTTAGATTGTATATACGCCAAGGTAACATAGGAGTATTATGTGTCTACTACTGCATCACATAAAGGGATTTGAAGAACTGTTACGAATGAATTGAATATTCTGCCAACTGTTATATAATAGTTACAATTGTATTTTATAAGAAATGAGATGATGGTATGGCTGTTTTGTTGGCTCTTATTCCAATTATGATGATCTTTATTTGTTTATTTGTATTTAAGCAAACATCGCTTAAAGCTTCATTAATTTCCTATGCTGTATGCGGTGGAATTGTTTTACTAACGCCAATGTTTCGACTGCAAATGGGAGAAATTGTACATGCAACGGTTAAAGGCAGTTTAATTTGTTTTATCGTCGGATATGTTTTGTTTTTTGGTATTCTTTTATTTCACCTCATGAACAAAATGGGTTACATTGACCAAGTTGCACGCTTTATAGAGCATGTTACACGGGATCGATTATTACAAATGCTCTTAATGTGTTTTGGGATTTGTCCACTTATTGAATCAGTAAGTGGATTTGGAATTGGTTTTATGGTGTCAGCTCCTATTTTTCTTTCACTTGGCTATAAACCGTTTCAAGCAGTTTTGTTATCCTTTATCGGTTTACTAGCAAGTTCATGGGGGGCGATGGCAACGGGAACAATTATCGGATCGCAGCTTATCAATATGCCATTAGTAAACTTAGGATCTAGTACAGCACTACTTAGCATTCCGATATTCGCGTACTTTATTATATTTTCTTTGTATGTAGTAGGTGGGTGGTCTGCGGTAAGACAGAAATGGAAGGAAGCAGTAGGGTTTTTTCTCTTATTTTCTGTAGCTATCTATCTTTCTAATACATATGTTAGCGTTGAACTAGCTGGGATCTTAAGTTCAATTGTAACAATTACATTTGGCTTCCTTATCATTAAAATATCAGCAAGGCAGGAAAAGGAATTGTTATCGGAGCATGCTGCAACGACGCAGCGAGAAGTTTCTATTTTAAAAATTATAAGTCCTTATTTATTTTTAACAGTTTGTATTTTGCTTTCTCGTCTCATTCCGTCATTACATAATATATTGCAATCTTATGCTATTCTTGATTTACCAACGTACTCTTATAAACTAGCATTATTATATTCACCTGGATTTTGGCTTGGGGTTACATGCTTATTTACCATTGTGTTCTTCCGTATTCCTTCTACTATTCTAAAACAATCTTTATTGCAAACAGTAAAGCAGTGGATACCGTTTGCGATTACAACGACAATGTTCATTGCCATTTCAGAATTAATGGGTGCGGCGGGTATGCACACATTGTTAGCAGAAGCAGCAGGGCAAACATTTGGAACGATATTTGTTTTTGTTGCCCCGTTCATTGGTGCGATTGGTGGTTTTTTAACAGGAAGTAACGCAGGATCGAATGCGATGTTTATAAAACTACAAATGCAAACAGCGCAAAACGTAGGGCTTCCATGGCAATATGTTACGACGCTGCAAAATACAGCATCATCTGTAGCGACGATTGCTTGTCCATCACGGATTACACTTGGGGCCTATTTATGTAATATCCCGCACTGTGAGAATGAATTATTAAAGAAGACGACGCTTATGATTTTTGGAGCGGTGTTGATTGTGGTGGTAGAGGTTGCCGGGTGGTATGCATTGCAATAAAATATTTGATGAAATCCTCTGCTTTAGGAGGATTTTTGCTTGTTGGTGGATAATTTATAAAAGAACAAGTGTTTCTATTTTGTGAAGAGGAGATGATCCCATGCCCCTAAAAAACTACGGCGTTCTAAAAGGTATAGCACGACAATCCATGATTGGAAAAGGGAAAACACCTCATTATCAAGTTCATTTGCAAGATGAATTAGGAGTAGACTACCGCGTTGCGATGAATGTGAAATCGCAGAGTTATCCATCAGAAGTACTATATTATGCAAGTGAAAATATAAAATCGAAAGCTATTAAGATTTTACCGACATTACCATTTGGATTTACAGAAATTAAAAATAATGAACCAAAGGTAGCTTTAGATTATGTGCGGGGAAATTTATTTGATTCAAAACAGATGATTCCTTTGCCGCCAGAAAAATCGGGAACTGACAATGATTTAAATGAAAAAATAGAATATTATATAAAACGAGCAATAGAAGAAAAGGCAATTATTTATGCATTTGGAGAACGATGGGGTCCGGAAAATAATGTGCCTGATCGATATTTTCATTTTAAACCTGGTAATGGGATACATGATATTCATATGAATCAAGGGAATGTAGAGAAGTGGCAGGGAGATGATGGCACATGGCAAGATGGCGGCCTATTCATCCATTTTGAGAAAAAGCAGCAATGGATTGGGATTTTCCTTGCGTTTCAGTCGCAGTCTTGGTGTACAGACGAAGAGGGGCATGCTCGGGTTCCAGTGGAGCAGTGTAATTATATAACTAAAAATTAATGAAAACAGCTAGTTCATTTTGAACTAGCTGTTTTCATTTTGTAGAACATAAAGCTGATGCATACAGCGATACATGAAAATAGTATGGCAATACTAGAGAAAGCAAGTACATACATATTGTACTTCACTACATTCCCTATTAGTTGATTACTATCATAATGAAACAGCCCTGCTATTGTATTGAAGAGGAAAAGAACGATAAATATAGTAATTACACCATCTAACGAACCTTCTATATCCGGTTTGCTTAAGGCGATGTGTGCAGAGATACAAATCGCGATAAAAAGAAAAAGCCAAAACAAAGGATTAAATAAGTTGCTAACTGTAAAGAGACTTTTTAATAAGAGAATGGATGATAATAAAATATTTTGCAGTATATCGATATTGATAGAAGCGGTTTGAGTATTTGTTTCAAGAGCATGCATAAATACTGAATAAGATTGTGGTACGAAATAATACATCAAAAGTATCAAGGCGACCATCCCTGAAAAAATAGGAGCAATTCCGATGAAAAAGTTCCCTATTCTTTGATATATGCTTCTTTGATTATATTGATGCTTCACATACCCCAGAAAACCGTTATTTGTATTCGTAGGGAACAACTGAATGGCTACAATTTGATGCCGGAATAAGATACACATAACAGCATGTCCTAATTCATGAATAGGAACGCCAATCCAAGCTGATAAAAGGAATCCTTTTCTACCAAAAGCTTTCGTCCAATATGTTCGTGTAAGAGATTCTAAATATCCTAATAAAAAACCAACCAAAATGATGATACCGATTAAAGAAAATAGTTGTACCAAACTAGTAATGAATATTTGAAAAAGTGTGTGTGCGAGTTCCATAGTTTTTGTCCAATCTATTATTTTTTTATGGTGTATAAACTTTTACATATTGTATATAGATAGAAAGGGTTTTGTCAAAATGTTGCTAGACAGAAGCATGGGGTTCTTGTAGTCATGTTTTGTCTCCTCGTACATATATTAAAGTTAGATCGTAGCGGAATGGATCCTGTGTGTACATGGATCATCGCATATATATTGATTGGTCTTATATCAAAACAATAGTCGATACCTTAAATAGAGGGATAACGAACTTCTAACGAAAAGGTGGCTGAATGGATGAAGGTTTGTGCAAAATGTGGTTCACAATTAATGGATGGCGTGCAATTTTGTCAAAGTTGTGGAACGAGAATAGTTGAGCATGAGCGGAGAGGAAGTGAGAAGGAACCACAGATACGAAAGAAAATGAGCCGAGGAAAGATAATATGGATTGGGATTATCGTTCTTTTTGTTGTTAGTTTTGGCGGAGCATATATGTATGGAGCAAAGTATTATTCTGCAGAAGCACAAATCGATAGAATGATTACGATGTTACAAGAAAGGGATGCGGAAAAACTAATTGATATGGTTACAACAGATGACCCGCAATTTGTAGTAGATAAAGAGAGTGTAGCTCCGTTGTTTTCGTATATAAAAGAATATCCTTCCTATGTTCATGATTTAAAAGCTTCTATACAACAGCAAAAGAAGAAGGAAAATAATGTAGAAAAAGTAGATTTTGTATTAACGAAGGATGGAAAATACCTCTTTCTATTTGATCGATATAAATTGAAAGCAAAAACGTATTATGCAACGCTCCTTACGAATGAAAAGGATGCATTGTTAAAGGTAAATGGGAAAGAGTTAGATAAGACAACTGATAAAATGTTTGAAAAGCAATATGGACCATTTTTTCCTGGGATTCAAACGTTCCAATCAGAGTTTAAAAATGATTATGTGAAGCTAGCGCGTGAAGAAAAAGTTTTGCTTATGAAACAAAATCAAAATAATGTAACGGTTGATCTATCGTTACAAGGGCACTACATTACCATTCAAACAAATGTAACAGGAGCAACATTATATGTAAACCAGAAACCGATTACGACTCTCACAGGGGAAGAATTTAAATGGGGACCGGTAGCTACTGATGGGAGCGTTTCTATTTATTTAGAAAAAGAGGGCGCAAGCGGAAAAGAACGAACAAAGGTGGAACATATATCAACAAACCAATACTATACATTATCGTTTCAAAAAAAATCTGAAGAACAACAGTCACCTTCCTCTTCGCCACCAGTAACAACAAAGTATGTATATAACGGATTTTTCTTTCCTGATAGTCATATTCGTAAGTTAACAAGTGCAGAGCTAAACGCTTTAACAAAAGATCAATTGCGGATTGCGAGAAATGAAATATACGCTCGGCATGGCCATATTTTTCAAACGAAAGATATGCAGGACTACTTTTTAAAACAGTCATGGTATCGAGAAAATCCATATTATTCAGGAGCGCTGAATGATATCGAGACGTATAATGTTGAACTTATAAAGTCAAAGGAGTAGGCAAATGAAATTCATTTCCTTGTTATAGAAATGAAAGGTACATCAAGGATCATGGTGATGTACCTTTATTATTTATATGGTTGCATTTCATGTAACAAATCCTTTTATGTTTCATGGTAACGATGACATGATTCCGGTTGAAAAATATAGAAGGATGTAAAGGTGAAATTCCCTTTTTATGATTTCTGTAATGGTATGAGGGGAGCTCTAGCTGGTTCGCGAGAAAAAAAGATATGAAAGAGAAAATTGACTCTACTTGCTCTGCCAGTTGTGCTAGCTTGGACATTGGCTAAAGAACTGGAAGAAAGTATGGCTTCAGAGTTCGGTGGAACAGTAATCTCGAGTTTACTGCTTAATCCTTCTGATGTGACAACTGTTATTGTGTCGTAAGAGAGGTTGATAATTTTAAGGATACCAAGTGGATAGACAGCCTCGTCAGGCTGTGATGTGGATGCAAATAGGGTAGATTTCCAAATTTCTTGAAAAAAGGTACTGCTATCAGCTGACCAAGCTTGTGCACCGTAGAGTGTTGCGCTAATGCTGAATTCCTGTTCAAGTGATTGAGCAACTTTTGGTTCAACAGGAGTAGAGATAAGAAAATTACTACACACCGTTTTTTTCACCTACTTTCCATTACGATTGTTATAGCATATTAATAATCGAGTTTGTGAGACACGACATTTTACCTATAGCCGTTCAAAGGAGGGGAAAAATAATAAAAAACCACTCTTTTTTGGGGAGAGCAGCGTCCACCTGTGTGTAGACGTGGTAAGAGCCCTATTGTTTTCAAAGTATAAGTCAAATGGATCTATATACAAAGATGCACGTTGTTATGTTTGGAGGAAAGGGGTTTATTTGTAAACAAAAGGAAGAAAGTATTATACTTTGTATAAGATACGTATAGAGAAAAAGGATTTATTTATGATCAATTTGGAAAATGTAAACAATAGAGACTGTAAGAAGGAGTGATTTGGTGAATTATGTAATCATTGGTGGAGACGCTGCTGGCATGAGTGCGGCCATGCAAATTGTTAGAAATGATAAAGATGCAAAAGTCGTAACGTTAGAAAAAGGTGAAATATACTCCTATGCGCAGTGTGGACTTCCATACGTGATTAGTGGTGCGATTGCTTCCACTGAAAAATTAATTGCACGGGATATTAAGACATTTCGTGATAAGTATGGAATTGATGCTAAAACACATCATGAAGTAACGAAAATTGATACTGAAAACAAAATTGTACATGGTATACATACAAAGGAAAAAGTGAAATTTCAATATAAATATGATCGATTATTGATTGCAACAGGAGTTAGACCTGTTATGCCAGATTGGGAAGGAAAAAATCTGCAAGGTATTCATCTTTTAAAAACAATTCCGGATGCCCATAAAATATTGGAGACGTTACAGGAACAGAATGTTGAGGACGTAACAATTATCGGGGGCGGGGCAATTGGTCTTGAAATGGCTGAAACATTTGTGGAACTTGGAAAGAATGTGCGAATGATTGAAAGAAATGATCATATCGGTACGATTTATGATGCTGACATGGCAACGTATATACATGAAGAAGCAGCAAAGCATAATATTGAAATTGTGACAAATGAACATGTAAAGGTATTTAGGGGAAATGAGAAAGTTGAATTTGTCGAAACAGATAAAGGAATGTATAAGACTGACCTCGTTCTAGTATCAGTTGGTGTGCAGCCAAACACGGAGTTTCTTACAGGAACAGAAATTCGCAAGAACAAAAAAGGGGCGATAGAAGTAAATGCATATATGCAAACGAATGTGGAAGACATCTATGCAGCAGGAGATTGTGCAACGCATTATCACATCATAAAAGAAACGCATGATCATATTCCACTCGGTACTACTGCGAATAAACAAGGGCGCCTTGCTGGACTAAATATGATTGATACACGAAGGGCGTTTAAAGGAACGCTTGGTACGGGCATTATTAAATTTATGGGATTCACATTAGCAAGAACAGGTTTAAATGAAAAAGAAGCAAGTGGGTTGAAAATACCATATAACACGGTGAAGATAGAGGCAACAAGTATGGCTGGCTATTATCCAAATGCAACGCCACTTTATGTGAAATTAGTATATCGCTCTGATACAAAGCAACTATTAGGTGGACAAGTAATTGGAGAAGAGGGTGTAGATAAACGAATTGATGTCATTGCGATGGCACTCTTTCATAAAATGAGCATTCATGATTTAGAAGATGTTGATTTAAGTTATGCACCGCCATATAACAGTGTTTGGGATCCGATTCAACAAGCAGCACGGCGAGCGGAATAGTACTTCTTATAGAAGTACTATTTTTTTTGAAAACAGCCAATTATACAAAAGAGACACAAAAGCATATTTTCCCTTGAAAAATGTAGTACTTATCTATTATATTTTCATATAGTATTTATTTTTTACATACATAAAAATACGATAGAAACAAGTTAGCACTGAATGATGCAGGAGGATAAGGAATGTCGATCAATATGAGAACAGTAGAAGAGTGGATTGCGGAATCAAATGCAAGACATGAGGAGGACTTTGGAGAAATTGTCCAAGAAATAAAGGAATTATGTGTTGCGGTTGATAACGCTACATTAATTTACCCGAAACATGTATTTTGTTTTGGGAAAAAAGCGGAAGTCTTCTTCTTTTTCCAAGATCATGTTGTCGTTGGTCAAGCGAAAGAAGAGTACATTGAAGTTAAAAAATTAAAATATGAAGACATTACAGATATAAGTCTAAAAACAAATGATAAAAATACAACGTTACAGTTGAAATTCTCAAATGGGAATTCTATCATGCTGGATAGTTTAAATGATAACTGTGGAGCGAAAAATTGGTTGTTTGCAAGACAGATTAAAAGTATTTTTAAAGTGATTTAATAGAGAAAGCAGACCTTAGAAGGTCTGCTTTTTCTATGATTTGCTCCCCACTATACAAAGGCATCCTTTTTCTTCGTAACATTTCACATGTTGAAAACCAGTTTTACTGAAAAGGTCTACTAATTCTTCTGTTGTCTTAAATTTTTGCATATGATAATTGATTTTGAAGGTTTCAGCGACAATCATAAAGGCACCATTCGGTTTTAAAACTCGAAATACTTCTTTTATATCATTCTCTAAATCAGGCCAAAAATAATGTGTTTGAAAGGCCGTGATGAGATTGAAAAACTCATTATGATAAGGAATAGAAGATACGCTTGCTTTACGAATAATGACCTTTTCATTTTTCACATCTTTTATATTGAATTTTATTGAATTTTCTACTGCTTTTTCTGAATAATCAATGCCGTATATTTTTCCTGAGGTATTTATTTTAGACAGTGTATGTATGGTTCGGCCGCCTCCCCAACCAATATCGAGTATGATTGAATCTTTGGGGATATTTATTTTCTGTAATGCCCAATTTGTTAATCTAACGTGCGCTGTATTCATAATACAAAGCATGGAAGAAGCGATAGAACCTCTAGGGTTTTTAGCTTGTTCAATTAACTTTTGTAATACACTCAACCTGACCTCTCCTTTTATATAAATTACCTAAATTTGTATATTCTCTTTGAGCAATTCTAATCCCTTTAAAAAACACGCCCTTTGCTAGCACATTGTACTGAGCGAAGGGCGTGTTTTTAGCTATGCAAATATCCTTTTAACCAAGTGCGATGGCGATAAGGACCAATTGGAATTTGAATAAGGGTCGTTTCTCTTTTTTTATCAAATTCATACAGTTTGTCACATAAGTTTGCATCAAATCCTAAGAGCGGATGTCCTCCCATATCCATAGCTGAGGCTGCTAAGACGAGCTTTTGAACGAGCATTCCAGCTTCCATTTGTTGAATTCGATATCCTCTGTAACCTAAATCGTTTTTTAAATAATCTTTAGTTCCTATTACATGTAAACAGAGTGGTACTTGAAAGAGATTTACATTGTCCATTGTCATACCGGATTGTAAAGGGTGACGTAGATCTCCAGTTTGAATTTGTTCTAATGCATGAGCATTACTGTCATAGGAATAGGCACCATTTGGCACACCTTCTACGTTATAAAAGCATCCGTACAGTGATAATCGCGATTTTGTTTTTATATGTTCTCCGTCTAAATCATTTTGATAAGGAAAGGAAAGGGTTGCTTCATGAAGCAAAGTAGCTAGTTGTGTAGCGCTTATTTTCCTTAAGACAAAATCGATATCAGGTGAATAACGTTTTTGACAAACAGTTGCGAAATCATATGATAATGGCTCTACCATGGGGAGTTTCAAAGTTTGTGTGTAATGTGGAACGATTGTCTCTTCAGTTATAGTTCGAAATAGGTCTGTTGAATCCAACATAGATGCTGCATTCATTCTTGTTATGAGAGAGTAATCAGTAAAGTTCTTTGATCGAACAAAGTGTTCATGCTCTAAAACGGGAAGCTGTTGTAAGAGTTCATCAGAAGTGAAATTTGTACTTGTATTACTTTGATAAAACCATTCTTCTGTAGGCTGGGTAGATAACGGAATAACTGCATACACACTTTCTTCTTGTTCAGATAGTCCAAGTAAATGATTGATAGCCCGATCTAGAAATTGAAAATATACACCCGATGTATAGCCAAATTGCTTAGAGACTTCTAGTAATTGACCGACGAGGACACCAGTATCGAGACCTTGGAGGCGATACGAAAAATTATTATATTTAAAGAAGTTTTTCCAAAACATTGTTGATACGAAAGCAGTGCCGAAACAAGAAGAGAGGTTGCAGCGATTTCCAAGTGCTTCTGTGAGATAAGAGTCAAAATTCCCTTCACGTAGTAATACGAGACGATGATGCGCTACGTCATAATGGTAAATTCCATGCGGATAATGAATTGTTTTTAAATACAAATATAATTCATTTGGATATAAAGCTCCTCCAGAAGGAATAAATCTTCGGTATATATTTGTTGTTGATTGTTCTTCTAAGCCGAGGGAAGGCTGGCAAAATTGAGTTAGGCCAAATGTATACCAAAGGCAATGCCCAATTTGTTCTATGGTAGGTTCATTAGATAGCTTTTGATCTCGTAATGTTAGAGGTACCTCTAGAGAAAGAGGAATGACAGGTAGATTACGGTATAGTTTATAGGGAAGGGGGGCATCAGCCCAGTTGATGTCCTTGTCCTCGGGCATGACTTCATCAATTGAAAAATGTAAATGGTGTAGAAATGTTTCTAGTTGCATCAACAAGCCTCCTTATCAAGCAATAATCCCCCACATTAAAAATCAGCAAAAGCAAAGAAGAGAGGTGGGGGAGGAAGAAAAACTACTGATTCAAGCGCTACTTTACTGTTTCTTTATGGAAATGGATGCGGATGTGGATTTAGTTGTTCTAATGTAAGTGGTTCGCTTGTATATCCAAGTTGCATTGGTACGGTAAGTGCTCTTTGGAGTCCTGTTGTACGAGTAAGTTGATGACCAAATGTCATTGGCAACATACCAGGAATTAATACTTTCACACAAGATAATCCGTTTTTCTGTATGAGAGGAACAGTTTGGTCAATGACAATTACCTCAAGCCCTGAGTGATGTAGTAGATCTAGAAGATGGCGAAGGTCTGAAGTTATATCCCGATCAATCGCTTTTAGCTGATCCATTTCTTTAAATGTTCGCACAGCTCGATTGTCATTTAGTAAAAATTGAAGGCGTTCTTCAGCTTCTGGTAAGCCATATACCATACTATGATCTTCCATTTGGGTAACGAGATAGGGATCGCGTAAACATTGCTCATATTTTTGTTTGTTTGCTTCAAGTTTCTCATCCAGTATAAGCAACATACCTGCTAATTCATGAATAGCACTTTTAACAGCTCGCAGCGGTTCTATATGAGCACCACCTGCACAGACGAGGTTCATTCCACCCTTTTTTGTATTTTTTGCAATTGCCCATATACTTGGAATACCATGCTCCATCGTTGCATCAAAAACATGTAAATCATAACCTGTAATGGTCCGCATTCGTTCAATCATCAATTGTAATTCCACATCGCCTGCGGAAGCTAGATCAAGGCGGGGGAGTGGCAATTGTGCATACCACGTTAGCAAGAAAGCGTCGCGTTCGACTATTTCTAAAATGCCATGGAAAATCGCTTCTTCTAAACTACCTCCAATTGCACAGCCGTTTGAAGTTTCATAAACAAAAGCGTCCCTGTGCCCTAGGCTATAATATGCAATTGATTCCGGAACTAAGATGGGACGGTTTTGTGATAAAGAATAACCCCATACCCAATCTTGAGAATAATCGGGATCAAATGGTCTGAATGGAAAATTCTCTTTTTCATAGTGTTCATCTGTATGTACACCAATTGTAAGAGGATTGATGGCTTTATCTTCTAATTCTCGATAGCTGCCATGAACATTTGTCCGCTTCCCGCGAGGGGCCATTCCGCAGTATCTCTCTAGTCCTTCTAAAATCGCAGTTGCCTCGCTTATCCTGAATGAATGTGTTCGACCTGCAACTCCTTCGTTACCAAAAAGTAATGGCATATTTACAATAACATCAGCGAATGGTAATAAGGAATGCTGCATCTTTCCATTCAAAAGTCCTGTTCGATAATCTAAATAATCTTTCGTTAAAAACGTATTTAAATCTTCAATAGAACGACATCGGTAGCTTTCAGTACTCGTTTTAAAGCTCGGTTGCAGAGATAGATAAGCAGAAGCTTCAGTGTCATCAGGTATTGTGCTACACACCGGACATACAGGATCAGGAAGAAACGAATGACGTGAACATTGAAGAGTTTGCATGTTAAGTAAAATCACTTCTTCAGCTAAAGAAGTACCCCCTTTTGTTACTATCTTTTCTGTTTCAGCATGAATAAGGTGACACATTTGTAGTAATGCACTTTGCGTTGCGCATATATCTCGTTGCACGGCAGCATCCTTTTTTAAGGAGTATTGCCGCTGTAACTCCCACATTTCTTTTTGATCAAAACCAGCTATAAACCGTCTTGCATCAGCACAATGAGAACATCCTGCTGCATGTGGCTGAACATAAGGGCCAATGATCCCTTCGCCAAATGAAGTAAAACCTCTTAGCCAAGGAATGTTAGCGGATCGAAACATTTCTTCAGCTTTATGATGGATAGAGGAAGGAGAACCATCATGTAGTACGAGAGCAAGTTTAATGTTTTCAGGGAGGGGTTCTTCAAGTGTGTTTTGATGAATGATAGAGTAGTGACCAGATAATTGCTGATTTACATAGCTTGCAAGTAGGCCATCTCCTACAATTAGTATTTGACGCTCCATCAGTCCACCTCCTCTTTTATTACCACACCAACTACACCACCTAATCCTTCTTTTAAAAATGGTTCAATTGCTAGGTCGAGGACGTAGGGATAAAGATTATGTTCCTTTAAATTCTGTAAAGCGAGTTGTAAGGATTCTAATGGTGGAATTTGTTCTTCTTTTTGTACTTCAATTCTAAACGACTCAGCATCGTGTAAAAGAATAGATGATTCCGATAATATATTAGAGTTATAGGGGATTTCGTAGTTTTGTGTATGAAGAAGTGCTTGTTGTAATGCGTCTCTTAGAGCTAGTGTTATATTTAGGTTCGCGCTACCATACCACTGATTGTGTATACGGGCCCAAACAACCGGAAAACCTAGTACATTTTCACCAATCCCTATCTTTGGTTCCCCATGTATCACGGAGAGTGCACGTAAATAAAATTGGCAGTGGTTGTCATGAATTTCTGTTACTTGTAGTGGCACAATTTCTTCTGTTTGTCTTAACTTCCTCGCTTGTAATGTGTGGGTTAAATGGTTTTGTAGCGCACGATACACACCTTCTAACATCGTTTCCCCAGCTCCGATTCCAATGAATTCATCTTGGTCAGGAATAAGGAAATTAACCATTTGAGTTACATATGTTTCAATTCCAGTTAGACCTGCCACGCGGCGTGCTTCATCATGAGTTAATCCGCCGCAAATAATAGTAGGGAGGAGGGAAGTAGGTCCTTCTGATAATGGATTGGCAACTTGAACATAGCACTGGGACAACGGTAATTGGTTGAGATCTTGTTCATCCCATATGTGAAAAACTCCAGCTTTATTTGAGGTTAACTGGTCAAAAAAACGAAAAAGCTCATTTGAATGTTTTTGATCTGCATGTCGTTTTAAAGTGTCATCAAGGTCTTGTATTAATTCTATCGTAAAATTTTCAGGGGCTATAAGCGGGTGCTTCATAAATGGATGCCAATTTCCTTCGAGCGTTTCAAAATCTAATAGAAAGAAGTGCTTCTTTGTCTTCCTATTTGAGGAATCTGTAACATGTTTGAATAACTCAAAAACAATTGTATTGGCTAACATAGCACAAGCAATTGGAGAGACGGGATCTGGTGTTTGATCTTTTTGAATAGCAGTTTCATGTATACGGTGCCATGCGGATTCCCAGCATTCTTCAGAGTCAGAAGTAATGACAGGACCAGCTAAGCCTACATGCTGTAAACATAAAGCAGGAAGAAAGTTTTTCTTCTCTTCTCTACAAATTGCATGTATGGCCCTAAGTTTTTCGATATTGCCATTTTGAGATACATATAGAATCCAATCAAATGGATGAAAAACTTCCTGTAAAGAATAATTTCTCGTTGTATCTATTTCTTGAACAAGTACATCTGCATCAGTAGCATGTGCTTGTTGTACAAGTTCATTTAGCCGCGAGAGATTTGTTGCATCAGGATCGGTAATTAGGTAATGAAATTCAGGTAGACCAGATTCAAGTAAAGAAGAAATTAATGAAGTGAAAATAGGTCCAGAGCCAATCGCTAACACTTTAGATTGGCGATACATTTGAAACTTTAGAGGACCTGAGTGAGAGTAAGCCTCTAAAAATTCAATTTGCGGTTCGTATCTCTCAAGTAATGCATCTTCTAATTGGTGAGGGGCATCTTGATTCAGATCTCGAACAAAACCATTTTTGTGCAAAAGTTCTCCAATTTCAAACACTCTATTTTGATAAGGGAGGGGAAGCCCATTTGTTAGCTCTTCTAAAGTGTGTTCTCCATTAAACATAGGCATTAATTTTTCAATCCATTCATAGATTCCATTACCTTGTATCCGGAACGAACTGGAGTTATTTCGAAAATAAACACCCCCATTGGAATCGGGGAGAAAAAAGGTATCCTTGTTCATTTTTAGCTTTGTGGAAGCTTGCAGCGTACTCATTCTATTCCTCCTTATCAGTAAATTCTAAACACACATTATCAGTGTATGTACCGTGATTTGTCCCTTATGAGTTATTTTGATTATTCACTATATAAATCACTGTTATATAAAAAAGGCTACACGAAAGAATACATTGATTCTTTCGTGTAGCCAGTATGATTTAGAAAGCCTATCAACCTTCTAATAATAATGATTTTGGATCTTCAAGCATTTCTTTAACAGCAACTAGGAAGCTAACTGCTTCTTTACCATCGACGATACGGTGGTCGTAAGATAGTGCAATGTACATCATTGGACGGTTTTCCATGCGTTCTGCATCGATTGCAACTGGTCTTACTTGAATTTTATGCATTCCAAGAATACCTACTTGTGGGCTGTTTAGGATTGGTGTTGACATAAGGGAGCCGAACACACCACCGTTTGTAATTGTAAATGTACCACCTTGTAGTTCTTTTAATGTAAGTTTGTTGTCGCGTGCTTTTTTACCTAGTTCACGAATTTCGCTTTCGATTTCAGCGAAGTTTAATTGGTTTGCATCACGTACAACTGGAACAACTAATCCATCTGGAGCTGCTACAGCGATTCCGATGTCATAGAATTTTTTAATGATAAGCTCGTCACCTTGAATTTCAGCATTTAACAATGGGAATTGTTTTAATGCTGCCACAACAGCTTTTGTGAAGAATGACATAAAGCCAAGACGAACATCATGTTTTTTCTCGAACGCGTCTTTACGTTCTTTACGTAATTCCATAACTGCAGTCATATCAACTTCGTTAAATGTTGTTAACATTGCAGATGTTTGTTGAACTTCTACAAGACGTTTTGCAATTGTTTGACGGCGGCGGGACATTTTTACGCGCTCAACTGGCTTTTCAAATTCAGTAGTTACTGCTGGTTTTGGACTTGTTTTTTCTTGTTTTGGCTCTGCTTTTGGTGCAGCAGCATGTGCTTGTACATCATGTGGTCTCACGCGGCCAAGTGGATCAGTGCTGCGTACTTCATTTAAGTCGATTCCTAATTCACGCGCCATTTTTCTAGCAGCAGGTGATGCGATAGGACGATCTGTATTTGGAAGACCTTGTAAAGCTGTTTTAGTTGGTGCAGCACTTGGAGCCTCAGCTTTAGGTGCTTCAGTAACTTCTTGTTTTGGTTGTTCTGCTGCTGGAGCAGGTGCTGATGTACTTACTGCAACGCCGTTTGCATCTAAAATTGCAATTACGTCACCAACTTCAACTGTATCTCCAGGCTCTCCTAGTAGTTGTGATACAATACCTGAATCTTCTGCAATGATTTCTACATTGACTTTATCTGTCTCAAGCTCAACAACGCTGCCACCTTTCTCAACTTTGTCGCCTACATTGATAAGCCATTGTGAGATAGTTCCTTCTGAAATAGATTCTGCAAGCTCAGGTACTTTAATTTCGATCATTTTAAATGTCCTCCCCTTATTTGCCTAACGGTGTGTTTTGTCTTCTTTTCTCTTCGGTAATCTCAATGCTTCAAGCTTGATTGGGCAGAAATTCTTTACAACCTAGTAGGTAAGGAACTCTGCCCAAATGAGCATGAGTAAATCACTTTCGTTTTTAGTTGCTATAAACTTCTATTTCTTGTTTGTCTTGACGGAAGTTGTACTTTGTGTCTAATGCATGTGCAACGATAAGTTCTTGTTCCGCTTTGTGTGCATGTGGATCGCCGCCTGATGGACTTGAGCGATCTGGACGTCCAATGTAGCCTGTTTTTACTTTATCGCCAGCAAGTTCAAACAGAATTGGAGCCATGTAATGCCATGCACCCATGTTTCGTGGTTCTTCTTGTACCCAAATAATTTCTTCTAAGTTTTTAAAGCGTTTCATGATAGATTGAACTTTTTCAGCAGGGAATGGGTACAATTGCTCAATGCGAACAATATGAACTTCATCTAAATTGTACTCATGTTTACCTGATTCAACCTCTGCTGCTATATCAATTGCCATCTTACCAGTTGTTAAAACAAGACGTTTTACTTTATTTGGTTTTGTACCAAGGTTTTCTTGCTCTAGAGCCATTTGGAAACGACCTTCGCTTAATTCTTTTCCAGATGAAGTAGTAAGCGGATGACGTAATAAGCTCTTTGGCGTCATAATGACTAATGGTCGAACAGCTTCTGTACCAAGGATTGATGCTTGACGGCGTAAAATATGGAAGTATTGTGCCGCACTTGTTAAGTTTGCAACAGTCCAGTTGTTTTCAGCAGCTAGTTGCAAGAAACGTTCTGGACGTGCACTAGAGTGCTCTGGTCCTTGACCTTCATAACCATGAGGCAGAAGAAGAATTAGACCCGATTTTTGTCCCCATTTCGCTCTTCCTGCTGAAACATATTGATCAAATAATGCTTGCGCAGTATTTGAGAAATCACCATATTGTGCTTCCCACATAACTAAAGTTTCTGGAGCGAACACATTATAACCGTATTCATAACCGACAACAGCAGCCTCAGATAACGGACTGTTATGAACAGAGAATGATGCATTAATATTCGGTAAACGATGAAGTGGTGAATATGTTTCGTTTGTTTCTGTATCATGTAATACGATATGACGGTGTGCGAACGTACCACGTTGTGAATCTTGACCAGTTAAACGAATTGGCGTACCTTCTTGTAAAATGGTAGCGAATGCTAACGATTCAGCAAGAGCCCATTCCACTTTACCGCCATCTTCAAGAGCATCTTTACGACGTTCAAGAATTTTCTTTACTTTAGGATATACATTAAAGCCTTCTGGCCATTGTAATAGTCCTTCGTTTAATGCACGTAAAGTTTCAATTGGAAGACCTGTATCAATTGGTTGAATACCTCTTGCAACTACGTCTGGAACTTTAACGTGTATTGCTGCATCACTAGTATCAGCAGGTGGTACTTCTGCATACTCAGCTTTCAATTGTTCTTGCACAAACTGTGTAATTGTTTCAACTTCATCAGCATTTAAAACACCATCAGTTTGCAGTTGCTCTGCATAGATTGCTCTAACTGTCGGATGGTTTTTAATTTTTTTATAAACTTGTGGTTGTGTAACTGCTGGGTCATCCATTTCGTTATGACCGTAACGACGGTAACCGATTAAATCGATTAAGAAGTCTTTTTTGAACAGCATACGATATTGGATTGCAAGGTCAGCAGCTGCAAGACAAGCTTCTGGATCGTCAGCATTTACATGGACGATTGGAATATCGAAACCTTTTGCAAGGTCGCTTGAATATTTTGTAGAACGAGAATCATAGCTATCTGTTGTAAAGCCAACTGAGTTATTTGCAATAATATGAATTGTTCCACCAGTTTGGTATGCGTTTAGTCTGCTTAAGTTTAATGTTTCAGACACGATACCTTGACCAGGGAATGCAGCGTCACCATGAACTAAAATTACGAATGATTTCGAAGTATCTTGTTCAGGATGACCAGCTTTTTTACGATTTTCTTGAGCTGCACGTGCATAACCTTCCACAACAGGGTTAACAAATTCAAGATGGCTTGGGTTGTTCGCTAACGTTACACGTGTTTGAGCATCTTCAGCCCCAACAACTTGCTCTCTACCTAAATGGTATTTCACGTCGCCAGTCCAGCCAGCATTACTATTTACACCTTCTATAGTTGCATGTTTGAATTCTGCAAACATGTGACTATATGGTTTTTCTAGTACGTGAGCGAGTACGCTAAGGCGCCCGCGGTGAGCCATACCAATCATAACGTCACTTACGCCGCCCTTAGCACCTTCAGAAATAATTTCATCTAGTACAGGTACAAGCATATCAACGCCTTCAATAGAGAAGCGTTTTTGACCTACAAATGTTTTATGCAAGAATTGCTCAAAACCTTCAACAGCTGTTAAACGTTTTAAAAGAGCAGTTCGTTTTTTATTTGGTAGTGGTTGACGCAAGGAATTTGATTCCACCATTTGATGCAACCACGCACGTTCTTCACTATCTTGTATATGAGAAAATTCATAGGCTAAAGATTTTGTATAAACATCTTTTAATCTATTAATTACATCAAGAGCTGTGTGAATACCAATTGGTGCATCTGGCCATACTGTTTTTGCTGGAATCGCTTTCAAATCTGCATCGCTTAATTCGCTCATTACTTTCTCGATGAGAGATTGTCCATTTGTTAGCTCTTCCATTGGATTAATATGAGCCAATGTATGACCGAATGAACGGATATTCTCAACAAGTTGAACGACTTTAAGAATCTTTTCAATGTTTCCTGTGTTTTGAGGAGAAAAATTTATTTCTGTGTTGTCCCCTGTTACGACATCTGCTTGGAATGTAGGAGCTCCAAAAGTTTCAAAAAGCTCTTGTAATTCCGGATCAACTGAACCTTCATTAGTCACGTAACGATCATACTGTTCAATAACATAGCCAAGGTTCGGACCATGGAATTTGGCCCAAGGGTTTGTCGATGTATTCTTCCTCGTCATTTGTTTAAACCTCCCAATGCATGTAATCCTTTTTTCATAATGTGAAAGAATGCATTTTGCTCTTTTCATAATTGATGAATCAGTAATGAATGTAAATGTTATCTTTACTCTTATGTTATTACAATAATTTACATAATACCAAACATTATTACTTATCCGTTTTGTAAAAAAACATTCACAATTACTTATCACCCAAGTTAATCTTTCATGTTATAAATTAATTTTAAGGAAAAAATAGGTGATTTCATCTGGTACATCAGTATTTAAAACAAAATCTTCCAGATGAAAGTATAGGATAAATTGAAAGAATGTTTCGACAAAAATGATTTGATTTATGTATATTAAAATAATAAGCGCTTTCAAGAATATTATACAACAATACAATGGAATATAGTATAAAAAATAAAAAATTATGAATTTATCGTAAACTTTGTTTCGATAGTGTTAAATATTGAAAGGAAAAAAGAAGTATTTGCTTATAATTGGTGATTGTCATTTGAAAATGGTTCATAAATCGTTAGTTTTTGCAAATATAACTGAAAATTGCTCGAAAATGATAGCAGGCTTCATTTCTATAGGAGAAGAAGTGTAATATTTTAAAAAGATAAAGTGCTTATAACGATATTAATTTTTCCTAATGATAGCCGATTGATATAGCAAATTTCTTTATGTAGATTAAGTAATAAGGAAGTGAGATATTATAACAGAATCGTTTAGAGTGTTCTTATTTGTTGTGACTCTCCATTTTTATACTATTCAACAATTATTTAAAATGAAAAGTGGATAAAAATGGGCAGGAAAGAAATAAGGAATCAATATGAGAACTAGATGAAGGGGATTTACGAAAGTATGAATGCTGTGTTCCTTTTGCGTAGAGATACATAGGAGCTGTGAAATGAAAAGGGAAACAGATAATGGGGATTTTGGTGTTCATGTCATTTGGCTGATAGTATTTTCAATGGTTCTATCGATAGTTGGTTTAGTTCTATTTATGCATTCGTTATAAAAATCATCTTGATTAGAAATAAAAGATGGGAGTAGGGAGCTTTGAGGAGTTTATGTAAAGTAAACTTGACGTAAAGGTTGCTTTACATTTATACTCTGTGTAAGGAGGAGGGGAATATTTCCTTGGAAAACAAAATGGTAGAATACAGAAAAAAATTTGGCCTGTCACAAGAGAAGTTAGCTGAAAAACTTGGTGTTTCTAGACAAACTATTATTTCAATTGAAAAAGGAAAATATGATCCATCACTTCCTTTAGCATTTGAAATTGCGAACACATTTCAGACAACGATAGAAAATGTATTTATTTATGAAGGGAAAGAGAACTAAATCTACATAGGGGGGAAAGAAAGATGAACTACTCACAAAAATATTTTTTGATTATGGGGATTATCTTTTCTGTTATGAGTGGATTTATGCTATTTATAGGTATAATGGCGCATTCTTCACCACCGTCACAAACGTACACATTACTAGCGATGACAGTCATGTGCTTTTGCTTAAGTTATCTCCATCCACAATTTAAGGAGAAAGACGAAAGGATGAAGTTAATTCGGCAAAAAGGAATGTTCTATTCTTACTTTGCGTTGTTAGCGTATTATATTCTATTTTCAATCGGATTAAATTTAAAGATCATTACATTGTCTGCTGCAGAACTGCTTAATATTTTAGCAGCATTAACAATTTGTACGGTCTTTATTTCATTCGTTATTTTGTCTAAAAAATATTAAAGCTGAAATGAGAAAGGTGAATGAGATAGATGCAAAGTATATTTGCTTTTGGGATCGGGCTGCTTTTATTTTTAGCAGTGTACTTATTTATTCGTAAGGATATACAAGGGAATACATTGACGAAGAGAGGTTTCTATAAGCTGATGGGGTGTTTAGTAGTCATGCTTATAGCAATTGTCGTAATGATTGTCTTGGTGAGTAAACAATTATAAAAAAGTATAGAATAAAGCCCTGTTTTTGTTTAAGTGTCAAAAGTAGGGTTTTTATTTTTCTTTAACATGGGGAGTACATACTTTGGTAGATAAGAAACAAACTACTACCATAGTGAACGAGATGGCAGACGGAGATACTGGTGGTTGATCTCTTGAATGGAAAAACAAATGGGAACAAGGAAAAATCCTTGTTTTATTTTTTTGGACAGAATTATTAAGTAGAATATTAATAAATGAAGATGTTTGAAGGTGGTACTAAACTCTTTTCTTCCTTATTAGTCTATGCGATAGATATAAATATGCTTGGACAACGAGAAAAAGGAGTTTGATTTGATAAAGTTTGTATGAGTTCGCAACCGAAAAATATAGGTTGCGTTTTTTTATTACTATGATTTTTAGTTGGAAAATTAGATTAATAGAAAAGGAAAGCCCATTAGATCAATTTGCACTTTATATATTATTTGTTGGTACTGCAATAGGCATTTGGTCCGACCATGAGACAAGCTCTGAATATGATAATAATAAAGGAGATGTTGAATAATGGGGTATATCGTCGATATTTCGAAATGGAATGGTGATATTAATTGGAGAGTAGCAGCCCCGCAGCTTGACTTAGTGATTGCTAGAGTACAAGATGGATCAAACTATATAGACCCAATGTATCAATCATATGTGTCTTCAATGAAAGCTTATAATGTTCCGTTCGGAAACTACGCTTTTTGTAGATTTGTTTCCGAAAATGATGCAAGAGTAGAAGCAAGAGATTTTTGGAATCGTGGTGACAAAAATGCATTGTTTTGGGTAGCTGATGTTGAAGTGAAAACAATGGAAGATATGAGTGCAGGAACACAAGCTTTCATTGATGAGTTACGCATACTCGGTGCTCAAAAAGTAGGGTTATATGCGGGACATCATGTGTACAGCCCATTTGGTATGGAAAAAGTAAATGTTGATTTCGTATGGATCCCGCGTTATGGGGATATCAAACCAGCGTATCCATGTGATATGTGGCAATATACTGACGCAGGGAATATATCTGGTATTGGCAAATGTGATTTCAATCGTTTAATTGGAGATAAGCCTTTATCATGGTTTTTCGGAGAGAATGAGCCTGCACCAGGGTTTCTTCCTCCTGATTGGAAAACGAATAATTTAGGTTCTATCACTGTAACGGTAGCTATAGCAAACATTCGTGAGGCGCCATCCTTACAAGCAAAAGTTGTACGTCAAGCGACAAAAGATTCTGGACATGTATACCTAGATTGGTTTTATGATGGTTCTCATTTTTGGTATAAAGTAGCTGAAAAAAATTGGATGCGCGATGACGTATGTAAAATCAATAAAGATGGCAAAACAAAAGGTGTCGTTTGGATTTCAGGAACGAACATCAATCTTCGTAAAGGAGCGTCCAGAAATGACCAAGTTGTAGGAAAAGCGAATAGTGGAGCTTGGGACGTTCATTTTAGATACGAAGATTGGATTTACGTATACAAAGATGGCGTTGAAGGATGGATGTATTTTGATGAATCTTATGTGAAATGGATTAGATAAAGTGAAACTTTAATCAGTGGAGGGCTTCATCCCCCACTGATTATTATTTGAACCAGTTTGTTCTGCTGCACAAATGCATTTTTACAAGTTAAGCTTCTCGATAGTTAATGATGCAGCATTAATTTTGTGCCCGTTTAGAATGGGTAGTAACACATCTGTAGTTGATCCTATATTTCGAAGCTGTAGTGTTGAGCATTTGGGAATATGGATAATAGCCTGTCCAGAAAGCATCAGACTCGCTCCAGTCACTTGTCTTTGTATACCATAATTAGTAAGTCGCCCACTTACTAAAGAATCATTTAAAATTAAACCATATATTGAAGTAGAAGCAGGACCATCAATTAATAATAGATATTCGACTTTATAGTCGCCCGATTTAGGTATTATTAGGGTGTCACTAGGTGGGGTAAACTCTATACGATTTAATGGACCATTTCTATTAAATTCTATGTTTGCACCTGGTTTAATTTCTATAGGATGGTTACCTACAAGTGTAACGTAACCATAAGCTGGTTTCGACATTATTATGCATCTCCTTATTTATTATTCTTATCATTGTATGCGATCAAGTTAAAAATGATTGAATGTTAGTCTAGTAAAAATGAATTATGTATCCCCTATCTATGAGTGAGCATTATAAATAGACGTATAAATCATTCAAAGTACAGTGAGTAATACGCGTTTGTTTCAGACTTGTTCCTTTTAAACGATTTGAAGACAAACAAAAAACGCCTGTAGTGAAGCAGTCTGCTAACTGCGAACTATTTTTTGTAAAATTTCTATAAGTATGAAAAATGTTGTTCTGTGTAATTACTTCCTCATGGTAAAATATTCTATATAAATATTTAAAAGCGGAATGATTATGGGGAATATTAAAGTTACTCCTGAAGAGTTGCACAAGGTTGCAGGGTCTATTCGATCAACAATCACCAATGTAGCGGCAACACAAGAGCGACTAAAGAAAGATATTGATATGCTTTGTAATGTTTGGATGGGTGCAACCTATATGAAATTTAATACAGATTTTCGAGATTCACCTCTTAAAATGGAAAAATTTACAATAATATTAGAACCACTGGAGAAGTTTCTTCTTGATTCTGCTAATAAATTCGAACAGGTAGATAACATGGATGTTGCTATTGCAATGGCTTCTGGTATTTTAACAGGAAAACCATTTAAAGGGGATGTTGAAACCCTTACAGGTTCCACAAAAGTAAATACAGAGGATCGCTATCGTATTAAATTAGGAGGATCGTTGTTAGAGGGAGAATATGAACTTTCTGAGAATAGTAAGCTGGGATTCAAAGCTGGGCATGCAGAAATAGAGGTAGGAGCTCCTTACAAATTCAATACGATAAAAGAAGATTTATTAACGGGAAAGATTATTGGAGCAAAAGGTGGAATTACAGCATTTGAAGATGGTCTTTCTTTTAAAAATCCTTATGTTTCAGAAATATCAGTAACACAAAAATTCATAAATGCTTCAGTCGCATATGGAATTGAGGAGTATACGTTTAAACAAGATGCAGAGGTGACAATACAAAAATATGAAGCAAAGCTAGACAGAATTGACCTACCTGATTTTATTCAATTTTTTAAGGATTACGATCTTGAAGTTTGTGCTGAATTTGGACTCGGCACATTCGGTGGTAAATTCCATGGGGGTCAAGAAGTTGGTGTGTATATTGGTGGTGGTTTATTTGCTAAATTTGTTAAGCAAGGAGAAGAATAGTTGTGTTTAAACAAGCGGGAATTATAAAAAAATTGTTTTTTCAGCCTTGCTTATATTTCGTTTGTTTGCTCCTTATGGGTGAGGGGAAAATTAGCACTTATTGCTTTTGTACTTATACTGACTGCTTTATCTTTTCGTACAACAAACTTATTGGAATCTATAACTCATAAATTTAAAAAGGATCGAGATAAGTATTTTAATTGTTTTAGGATATTTTTATCCCATATTTAAAGGCGGACTAAAGTTCTGTATGGGCTTTCCCGTATCGCGAAATCTGTTACTGTGATATCGATATTTTCTTGTTCTTTAAAATATTGGATAGCTATTTTTTTAGCTTTAGACGCTATTTGTTCTTTTTCTTGATTATCTTTGTAATCCATATATTTATAGCATCCTTATAGTATGACTGAAATAATAAGGATAATTACTATCGATTTTCTATTCAAGTAAAGTCCTCTATACTTATTTATTTTTTTCTTAATCCGTATCGTAACCTATACTTTCTACTTTATAATTATCTCTATAGTTTATATTTGCAGATACTCTACGTGTTGTATTATGAGTAACATACCCATATACAAAAACTACTCCAAAGTCTGAAGGGGCAAATTGAAAATCTGTTACTGTAATTTCCAGGTTTTTATCCTCTTTAAAATATTGAATAGCAACCTGTTTAGCTTTTTCTTTTATGACTTCTTCTTCATTATTTTTCTTATAATCCATATATTTATATCCTTCTATGAAAATTGAAATTATTATAATTACAATAATCGGAATTTTTTTCTTCAAGATATCCCCTCCAGAATAAACTATTTAGGAGTGAGAGAATAGGAAAAACGTAAGATACCAGGGTTAATGTGTAATTTCGAAAGGAAATATGTATGGTAAGTGATGTTAACTCAATAGCATAATGAAAAAGAAACCAGCTCGTTATTTGAGTCGGCTTTGTTTATATACTTGTTGGTTTTGCTATACCCCGTATGTCATTTCATCCAAAAATTCCCCACCATTTCTAAGACATATCACTATCCTAGAAATTGCACAATTAAAATAATGCTTTCTTGTTCCGATGGATTCTTCTGGAACAGGTTCTAAATCGTAAAACATGTCCTCTTTTTTATGAAAATACATTTTTCCAACTTTTTCTGGTGATTCTGATGGATAATATTGATATACAACTATTTCCTCATCTTCAAATTCTTTATTCATTGTTATATGGATTGCCATAGTTTATCTCCTCCATTTCAATTCTTCATCTATATTGAGTACTTTCCAAGGGCAATCTGATCTTAAAGTTGCATCGTGTGCTGTTTTATAATCTGTTTTAAAAATCCCTTCAAATCGAGATTCAAAATATTCCTGTTCTAAAATTATGTAGGAAAGGGAAGAGGTAGTAAATATAAAAATGGAACTACTAGTTACGTTTTATAGAGATAAGGATTTAGCAAAAAAGGGGGGGGCTAAAGAGGTAATGATGAGCAGGCAAAATATTTCTTAAATAAAAGGGGAAGTAATGCAGAGATAGTTGAGTTTGATATACCTAAATGGTTAGATGATTTTATAAATGAATATGCAATACCTCAAAAAGGATATAAATCAAATTCACTAAATCAAGGAGGAACTGCACCGAAAATAGTTGACCCAACAATGCCAGGGAATTCTTATGAATTGCCAGCACCTTGGATTGAAAGGATGGAATAATATTCCGAAAAAGGCAGGGTTACAAAGTAATAATAAAAGGGGGATATTATGATATTAGAACCACTTTATGCAGAAAATATTGTAGTAGCAGTCATCTATAATAATGAATTTAAATGGTATGTAACAGATAAAGAATTATGGTTTTTAGATTATAATAAGCTAAATAATGCATATAAAAATTTAGGCGTAAGCATTGAAGATAATGACGAAGCTGAAGAAAGAAATGGAATGAAAGTATTAGATAATGAAAATGTAGAATTGTTTTTACCAAGGATTAATAAATATATAACAACTAAAGAGGAATTAAATTATTTATTACTTGAAAATATTAAAAGTAAAATTGAAGGAGAAGATTTATTAGATTTTAGTCCGGTATTATTAATTAACTTTGATGATAAAAACTATATTCAATGTTTCCAGAGCCAGCATCATATGAAGAATATGTACCAAAAGATTGGAATGGTAAATATGAAGATTTTACTGAGTTAATACCTAAATTAGAGAAATATTGGATAGATGAGTTTAATAATAATCTATTGTTACTATAATTTAAAAGGGATAAGGATAGTGAGGGAATGAGTAATGAAAATGTAATAACTATATTAAATGAGGAATTTGAAAATGATAAAACTGGTGAAAAGGTTCATGTGAATTGATATGAGATAGAGGGTATAATTGTTTATTTTGATTGTAAAGCAATTGAAAGAACAGGAGATTATAGAATGTAAGGCCCAGACGAAGTTTATCTATATTCTTTATCTGGGTTTTGTCTATGTATTTGATATTATAGAGGGTGAAAATGTTATTAGAGAAAAAAGTCAATTTGCAATATTAATAACTTATATGACCAACTTTATAATCATTACTGTAATCTATACTTGTAGAAACCTCCTTCTTTTTGTCATCAGATACATAAATTCTACTACTAGAGATATCTGGAGAAAATTTTATTTTTAGTATAAAGGAGTACAACAGTAATGAAATATCCATATAGTTTTGAAGTACTTAAAAATAGAAAATTAGTTATGAGGCTTCCTCAAGAAATTAAACTTGTTGAAACTTTTTTAGGCGTTGAAGTTTCTGCGTTTGGAGATTGGATTTTAGAGGGAATACATAGTGTTTTAAACGGGGAAAAAGATTGCATAGTAGTAAATGGCAACATTTGTGGTATAGAAATTCGAAAAGATACAACTACTGTCCTAGACAATTTGGCCGAAGATGGTAAGGGAGAATTTTGTGAGATAGAAACGATTGAATTAGTAGACTTAATTCATATTTGGCTAGATAAACAAAAAGAATATAAAAAAGGGAAAAATAAAGAATTGTAATAATTTAAGTGGCTGACTTCTACATGAAGTCGGCTTTATCTATTATTTCACATACCTCCCATTATCTTACGTTTTAAAGTAGTTTTCTCTAGGGAAAACGACTTTAAAATACGAAATAATAGGTTTTCTTTTACGCTTCTATATCTTTTCCCTCTGTTACCACTTTATCTCTCCACAATACAAGTAGTTTTCTAAATTCAGAGGTCTCAATTTTATACTGGTTATTTGGGGGACTCATAAAAAAGTTAATAGCACTTGTATAATTAGGTTCGATGTAGACAGCTGCCACGTTTCCCTCAATTTCATATTGCAGGAATTTTTTGTCTACTACATCATCTAAAATCTGTATATATTCATCCGCCTCATCATCTAAAATATCTTCTAAAAAATGAGAAATAATAGAAATCTCTTTTGGCAAACGTATTCTTAAACCGCCAAGTCCATCACGATAAAATTCATATGTCTATTTCATTTTTTCCCTCCTTGTATAAACAGGGTACGCGGTTATTATCTCATTGTCTTCTATAATCATCTCTACTTGCTACCTTAACAACTTTACTTACTCCTTTATCTCCTAGGACACCCAAAGCTAATTGAGTCAATCCGTATGTAAAGAATTTTGTACGGCTTTCTGCATCGCCGTTGACAACATCTTTATCCCAAGATTCAGAGACTGCCTGCCCCATCCCTTTTAGTGTGTCGATAGGATGCAACAGAGAATTGCCGAGGTTTTCCCATGTTTCTGCATCACCTAAAGATTTAAAACCGTCTACTGTATCGCTTACAGCTTCACCAGCACCAGACCAATCTCCATCTATTATTTTCTCAAATGTAGATTTTTCTTTTAGGTTTTCTTGCTTCACTGCATCGCTAGCATTTGAAAGTGGGCCACACGTCGTGCCTGGGATGGTGTTGATCCATCTAATGGAGAAAAGCTATCAACTTGGGAAAGATTTTTAGCTGGGGGGAATGGTAGTAGCTGGTCTTACCTCTTTTGGAAAGATAGCGAAAGTCGATAAGGGCGTGAAAATGACTGCAAAAGTGGCTGAGATGGCTGATACAGCTACAAAGGCAGCAAAAATAGGCACTGGGCAAAAAATTAATCAAAGCTTGACAAGAGAAATGATTATTGAACAGTTAGATGGAGTTACTAATCAGTCTACAAAAATTGCAGAAGGTTTACGAAATGGAGATATTAAATTAAATGTTCTTGGCGATGAATTATTTGATATGTATACTGGTGCTACAGATGCTAAGGAAATTCAAGTTGGAAATCAAATATAAGTAAGAAGTAGTTCACAACCCATTGTAAGTGATATAGTTCATGAAGGCACACACATTATAGACTATAACAACAAATTTGGGATGTCCGGTATTTCATCCTGGTCTTGGGAAAAGAGAGCGTATTACTATGAGCGGCAATTTCAAATAAACTCAGGATTAAAACCAAATTTTATAATTTAAATGACATACAAGTACACATTTGGAGTAATTACAAAAATCAAATATATGATCCTTATTAATAAAATAAGAGGAGGTTTGTAATGGATAATTTTATCAAAGATATAGTAACATACACTAAAACAGGAAATTCAAATATTCTTTTAACCAACTATTCATCAGAAATTGTGAATACATTAAGTTTTAATACTGCAATTATTGATGTATTGAGCTGGTTAAAGCTAGGGTATAAGAGAGAACAGTGGATGAAAGATAAAAAGTATATGAAACATAAACCATTAAAAATAAATATGGACCATACTTGGTGTGAAATTTTAAAAGAACTAGTAGAAAACGATGACCGATTTTCCAATTATTTCACAATTACTGATACAGCTTTTGATTTTAAGGAAACCATATCAGAAGAAATACGATTAGAATCTAGAAAAACAGCTTTTAATTTGTATAATCCTCAAATGAGAAAATAAATTGATGTTTTGTTAGATTCTGAAGACAAGGAAAAGATATTTTAAAACACAAGATAAAGTGTTGACCGCCAGAAAACATATAGAAGTAGATTAAAATAAAGCCGACTTATATTGCTTAAATTCTTGTTTATCCACATGAAATTTTTCACCAGTTGCAACGTTTTGTACTAAATATGTTTTACTGAAAATTGATTTTATCCCAAAATAAACAGCGTAGAGTATAAGAGACCATCCCAATGTAGGAAGTAATAAAATAAATGCAATAACAATAAACCATATTTCAGCAGTTGAATTTATTCTTTTTAGGACTAAACGCTTGCCAGTTGCAGCTTATGATTGCTCTAATTGTTGCATACGTTGAGGGTAGAGAAGAAGACATAGAAAAGTATGAAGAAAATCTTAATGAAGCCATTAAGATAATGCGCTCATCGATAGAGAATATAGAAAGAATTAAGATGGGTAAGTCAAATAATTTAAAAGATTTATGGAAGCAAGGTTGGAAACGTGAGAATGGACAATGGATAAGACTAGAAGAAAACGAAAGAGGAGCTAGCAAAAGCTAACCGCTCGGCTCCAGGGAGATTGGAGAAAAGATCACTATCATGGAAGTGGGTCTAGATGTAACCATAGTATGTGCAGGATTTAGGGTTTTATTCAGACAAATCAAAAAGAGCACCTTCGAACAGTGCTCTTTAAGGGAAAATAAGCCTTGGAATTAAATGAAAAGTTGTAAAAGGATACCTTTCATTTAATTGCTTAGATATTATTTTTTGGTTCAAAGTAGTATATGAGTATTGAGAAAAAAGTGTGAAAAAGCAAAAGAGCAGCTAGCAAAAACTAACTGCTCAAGACTACAAGGGGGTTGGAGAAAGATTATTGTATCTACATTATTGACGGAATATTGGGTTTTATTCAAGGGGAAAATTTATACATTCAAAGTTAACATATACATGTTTGGAATATGTCAGAGTTACTTATAAATAATCATAGCTTTAACGATTTCATAATAGTACTTCTTTCATGTTTTTGTTTGATTGTTTTCAGCAGTTAAAGTTAGAAGAAACTTAATCATTATATCACTTCTTTATTTATTTTTACTATTAAATATTTTTTCGATTAAGAAATAGGTTGCTTTAAGTTGATGAGTGCCTAAAGAAATTATTGCAACTGTGTAAGGTTAAATTTATGTAATGTTAATCGATAGGAAATCAAGATAATTGAGTGTATCTTAAATAGGTGTAACTTTGGAATAAAGTTGGATTAAAAACCTTTTACAAATCCATATTCTGTGTTACACAAAAAGACTCCATTTTGAAAAAAAGATTGATCAAAATAGAGTCTTTCTTTGTGACTGGATGTTCAATTTTTATAAAAAAGTCTGATCAAAACACATTTAGAATTCTTTAATTGAAAAGATATAGCATCGCATCTTTCTTATAAACATCGTGACTTTATTTCACATCCATACCTTCTGCGTAAAAAACTATTTAGTTATTATGCATTTCTACGTTTAATAACTAATATAGCTCCAAGGGTTAGTAACAAAAGACCAGCACTCACTGAGAACCACATAGAGGACATATTTGCACCTGTGGCTGGTAATGTTCCTGCTTTTGCTGTTTTTTCTGTTTTAGGTTGCTCTGGCTGTGATTTTTCTGTTTTTTTCTCTTTGAACTTCACTGTATGATCCATATCGTCAAGGGACATGTTAATTCCGACTAATTCATCATCTTGATATAGTTTTTCAAACACTACTACTTCCTTCCCTTGTAGTTCAGAAGCATTAAATGTGAAGTCAAGTGTAATAGAACCATTTTTCTCTTTTGCAGTAAACTTAGATTCTGCGGTTACTTCTTTACCATCAACTAATAATGGTTTGTGTGTTGCTTTATCCATTAGTTTACTTTTTGCTACATATTCTTTACCTACGATTAAGTCAGTGTATTCAATTTTATCTTGGATAGTTACAGATTTTGTAGCGTCTAACTCTTTAGAGCCATCGGCTTTGTTAGTAGCAGTTGTTTTAATTAAAGGTTCCACGAATCGAACTGTATGATCCATATCGTCAAGGGACATGTTAATTCCCACTAA
>NZ_FNQA01000029.1:0-26265 GCF_900107445.1 Bacillus sp. 166amftsu | reverse complement strand
TGGGTTCATGAATATGGAAATCTCATCTATCAAATTTGGAAAGTGAAAAATAAATCCGCACGCTTATCTTGGCATTTGGATGAAACTTATATCGAAGTTAAGGGAGAATGGCGTTATCTTTATCGTGCAATTGATAAAGATGGGCATACATTGGATATTCAACTTCGTAAAAAACGGGATCATCAGGCTGCCTATGCCTTCATGCAAAAATTAGTAAAACATTTTGGAGAACCTACGGTTCTCACTACAGACAAAGCAAGTGCATTACTTTGCGCAAGAAAACAAGGATTTTATCAAACTACAATCCATTGTACAATCAAACATTTAAACAATCTTATTGAACAGGATCACAGGCATGTAAAGAGACGTTTTACCAAATCCGCAGGATTTCATGCAAGCTACGAGAACGGTTTGAACTGCCAAATGCTGTTGTGACAGAAATGTATGAAATCTTGCATACAGAAAAGGAACGGAAAGCTAGAAAACTCTTGGTATGAATAGATTTCTGGAATTTGATTACTACTGATAATGATGCGTTATGTTAACTGAACATGAATGGGGTATTCATGCTTTTCCTATGTTAAATTTATATAAAAAGGGGGCATGCATTCATGGAAAAGTTAAAAATCTTGTTTGATAGCTCAATCCAATCGATAACAGATTTGCATCCTGGATATGAAAATCACGCAAGTAATGTATTGTTAATTAAAACGGAAACTGAGGAAGTCATTGTACGTTCCTCACAAATGATTCAAGAACCTCATAATGACTTCTGGTGGGGGTGTAAACAGCTATTTGGGATTGATCCTCGAAATGTATTTCATTTAGAAGTCATTAATAACTCCTTAACGGAACTAAGTTCATTTCCCGTACCAAAAGTTCTACGAAAAATGACTATAGATAATAAAGAATACGTGGTAGTAGAAAAGTTAAATGGGCATACAATACATACTTTTTTAAATCAACCATCCTCCATATTAGAAAGTTTGGGGAAAGGATTAGCACTCATCCATCAAAAAAGCTTTAATTACATAGGTAATCCGTCAGGGACTCATCAAACATCTATTTACGATTTTCACAGTACGCTTATAAACATAATGCAACAGCTAACTGAAAGATTTTATAAGAATGACCAAAAAATATTAGAGGTTCTTCCAGAAATACAATTGTTATTAAAAAGGATTCCTACTCCAACAGAAAGTAATTTTATTTTAGTCGATATGGATCCTACACAATTTTTAAGCAATGGAACTGAAATTACTGGATTAGTAGATACAGAAGCTTATGCTGTAGCACCTAGAGAGTTAGATTTTATTGCTTTAGAATATGTATTGGATAAAAAAAGCGCTGAAGATTTTATTAAAGGATATATATCTGTACGGGATATTCCTGATTTAACCTATGTTAGAACACCATATAGATATTTATATCGTTTGCTATCAGTTCAAGGTTCTGTTGGTATTGAAGAGTGGCTAAACCACCCGACATATTTTTAAAAACAACTTCCGTTAACGATAATTATGTAAATGAGCTGTCCATATGGACGGCTTATTGCTTTTTTTAATTAGCGTGGGGGCAAAATGCTGACGGTACCTCGATTTGAACAATATAACTTGATTATGAAATGTGCTATAATACCTTTGGGTATATTGAGCTAATCTCTTCGCTTCTAGGCTAGGGATTAGTTCTTTTT
The DNA here is from genome assembly GCF_900107445.1 of Bacillus sp. 166amftsu. Classification (NCBI taxonomy): domain Bacteria; kingdom Bacillati; phylum Bacillota; class Bacilli; order Caryophanales; family Bacillaceae; genus Bacillus; species Bacillus sp. 166amftsu. The sequence goes on along the minus strand of NZ_FNQA01000029.1, from coordinate 24,572 downwards.
TTTGTTTTTGATTTTGTTATTAATAAGTACGGTGCGTGAAATTATTACAGTTTCTAATTATAAAGCCCCCATAGATCATAAACCCATGAGAGCTGCCTAAGGGGGTTTCTCATTCGACTTGATTCTATTGTAGCAAGCTTTCACCAAATATCAAAAACATAACGATCCAAAACCAAATAATCAAGCTAAATATACTTTTGAATCCTCCTGACAGAGAAAATGTTTCCTCTTTCATTTTTATCATTCCTTCCTACTTATCCTTGGGTTCTCCAAACCATTCATACATCGCCTGGCGGCTTATGATCCATTCCTTACGCTTTCCTTCAGGATGCAAAAAGTACTTCACTAAACCTTTTTGTAACATGCGCTCTAGATCATTTATTTGCTTCTCGTTCATTATAGATGGGCTATATTTATTCTTGATTGTCTCACGAGGAATCCTCCAATAAAAAGCTGCTTCAGATGGTGTCATGTATTTATCAATTTCTTTCATGAGAATTCTCCTTTGTTTGTGCTTTTCCTTTTATGTTACAATAAATAAAGAAGGAAATGGACAAGATTTCCTTCTTCTTCAGTCACTCATTAACTAAGCCCTTTGTTTGCTGTTAAGCAAATGAAGGGTTTTTTATTTTGTTTGTTTATATTTATTATCTATGACAGCCAGACGGATCAACTTCAGCTTAATATCATTGCTAAGAGAAAGCCATTCAGATGTACCAATTTTCATATCCTCTTCCTCCCCATTCACTTTTTATACTTCAAGTAAATAACCCCCTAATACATTTGTATTCTACACCAATTTAACGACTAGGGAGGCCTCGTCATATTCATGAATGTGTAAATCATATTTCATTTCTGTTGCATCCAGTACTTTGCAAAACTTCTGATAGTATGCCGGATTACTTACTTCCATGCCAACTTCTCCATTCCTGAACAGATACTGTAAATCATCAATGATTTCTTTTACTGTATTCTCCAATATTCTCACTCCTTTTCTTTAGTTATCAACCTTATAAGGTTATAATATAACAAGCCAATCAACCTTACAAGGTTATTTTATGTAATTTTCAAATATATTATAAAAAATTCTTAAAATTAACCTGAACTCCCTTTAAACTGCTTATTTCCGTTTTTAACGTATTTATTTTCATTTAGGTCTTATTACACTCAATACTTATTAAATATTCGCTACAGAACAATATGAGAACCCGTTATTTGATGGAAGTATGATTTTTTTTAAAAAAATCCCTAAAAATAACAAAAGAGCTGGATTTTCATCACAGCTCAATTATGAATTGATTCTGTATGTGTACATATCGGATATTGGGAACATCCAAAAAACTTGTTTCCAGTTTTATTTGAATCTCTAACGACTAAATGATTCTTACACACTGGACATTTCCGTTCTGCCAGATCTACACCATGATACACATCTACAGCCGAATACTCTGGATTTACTTTGTTAATCAATTTTTGAAGCTCTACACGATCTATTAGTTTAACATGACACGCTTCCGCTAATTCTTTTGCTTGCTTTGTATAATAACTATTGGTTACAATCCATGCTTCATCTGCCTTATAATATGTTTTCCCTGTATATACTTCTTGTACAGCTCGGATCCCTACTCGATTCTTTATCCCATATCGTTTCGCTTGGATCACAATACGATTTTTTCCTTTTAATACGACGTCAACTCCGTAGTCACAAGAACGTTTTGTAACCTCTGGGCGGTATCCAAGTTCTCGAAAGAGAGCTTTTAAGTATACTTCAAATTGAAATCCGTCCATTTTATCAATATAGTGGATTCCCGACTGCGCCATTCTTTTCAACATACGTCTTTCGCGTACTTTTCTAACTCCCCATTTCACAATATGGAAGGTGATATACAAACCCATTCCATATACAAAGAGTTGTAATGCTCCTGGTATTGGTAACGTATTAGACACTGCATTCCATCTCCTTTATCTGTCTTTGTACCGATTGATTCTTTTGTTGTTCCTGTGGTTGTATATGTGATGATTGCCGTTTTTCTGTTGATTGTATGACCTTCTTCAATACATCATTCCAATCTTTTTCCTGGGAAGGAAGGTGCATTTGTACACGTGGATTAATCGTTAAAGCCCCCATCTTTTCAGTAAATTCTTTTCCCGCTTTATCATTATCTACTGCGAGGACAATCCGATTCACGGGAAATCCTTCATCTTTTGCCTCTTTAAATGTGCGTAAAACGGTCTTCATTTTCAGACCATTCATACTGACTAATCTTGCATTTTGTAGTCGGTTTTGTTGTAATGTCCAATACGAAAGAAGGTCAATTGGACTCTCAAAATAATAAATGGATGTTGGTTTTCCAACATCCACCATAAACCCTGTATGCGGTTTTCCATTCGGCAAAATTTGTTTAAAGGAACCTCGTTTATTCTCCATCTTAACCGTTCCCTGTCGTTCTGCACCTACTACATCCCCTGTTCCGCCTTTTTCCCGCCATTTAAACACAACATTCTTCTTTTTATCCTGTGCAATCAAATCCTGACCAATCAACCAATTTACTAAACGACTATCAATTTTGCGCTCATCGGTTAAATAGTGCTTAATGGCTTGTTTATCCTGGACTTCTAAATGTGCTGGATAACGAAATGGTTCATCTTGTTTTGCTTCTTCTTCCCTAGAAGATGTAAAAGTAGGATAGTCACCAAGATTTACGTCCCGAACAGCTTCTTGAAAACTCATACCATAATAAATTCTTGCAAAGCTAATTGCTCCATATCCTTTCTCACCACGGCTATTCCATGCAAACATATTCTCTCGAATAATCAAGCTGTCATGCTCGGTATGACGATAATAATTGCCCTCCTTTTGAAATTTCTCCCCTTTGGCTTCTAGATACGACAACAAATCTACATCCTTTGCTTTCATGACTTCCTCCTCTGCCACTAAATCAGCCATGTTGGCACCTCCCCTTGTTGTGAATGGTTTCAAGAATAAAAAAAGAGAACTGTTTGTATCAGTTCTCTCCTATCCGTATCATATTCCCTATATTTTTATCCTTTGACTCTGTGATAAGATCAAATGGATTTTTAGTAACCGTATAACAGCATAGCTTTTCATTCATCAACTTCATTACTTTTTGATTTTTTTCTATATAATAATTTTCAGTAAAATGAATCCAATCTACCACATTATCTTTATCAGTCGACGAATATCGGAATAGCTTGTTTTCTTCTAATTTACAAATTAAATGCTTCATTTCTTGTAAAGGTAGCATAATCTCAAATTCAGATGTGTGAAACTCTTTGTCTAAGGCAATCAACACCGTTGTATCGTAGCAACCTGAACCATATGAATGCATAACATCGCATGACCAATCAACAATCGATAACAAGGTTAATAGTTTATATTTGTGTATGGATCGTTCAAAATGGACGATGGGAATATGCACAGAATCTGATTGTAACAATGCATTCATAATAATAGTTTGTTTAAGATCTAACATGGGTCTTTTTTTTGCTCTTACATGCTCCAGCCGAGGTTCTAATTTGCGTAAAAGTTCATCCAAATGTGGCAAATTCTCTTCAGGTTTTTCTCTTTCTTCTAAAATATCTTGAAATTCCATTTCACCCTCTAAATAATGTTCAAGTGTTTCTCTAGTGAACAAATTAGAAAGAAAACGATTATATCTATAGTCACAAAAAATTCTTCCCTGTAATGTTTTTTCTTCAAAAAATAAGATTTCTAACAAATCACAACTTTGAAGGTCGATATTAAATTCTCTCATTTCCCTTATAAAATTCATAATGCTTTCACTCCCTCTCATTTTTTATTTTCCAAATAAAAATTTTAATCGTTTTTCTTGTGTACTATAGGATAACCGAGCATCAAATTTCTTCCCAGTATTTTTGGATTCAAATCCTTTGATTTGATCGGTCATATTTTTTTCTAATAGTTTGATCACATTGTTACTACTAATTTTCTTTCCAGACACGACCCCTGGAATAATGAATTCACAAGTCTTTTTATACTGTTCACATAAGTAGTTGTTTTTTCCTACAATGACTCGGCTCTTGCATAACGGACACTTCCCTAGTGTACGATCTTCCTTCGTTGGAAATCGAAACTTTAAACCCTCCTTATCCAAATAGAGTGCCGCCGTAAATTCACTCTTTTCTCCTTTAAATCCTTGAATGAAGTCTGAACATTGTCCCTTCAAAATCTTTTTTAGTTGAGAAGGAGGAATCGCTTTTTCTTTAATTTTTGCTGGCAACATGAACTTACAACCATTTTTATATTCTGTGCATCCAAAAAATGTTTTTCGGTGAAGAATATCCCCTTTTTTACAAGCTGGACACTTACCAAGAGACAGCTCTTCTGTCGTTGGAAACTGGAATTGTACTTTTCCTTCTCGGAATACTAAATACGCTGAAAACTCTTTCTCACCGGATTTAAAGCCTTTTAACAAATCCGTTTTCTTACCTTCAAATAGCTTTTTTATTTGTGCTTCAGGAATCGCTTTTTCTTTAATTTTCTTTGGCATACGGATCTCACACTCTGGATAATTACTACATCCATAGAAATTTCCTTTATGAAGGATTTTCCCCTTTTTACATGGGCAACGGCATACTTCAATTTGTTGATTCCAATTCAAAATCATTTCATCCGCTACTTTTTCTTCTGTTTCTCCCAGCTTCGCAACCGTTTCTTTCACAAAAGTATTCGTATTTTCTACAAACTCACCGTATGGCATTTCTTTCTTTTCGATCATATGAATCATCCCTTCCATTTCAGCCGTATAAGCCGGATTTTTGATTTCATCTATCGGAAATGTTTCTACAAACGCACGACCAATTTTCGTAGTACGAATTTGGCCATTGGTAACTGTGATGTAATTTCTCGTTGCGAGCTTTGGAATAAAGGTCTCTTCCGTCGCTACTGTCCCAATACGCTTCCCTTTCATTAACTCTTTTAAATGGTCATCATCTAACTTACGACCAGCGGTCTCCATAAACGTTAGAATGGAGCTTTCTGTATGAAATGCTGGTTTCTTTGTTTTCGACTGCATTAAGTCATGCTTTACGATTTGGAACGAGTCTCCTTCATATAAAAAAGGGATTTGAAAGCTTTCCACAGAACCTTCTTCCATGTCCTCATGAAATACGCTTAAAAATCCCTTCTCTTGAAGAACCTTCTCCTTTGTACTATATATGTTTTCCTCTTGATCTATAAAATGTGCTTCACGTACCAAATAAACAGCCGGTGGCATAAAGTTTCCAATAAATCGTTTCACAATGAGGTCATATAATTGAATTTCTAATGGTTTTCTATTGGTCCCGTGATATGGTTTTGTTGTCGGGATGATGGCAAAGTGACTATCTACCAATTCATCGTTAAATGTGACATGTTTTTCTGTGATGGTATTTGCATCTACAAGCTGAACCAGATCCGCATAACTACTAGACTGCAAAGCTTGGAATACTTCTTGTACTCTACCTACCTTTTCTGTTGGCAAATGTCTGGACGATGAACGAGGATAGGAAATCCAACCCTCTTCATATAAACTCTGAATATGTTTTTTAGCGGTTTCTGCACTTACCTTTAGTTTGGCATGAGCATCTTTATACAAATCTGTCAGATTGTATAATAACTTGGGTTTCTTTTTTCTCGTACTCTCTTTAAACTCTGTTACAGTTAAGTCTGTACCGATTAATTTTGTCCCAAGCTTTTGCAAAGGAGCCGGATCTAACAACTGGTCTTCCGTCTTCATAACTGCTTCTAAGCTGTTATCTGTGATAAGCTTCAGATTATAGTAAGTTTGTTCTCTATAATTCTCTATTGCTACCTCACGTTGCCAAATCTCATGTAACAAGCACATTTGCACACGCCCCGTTGCTAATAAAAATTGATTTTTAGCGAGTTTCGTTGTGCACCCTCTTGTCACATTGATTCCAAGAAGATAGTCCAAGTATTGCCTTGCTTTTGCTGAATTTGCAAGTCCGTCATAGTGTTCCCCTGGCTCTAATCGATTTAATCCTGCCTCTAATTCTGCTGGCTCATAAGAAGCAAGCCAGAGGCGAGATTGTCGTTTATTTACGCCCGCATATTCATATATTTCACGATAAATCAGCTCGCCCTCACGGTCTCCATCACAAGCGTTGACCACATGATCTACATCCTGACGTTGCAACAGATCTACTAAAATATTGATTTGTTCGATATAATCTTGCTTCACTTTGTATTCCGGCTCTAACAAAAGGGGCAAGTGTTCGAATTTAAACTCTTTGTATTTCTCATCTATTTCTTCTGGATGCTTCAGCTCTAATAAATGACCAGAACACCAACTAATAATATATTGTTGGTTTTCAAAGTATCCAAAATACGGCTTACTTCCCATATGCTTTTCTGCATTTCGAAAACGTGGTGATTTCAATAATTCGTATGCAACTTTCGGCTTTTCCGCAATAAATAATGTTTTTCCCATTACCCATTCCTCCTCATATATGTAACATCTTTAATTTTGACGCTTGATTTTCCGCATTTTGAACCGTTTTATCACACATTGCCCCATCCATAAACAAATGTTCAACGCCACGACTACAAGCAACATACAGCCAGCAAATAACCATGGATTCATGACATCTTTCTCCATTCCCAATCTTTCTGTAAGAACACATACATTTGTTTTTTCTCTGACAATATTTCACGTGCTATTTGAATTTTTTCTTTTGGAAAAGAAATAAAAATCAATTCTTCAGCATTCCTTGTCTCTGCCCAAACACCTGTATAATCAATGTCTACAATCTCAACAATGTTTACCACCCTTTCCTCTCCTTTCGCTTTGAAAAAGAAAAAGAGCACTGTCTCACAGTACTCTCCTCACCCTATCTCTATCTAGCATGTTCCATTTCCGCCTCTTTTGGCTGCTCGTTCTTTTGCACACCTTTAAACCGATGAAAAAGCTGTGCGAATTTATTTTGGCTCTTCGGTTCTTTCTCCTGACTAGACTCTTTTTTATTATTTTTATCATATTCCTGTTTTTCTTGATCTAGGGCTTTTTCAATATTTACTAACTTTTCCCGCTGGGAATCTGTTAGATTCATTCCTTTTAACTCCTGTAGAGCTTCCTTTTTCAACCGATACACTTCAGGATATGAATGTGTCTTCTCAAACTCCTTCATTTCTTTGACACGTTCTTCGCGACTTTTTGTGTACTTTTCTTCTTGTTGACCTGAACGACCTTCTTTCTTCATTTCTTTTGATATTTGTTTTTTAGAATCTGATTCTTTTCCTTTATCAATTCCCAGCATTGCCAATACTTCAGCCTTATACTGCTCTTTATATCGTTCCTCCTGAGAAGGGGCAATCTCTTCTAGTACTTGTTCCTTATATGATTCTTTATATGACTCTTTCGGATTTTCTTTTGGTAACATCACCTTATCTTTTATCTCTAATCGCTCTAGGGGTTTAAAAGATTGTTCTACCTTATCTTCCATCCTTTGAATGGATGATTCTCTCATTACTCCTTGTTCAATCGCTGTTTTCCGTAATGTCGTATATTTGTCTTCTGTATGCATCACTCTCAACATACTGTCTGTATTGTATTCATCTTCTTGTCTTTTAGCTTCTACAAATGCTCGGTAGCGAGTTTCTAATTCTTTCGGTATATTTTTTACAATTTGATGTGTTCTTTGCGGTTTTTCTTCCTGTTCTTTCATCACATCAGACAACAGCTTTTCTCCTGTAAGTCGAAGAGAAGAATTTGACCAATTCTCACCATCTATTTCTTGTTCATATACTCTCACTTTCCCTGTATCATGATGTACATCAATTGTGATATCTCCTTGCCCCCAGTCCATTGCGCTTGTAACAGAAGGTAACGACAACCGAGTCACATTTGGCTCGACACCTCTTCTCACCTCCTGCATATTCTCCTTTGGGAACCTCCCTTTTTCATTTTCAGCCGCATTCATCGCATACTCATATAGTGCATGTTTTACATTTTCTTGTTTAACCTGTTCTTGTATACCCATTTTTACCTTCCTCCTTTAACATAAAAAATCACTTTCCGTTTTGAACGATAAGTGATAACAATTTTTTTATATTTTATTGTGCTAACAAGCCATTTATCGCTCTAATTCCACCTCTTGTTTCTTTTTCTTCGCTACATTTTGGAATTGTGCAAAGTTCGAGAATGGTTCAAACTGTTTTTCCCGATCAGCCACTTTCGATTCGGTCTGCTTCGTAACTGTAACTCCTTCTTTGTTCAACTTTTCTTGTACTTTACTTTCTAATTGATTAACAGATTCTTGGGTAATAAGCTCATTATCAATTGCTACATGTTTCGTTGCAAAATAACGTTCTTCCACTTGTACACGATGAATAATACTATCAATATCGTTTACTGTTTCATGAGATTGTGCTCGCTTAAAATCCTCATATTTTCCACTTAATTCTTTCTCCATCGAAGCTGTAACATGTTTAGCTGTATGAGGAAGTGGTTGTAACTTTTGTTCTAATGACTCAATTGGTGCGTAACCTTCCTGTTTCATTTCTTTATATAGCTCTATTTCTTTTTCACTAAACGTTAACTCCTTTGGATCCTCAGCTTTATCTACAAAGTCTACTTCTCTTTGTATCCATTTATCATATATTGCTATTTTGACTAGATCATTTAAATCAACCTGTGCATCTTTTTGATGTACAACAAACGAATTTCCTTTCCCATCAAAAACAGAGTTATGGACTGTCTCATATAAATCTGGTTGCAAAATTTTATTTAGGTGAATATCTTTTACACTACCGTTTTTTTCCGTTAAAGATACAGATAAACCTTCTTGATTTGATTCTTCTTCCTTCCGTATTGGTATGTCAGTAATCTCTTTAGTAAAAGCATCCATCATGTGTATTTTTCCACCATAGATATCTTGCACATCTTTACGCAATACTTCGATTGTAATCAAATGTACTTTTGCCATACTATCTACCTCTTTTCCTCTTGTATTCTTGATTTCTTTATCTAAAGTACTTTCAATTGTTTCAATAAATTCCACAGACGTTTCATGTACTTCTTTTAGCAATTTGGATTTATCTTTTAACTCTTTTCCTTGCGTCCAGTTTGCTAAGTATCCTAACGAATACTCGTTTGTATCAATTCCAAAGTAGGAAGCAACCGTATAAGCTGTCATTTCAGCTTGAAACTCCTTTTCGGGAGCTGTGTAATTCATGTGTGTTTCTACTGTATGGAGTTTTGCATGAGTTAATTCATGAAGTAACGTTTTTACATTTTGCAATTCACTATTCCTTGGATTCAAGGCAACCTCTTTTGTTAAGGTGTAACTGACACCCTTTGCGGCACCAAGCTCTCTTTTTGGTTCAATAATTTTCACACCGTTTTTTTCCGCAACAGCTTCCATTCCTTTGTACAAACTCTTGTAATCTCCTACGCTTCCTTCTAGCCAACGGTTCGGAAAGATACGAGGTAAATCCTCAGCTTTTGCATTCGTCTGGGACACATCAAACACATAACCGACAGAGAAATATAAACGACCTGGTTTGACTTCTACCTTTTTAGATTCAATCTGTTTTTTCTCTTCTTCACTTGCTTTTGCAACTGGTTTCCAAGTGCCGGCTTTGTCTTTAAATTTTGTTGTTGTCCGGTTCGGAACAAGGATCTGTATTCCTTTCTCACCCTTATTAACCGAAAATCCTTTTTCTTTCCAAAAAGAAAAGGAACCCACGGCTCTGGATCCCTCAAATTGATTCTGTATTAATGCAATATTGGATGGTGAATAGCGATAAAACTTTGCCATAAATAATAAGTATTCTTTTAAATCTTCTGGTGACCGAAAATAACCTTCTATGCTCTTTTCCATCTTTTTTGTTAGTGCCACTACCTTTTGTTTTTTCTCTTCAAATGAAACAGGGGAACGCTTTTTACTCATTGTTTTCCGCTCCCTTTGAAGAAGCTTCAATCAATTCATCCATCGTTTCTTCGTTCCAGGTTTCTAAATCTGTTGGAACACATATTTTATGAGTTTTCATGTTGATGGGAATAAGTAAATCATTTTCTGGAAGCTCAATATAATCAAATAACTCTTGTTCTTCCTCTTCTGTTAATGGGATTGTAACTTCTCGATTTGCGACATGAAAAGTAACTTCTCTTTCACCAATAGATTTTATAATTCCAAGTTCAATATCTTCATGAAATAGTAACATTTCTTTTCCCCTTTTCCTTTTCATTGTATTGATATTTCTTTCTCACAAACTATTCAAGTAGCTCTATAGATTCACCTCCTCAATTGGAACAAACACTTCTTTTGTTTGCCCTTTCGAAGCTTGATAATCCATTTTCTTTTGTCTTTTATGTGCAATTCTTTCCTCTACTACCTCCCTTATATGTTTTGTTGCTTCGGTTTCTGCAATATCAGTTGTACAAACCCCTTGATACTGTTCATGCTCATAAATGCCATTCATAAACTCAATTAACATTTGTGTATTTTTATCAGCACTATTCGTACCAAGGCGGATTTTTGTAAGCTCTTCTTTCAACACCTCATGAAGGTGTTTTGTCACGACTTCTGTAATGTATCGAAGCGACCATTCTTGTTGTTTAGCCTCTTTATGCTCTTTAAAGATTTGTGCTAAAGCGACCCCGTTGTATCTAATTTTATGTTCTTCTTTAAATGCCATAAGATAATCATCAGTATCTTTTTCTAACTTTAATACACGCCTTACTTTACTCATCGTTCATATCCCCTCTCATTTTGTTGTTGGATTTCTCTCTCAAGACGTTCATAATAACGTTGGTTTTTCCAACTTTCATATTCACTTTTGAACGCACCCTCCATTTTCCTAAGTGCATACTGCATCGAGGCATTTTGTTGAAAGTTCTTTCGCTGACTGGGCTTTCGGTCTAACATTTTATCAATGCGCTGTCGTTCTTTATCGTATGCTTTCATCTCTTGTAGAAACGCATTTCCCATTCGCTTGTGAAGCTCTTCTATTTTATTTTCCCTATAATTTTCATATCGTTTCTTATCACCAGAGCCTTCTCCATATGCTTTCTTTAATACATCTACTTCTTTATCTAACTTTTGAAGAAACTGTTTATAGTCTTCTTTATGGTGCTTCTCGATATATTTTTGTGTTAATGCATCAAGATGAGGACGGAGTGGCCGCAATGTATTGTAACTGTATTGCCATTGCCTTTTATCTTCTGGTAAGCGTTTGTAAATAAACTGGAATAATGGTTTTAGTTCTCTATTGCGCCATGTGAATGTGGAATCTTCTTTCTTTTTTGCAACTATATTCTTTCGAATTAAATCATTAATCTGTTTTTGTTCTTGACCACGATCCATAATATTTTGAACCACTTTTCCTTTCATCGCATCCAATGTTTTTTGTTTTCGCTTCCCTCGTTCTCTCGTTGGAAATGGCTCAACAGTTGCGACGTGAATATGAAGGTTATCCGTATTATAGTGAATCGCTCCTGACCAAATGGCTGTATGTTCTAACTTTTCTCTTTTTAACATTTCTTTCATCGCTAACCGGGTAACATCCATCAATTTTGTTTCATCTACAGTACGTGTTCTAGGATCATACACGCCATGTTCAGCGAGCCAGTCATTATCAAACGTGATGACATCTTGCCACATAATACTTTTATTCTTTTGAGCGAGCTGAAACATCTCTTTTAGGTCTTTCTTTTCATTTCCCTTTAAACCGTTACTATGCTCTGTGAAGAGAGAAGAAGTCTTCTCTGAATCTCCCATATAATCCTGATACAGAGAAAACATTTTCTGATGGGCTTCCCCTTCTCTTTTTGCATCTTCTCGGTCTACGTACTCCACATAATCCTGAAATGTTTTTCCATCCGCCGTAACAAAACGAGACACTGTCACCACACCAGGCGTCACCGTTGCTTGTGAAGGACTTGTTGATTCACTCATACCTCATCATCCTGCGTCATCATTTGTAAAAAAGCATTCATTTCTTTTACAGCTTTGAAACAACTTTCCATCGCATAGATATTTTTTTCTAGCAACTGTTGAAGATACAATTCACGATTTTGTTGTTCACGGTAAAACGCCAATGTTTCTATTTGTCCTTTTAATAATTCCTGTCTTGAAATGTTTTTCTTTTTTGCAATTTCATCTAATCTTTTGATTGCAACTGGACTCAAATTTCGAATCTTAATGTCCATCTAATGTTTCGCCTCCATTCGTTCAGAACACTACACCCAAGAGTGAGAAGAGCATAAGGGATTTTTGCCCCCACCGAGGGTGTGGGACTAGGCAAAGCCTAGTAAAATCGTGGGGTCATGAAAGTCTTCCAAAAGTACACTCAAGGTACAGTCAATATCTTCCAAAGTTCAATCAAGGTACACCTAAAAACCATGAAAGTACATTCAAGGTACACTATGCTTTTTTCACGAACGCTCTACATCTTTTGCCTTCTCATCTAATTTTTTTATCTTTTCTTTCACTTGTCCTTGCTCCCATTTATATAGTTCAACCTTTTCTTTTGATTGGCTAATATTCGTTTCTTTTGAGTTGATTTTCGCATCCGTTTCCATTTTTTCCGTTTCAGTTTGGTACTTAGATTCATTCTTCCATTCCGTAATTTGCTTTTGCCACTCTGTTTGTTTAGAGCTTTCTTGCTTCATGACTTCATCGTACTGTTTTACTTTATCTTTTAAGATTTTTTGTTCCATACCGATAAACACTTTCGCATAAGAACCTTTACTTTTTTGTGAAATGCCCTCTTCTATCTCTGTTTTCTTTTGGTCGGAGAAGAAAGATTTTAAGAATGTTTGTTTTTCATCTTCTTTTGAAGTTCCGTTTTCTTCTTTATTCGTTTGTTTCGTTTCTAGCGTCACATCTTGATTATTTTTTTCAAATACATCGAGCGCAACTGCTTGCCATTTTGGAGATAGTTCTTTCACTTGTACAACCATATTTTCATCATCTTGGTACACCACTTTTACTGGTAGCTGAAGATTCGGATTTGCTTTTTCTTGTGCCTGAAACTGATACTTTTCTCCATCTCCTCCCTCTACATGAAGAAACATTTCTATTGTATGCGAAGCTGGATCATACGCCCTTTTCTCTATTGTCATGGTTCGATTTCCTAATAACGCAACCGACTTTTTCAGTTCTGTATGATAGACTGGCTCTTCATAAGGTACATATAATTTCGAAGTAAAAAAACCGAAAAAACCAAAAAACATAAATCCTACAATCAATCCATATATCCATGATTTTTTACGTCTTAAATTCACACTATTATTTACAACTTCCATTTACTCGACACCTCACTTTTTTAAGATGGAATGATCTGAACCGCTAGTTCTTCTACATTGGTTACTTGCCAACTCTCTTGATTTTTTTGCACGGTTACTTTCATGACATTTTTCGTTTTATCTGTTGTTCCATTCGCACCAATCGTCACGGTATTTTGAAATTCTGCGATTACTTCTACCTGAGAAGCACCAATCCTATAAGCTTGTAAGTATAACTTCATATCAGATGGCTTAGATACATATGTGTCCCCCATTTCGAATGTATCCGTTGGATAAAAGAGCTGAAATACTTCATCTTTCATTAATTTTTTTGCCTGTTCTCTTCGTTCCTCATATCCTTGTTTTTCTCGATGAAAGGATAACTGAATAAACTTCTCTACTGCCGAAAGATACGATTGTCGCTCTTGTTCTTGTTCCGAAGGAAGAGTTTCTTTCACCCTCTTTTTCAGTTCTTCATTTTCAGTTTGTAACACCTGGTTACGAACGTTTAATTGCTTTACATCACCCGTCTCATCGTTACGATAATACAAAAAGATATTCCAAAAAGTAACGCCTGCAATGACAATTGCAAGCGTTACAAACCAGACTTTTCTTTTATCTTTTTCATTCGTTTCACTCACTGATCCCGCCTCCTTAACTTATAATCTCTTATCTAGTTTTGTTACCATTTTAGTAACGTCTCACATGCCCTTTAAACACTTTAGTCCAGTATGGATTCGATAGATTTTCGATTGAGACACCTTTATTTGTTTGACAACCAATGAAAGTATTTTGGTCAATCACAATCCCAACATGACCGTCATGTTTATACGTATCAAAGAAAATGACATCACCAGCTTTCATTTCCATTGGTGAAATTTGTGTACCTATTTTATTTAAGGTTTCTGTACTCACACTCCCCATTGGACTTACATTCATTCCTACCTGTTCGAATGCCCAGCGTACAAAACTACTACAATCAAAAATGCCTCTTGCAATGTCATTTGTGTTACGTCCACCACCAAATACATACGTGGAACGTCCAATCCATTGACGACCCACATCGGCAACTTGCGAACCAGAAGAACCGCCTCCTACGCTTCCTCCTCCGCCATTTACTGGTACGCCAGGTATATAATATTTCAGCACTGCATCAACATAGAGCGCGTCGCCATAGCACGCGCCATAAGGAATCATTTCAGGTCTTACACAACGATACTTACCCGTATGTTTTTCTTTTTGATATTGCTCTGCGGAGAATTGAATGGCTAATTCTTTTGTATATTTACCTCCATGTTTTGCAATGAAATCGAAGAATCCTGTTCCAAAATTATAAGCCTGCAAAGCGGTTTTTATGTGATCCATATCACCTGGTCCCGTAACACCAGCTCGCTCAATCGCATGCTTAAATTCTTGTACTCCAGCCCAAATGGAGTAATCAGGATCCGTAATACAATTAGGCCCTTTACAATACTTAGTATTAAATGCTCCTTCAGAACTTTGCATCGGATCGAGTCCACGTCCACCACTCTCTTGCTGCATCTGAGCTAACATCAATGGAACAAACCCTTCTACGCCAAATTGCTGTGCATACTTCCGAACGGTCGGCTCCCATTTCAATACTTCAGCCGAAACATTCGCTGTCCCTATGCCTCCTTGTGGGTATGTAATATCCCCTTGCTTTTTATTACCCTCCATTCCCCCAATGAGTGTCATGGTAGCTCCTAAAAGAATCGTTCCAAGGAGAAAAAGTAGACTCAAAGCAATCACAACGAGCCACTTTTTCGGAATAATCTTCAGTACAAGATGCATGAATTATGCCCCTCCTCCAAACAACGCTAACTCTTCTTCTGTTACATCGACTTTAAATAAAATGTTCTTCACGGCACTGATGCATAAGAGCACATCTCCTGTTGGTAAAAATGGTATTTCATTCAGTTCACTTGTACTGATTTGACCTGCAAACACCCTCCGTAACATCTCTAGATTGTTGCTGTCTTGTTGCATAATGAATTTGTACTGTGTGAGTTCAAAGAGCTTCTTAATCTCTTCTACTGCCGCTAAACTAGCATCCTCTGGAACAAAGTCACGAATCGAATGACTCGCAAATACAATGCCTGCAAAATACTTCCGAGCTTCACGAGCAAACTTGGTTGTAAACTCCACTGCATGTTGACTTCGTTCACTTGTATTGATAAGATGATGGGCTTCATCCATGATAAAGAGATAACGAATCACATCTTCAAATTGTATTTCTTTTCTATCAAAGGCTTTCCACTGCGGCATTCCGTTTTCTAACATCTCATCCCACATCAAGTTCATCACATTGAAAATCTGTGCTTGCCGAATTTCTGGTTTTAAACTCATCAAATGACGCAATGAAAAAAAGACGATTTGCTCTTTTGAGAAATCGTCTATCGTCGATACACCATTAAACATATGTCCATAAGTTTCAACTAAATTGGTGATATTTAAGAGAATTAACTCTAATCGTTTGGCACGCGAATCACTCACGTTTGCACGATGTTTTCCAGTGTTTACATCTTCATATAATTCTTTTTGCACCAGGTCAATGTAATGAGAAAAAACCGGATACGCTGTAGCTGGCAAACTCGTGATATGGTTGTTGGCATTCGGTTCATCATCCCATAACTTCTCTTTTACATACAATTTACGAAGTAAATTCTCATACTCTTTAATTTCATCATCCTTTGCTTCTGGTGCAATAAAGCGATAAAAGATACTGAGTTTGGATAGATGCTGGGTAAAGGAACCTTCTTCTGTTTTAGCCGTTTTATATACTTGGAGTGGATTAATTTTCCCTTGCGATCCATCTAATGCAATTTGCTTCCCGTTATACTCTTGCACAATATCTTCAAACTCACCTGTAATATCAAAGCCTCGAATTTTATAACCCTTCATTGCATTGTCACTCATAATTTTTTTCAATAAGGTAGACTTGCCGGCACCCATCTTTCCAATTACAACACCGTTATAACTCTTTCGTTGTTTATCTTTATGGAACAAATCAAAAATGACACTCCCCTTTGTTTTGGTTGTGCCATAGTAAGTCCCATATGGATCATTTAAGAATGTAAAATGAAACGGAAACCCTCCTGCTAAAGAAAGAGCCGGTATTTCTTTCCCATTTCGTTTATTGATATATTTCTTTTGCATCTCAAAGCTCGATGTAAGGGATGCCCATTCATGTTCTTGCTCATTTAGGAATATGGCACCTCTAAAATTATATGATTCTAGTGTTTCCATGACTTCTTTTGCTTGCTTTTCTAACTCTGTCATCGTTCGTGCTGAAATATAAATGCGTAAATGTACTCGTTTCAGCACCTCTCCTTTGGATACTTGTTGATATAGTGTTTCTAACTCGTTAAACTGTTGTTCCGCTTCAATCCGTTCAACATTATCTTTAGCGTTCGCATGTCGAACGCTTTGTTCTGCCATGGATTTATTAATTGATTCAACTACGACTTTTCGACTGTCACTGATAATATCAAGTGTTGTAATGACATTCGGCATATTCATAATAGGTTCTAACCAAAAGTCATTTACTGTTGTCTGATACCCGTATACATGAATGCAAGTTTGTAATCCATCTCCCCCCTGAACATATACTTCTTTAAATTGAATCCCCCCTTGTGGTTGAATCTGGGAAACCAATTCCTTATTGATCTGTTTCTTTTCTTTTTTTTCTTCTTTCTTTTGCTTTCTCTTTAAAAAATTCAGTACAGACACATTCATCACCTCTTCTTATTTTTTCGTACCAATTTTCGAATTTTGATTATGCAACTTATATAAAATTTCTATTTTCTTTTCCTCTTCCATATCTAATAATGGTATGCATCGTTGCAAGTACCGTTTTGACGATTCCACTCGTTCTTTCACAACAAATTCATTCTCACCATACACGAATAAAAAGTACTCCCGGTTTGTACGCCCCCATTCTAAATACTGAAGTTCTTTCAATTTTTGTACGAGGAAACTTTCATATAACGGATTCTGGCACGTTTCAATCTTCTTAAGTAAAAAACGTTGTTGCGGTTCTGTAGAAACTGGAAAGTTCATCGATACAATTTTGATGGACTCTTGGTACGATTGATAATAATGTGCAAGGTGATAAATCGCATATTCTGCCTCTTCATCGTTCATTGAATAAATATCTGTACCTTGGATCTGTAAGATATCTACAAAACCTTGTTCTTCTCGAAATTCAAAGACACCCGATTCCGTTATATCAATAATTGGAATCACCTCAGCAATACTCTTTTTGATATAAGGTGGCTTCTCTTTCTTTTTGGCTTTTTTTCCTGTTTTCTCTTTTTCTGTCTTCCCTTTGCTTCCCGAATCCTCGCCAATCTTCGTTGTTTTTTTTATAACATCTTTCTTCTTTCCAAGATGTTGCATTAAGTTTTTCTTCTTTCTCTTTACCGGAACTTCTTCTTCTCTCAAAGGAGGAACCGTTGGTTGTGTTTCTTTCTTTTCCTGAAATCCTTTGATTTTCACGACTCCCCCTGGCTTTTTTTCTTGCTTTGGAAATTGCGGGGACGGTTTGGCTTCGCTCTTCTTCTCTACTCCTCTATTCATTTCTTTTTCATTGAATAATGCCATTCCATTTCCTCCTTCAGTCTTGTTCCTGGTCGATTGCACAATACGTAGAGCGTTTTCGAGCTAACAGAATAAACAGCACCTCAAACATTCGTTTTTGTGGGTTTGTATTGGGACGCACAATTAAAAGGACACCTACAATCAACATAAAAATATAAAAGGGAATTTGTAACATCGGATGCACCAAGGGCTTAGTCGTCATGGTGAAAACCACAAGCCCTATAATGAACAAGAGATCAAAAAGATATAACACTTTGTTGATTTTCAATTCCGTTCGTATTTCTTTTGGAATACGATAGTTCGCCATTTTCATTTCCTCCTTTTCAAGCGAAAAAAATAAGCATCCCATGTATGCTTACTGTGTTGTAACCTATGCATCTTTTCTACGATTTTTAGGTGGATTTTGATTTGTATTTTTCCCTTCATTCTTAACTTTGACGTTTGTTTCGGAAACTTTCTCCTGTATTTTGTCCAAGTTGATAAGAACGTCTTGTCTTTTGTACTGTTAGAGAATTATGAAATGCATTAGAGAGACGATCCTTCGCATATTGCCCAATCGTACGGTTTTCTCTTTGCGGTGCTGGAATATCTTCTGTAGAAGTTGGTGCCGTATCTACCGGACGAGATGAACCTGAAGAGCTTTCACCACTTGAAGCTGTTCCGCTATGACTTGGCTGAGACGGTTCTGGTGCGCTTGATGGCGCTCCGCTATTACTTGGGTGTGATCCGCCTGATACACTTGATGGCGCTCCGCTACTACTTGGGTGTGATCCGCATAATGCACTTGATGGTGCTCCGCTACTACTTGGGTGTGATCCACCTGATGTACTTGATGGTGCTCCGTTATTACCATTCGCACGATTTTTATTCTCTGCTGTATTCCCCTTATTTTGAGAAGGTGTAATCCCTTGCATTTTGGAACTATTGGCTTCACCTGCTGTGCTTTTTGTTAGACTAGCTGAAGATCCACGTTCTCCATTTTGAGCATCTTTATCAAAACCAGATGACTTAATTTCATCTTGCAAGGACACAGCGCTGCTACCTGCCTCGCCTTGAGGCGCTTGATTTTTTTCGTTTCCATAGCTAGATTGATCTATTTCATTTTGTAAAGATGGATTATCAATTCCAGTTGCGCCGCTATTGGCTTCGCTCTGTTGTTCGTTTCCTTCTCTTCTATTTTCGTTACCTTGTTGTTCTTTAGATTGCTTCTGATTTTGTTCACCACCACTTGTTTTCCCTGCATTTTTATATCCATTTACCATACCTGTGGCACCTGCACCGACTTGTAATGCACCACTTCCTGCCCGTTTGAACATGTTACCAGCTTTGGATGCCATATTACCAGTTGCTTTACTAATCCCTTTTCCAAGTGCGTATCCACCAGCAACGGCTCCCCAACCATTTCTCAAGCCTGCGTCAATCCCAAAAAGACGTTCACAAATGACGGGACCATCTACAACCGCAAGGCTCAAACAAATTAAAGCCACGACATAAGCGATTCCATCTACATTTTCATGAATATAGTTCATACCAATGAGGTAGAGCTTTAATGAAAGAAAAATCATAATCATGATGAGAAAAGTATTTAAAATATTCATTAGGATATGCTTTGTTTTTTGTCCATTTGCCACGTCCGCCGGCGCAACTAAATTTGCTAGAATGTAGTTGAAGGTTAGTTCAAAGCACAACTTTCCAAGTTTGATTGCTGTAAATAGTAATGTCATTCCAATTACAAATAATGAGGGAGCGATTTTCCAAAAATCCCAGTCCCAGCGGTAATATTTATCTGGCCAAAAATCAAACCAACCATTTTTTAAATCGATCAGTACTTCTTTTCCATCTGGTGCAACACTGAGTTTCTTTTCTAAAACCTTTATTCCAACATCTGACAACCCGTTATCCTTATTAACTTTAAAGTCTTTATCAATTTTCTCCAAAATATCAACTCTTCTAATGTTCTCTTGTGGAATTTTGTTGGATTCTTTCAGTTTTGTAGTCTTCCACTCTCCTATATCAAACTGTGCTACATCTGTAAGACCATCTTTTATAATCTTTTCACTTGTAGTTCCATCCCCTTTGAGATCTACTGCCTTAATTGCCTTATCTGTAAATTTATCCGCTTGCATCATCGCCGTACTTAATAACACAATTACACCCATACTGATAAAAATATTCACCGCAATCTGTTCACGATTTGTTTTCCGATTGAATATTAAAGTATATCCAATATAAATGAGCGAAAACGCAAATAACACATAAAAGAGAGGTTGAAAGTCTCTCACAAAAGATTGTACTTCTTCTGATGCAAATAACGTTTTGACTAACAAAATTTTATCTGTAATTCCTTCTAATGCATCCACCAGATACGATAACCCTAAAATAATCATCCAACCAATCGAACGAAGAATATAATTCGTAAATCCACCAATTTCTAAGTATTCACTAAATGTTTTTAGTATTTCTAAGACTTGCTCATCATTCATGGTTTCACCTTCTTTCTCTTAGGCTTCAAATACTTCTTGTATCGTCATATCAAGATACTCATCTACTTCGTCTACTCGTATCACAATGGGAGCTTCATCAGCTCCTCCTGGCTGTAACACCACAACGCCATTTCTAAGTCCAATCATTACTTCTCTCCCAGCTATTACTTGATCCCCGTAAACTTGTAAAATATGTTGTAAGGAATTGGTTACCTGCATCATACTTCCTCCTTTACACCTTCTTTTTCTAGTAAACTATCCATAATCTCACCATATTTCCCATTAATTAAGCGATACGTATTCTTATCTATTTGTCCTGTTGTCACTAATACTTTTAAGTCGTCAATAAAACTTTCCATTGTGCTTGCTTGAATATCCGCTAATGGTCTATTCCATTGCTTCATACATTTTTTTTCAATCACATTCCAAATGGAACGATGCGTTTCAAAGAATTCTTCTGCTGTTTTTTGTTCCCAATTTTTTAAGGTAAGTGGTTCAAATACATGAGCTGATTCTGCTACTACAACCGGTTCTGATGAATATGCTTCTTCAGGAGTTTCAATTTCTTCATCAATATCTGCAAATTGTGGTTCCTCAGGCTCTTCTTCTGAAGGCGTAGGCACAGGTTCTGGTTCAGATCCTGGTACAATTTGTTTTGGCTCTTCTTGTTGCCCAGTTGGCTCCTCTTCTTGTTTTGGGAAGAAATCAATGATGAGATCCCTTGGATTCACATATTCATGTAAAGAACGAATATCGATATCTAAAATGGATTGATCCGTATCAAAATCATCTCCCAAGTACTCCCAACGGTATTTCATGACCGTTTTCCCTCGGTTCAGAATCGGAAATGGCTCTATTTTTTCAAACTTATTATCCCGACGTTTCATAAAGCGGATGACTGCACTTTCTCCCTCTTGGAATCTCATTAACTCCGTTGGCGTTAATAATGGTTTCGTATCAATCCCTTCCGTCTTACTCTTATCAATTGACAATCCTTTTCCACTCCGAGATAAAGAATTGATGGTTTGATTCCCTAACTTTTCGGATATTTCTTTTGCGGTTTCTTTATTACCCGATTGAATATAAATTTGATTCCCGCAATTGTCTTGAATCGTTGTACTAGCATCTCCATATTTCATTTTCAACTGTGGAAGAGCTTGCACAATCAGGTTAAAACGAATATTTCGTCCTAAACAAACCGTCACAATATTCCCCATATCATCAATTGGTGGCATATTCCCATATTCATCTAACAAAAACACTACTTCTCTATGACACTTCCCACCGCGGGCTAAACCAGCATACTTGGAGAGTACAAAATATAGCTGCCTAATAAAAATAGAAGCAATCACATGATTACTAGAATCATAATCTGGAACAATCATAAAGACGGCAATCGGTTTCTCGAAGATGACAATGCTATCAATCTGTAATCCATCTTGTTTTTCGACAACTTTGAATGTCGTTTTACCTGTATCCTTGTTAACTGTTTGAATTTCTATAATCGTTTTCTTCTTTTTTTTGCTTTCCATCACATGAATACGCTGACCTTTTTTTACACTTTGCTTAAAGTTCAACTCAAAGCGTCCTTCTGTATCCGTTTTGACACTTTCTTTGGAACCATCTGGGAAGATTATTTGTACCCGTACCCGTGGTGTCCCTTTTCCTTGCAAGCTTTTCCCAAAGCCAATTCGTTTTAGGTCAATACTATTACGAGACGTCATTTTCGCAATGCCATCAAAAGTAAAGATAGACAGTTTGCTCATTGTGGTACTAAAGATACTTCCCCGTGTTGTTCCGCCTTTTGCGAAGCTAGAAGTTGCATATTGCATCTTCGCAACACTCTCAGCAGGAAGCATTTCAAAATATATATCTAATGCATTTTGTGTATTTCCTTTTGCATCAATTACAATTTCTTTGGAACCAAGCTCTGATAACATGTTTGCGACTGCATACATCGAAATTTTATCCTCTGTCTTTTCCTGGATACATTTATCTATAACCGCTAAGATCAATGCATTACATAAACTCATCGCACTGTTATTCCAAAATGGATCTTTTACATTTGGATTGTAATAAAGAGAAAATGCTAGTGTATTACAGAGTGTCTGAGCTGTTGCTGTATCCCCTTGTTTATAGGCGTCTTTGATAAGTTGAAGCAAGTTGTAGCTCATGGACTCCAACGGGTTAATTAAATTTAAAACTTCAATATGGAAC
Organism: Bacillus sp. 166amftsu; assembly: GCF_900107445.1. Classification (NCBI taxonomy): domain Bacteria; kingdom Bacillati; phylum Bacillota; class Bacilli; order Caryophanales; family Bacillaceae; genus Bacillus; species Bacillus sp. 166amftsu. The sequence goes on along the minus strand of NZ_FNQA01000029.1, from coordinate 1,981 downwards.
CCCCGTTTTTCCAGCGTTTTTTTCGATGCCGCAAGCAATTCCCCCTTAGGATCGTTCACAATTAAAGACGGCTGGATTTCGGCACGAGAATATGCATCAATTGTTGGAAATACATAAGTTTCCCCTTTACCAGACCTTGTTGTGCCAATAATTAAGTTGCTGACTGCACCATCATCAATTAATAAGCGTCCCGCCTTTGCACTATCCTTTAATTTTTTGATTTCTTGCCATTTCTCCATCCCTTTTGCATCCATAACTTTTTTTACTTGTCGTAAAATGGATTTCACCGAAATTTCATCATACCTAGAAATGACCACACCGCCTTTTCCTTCATATCGTTCTGTTTTCTCTGGAATTGAGCGATATTGTTGTTTTACTTCATCAAGTGTTGCAAAACGAGAAGAATCTTTTTGATTCTGATTTAAATCTTTAAAACTCGAACGAATCTTGTAGGTAAATTGCATAGTACATACACTCGCAATCAGGAATATTACCAAATAAAGTAACAACGGATGTTGAAAGGTATATAAATCTTCTATCCCGATATGAAAAGGTTTTGGATGTAATAAGTCTGAAAATGTTGTCTTCACTAGTTCTACGATGACGTTTCCTAGAAAATTTACGATAAGAAAGATTCCACCAAATAAAAAAGTACTCATTGGGATGAGTACTTTCCATTCAGCTAATTTGTATTTCATTGGTGGCTTTGGATTCACACTTTCAGACATTTTCTTGCTCTCCTTTTGTTTCCACTATATTTTCTTGATTCAAAAGCTCCTGTACAATATCCTGTGTAACTTGTTGTAAAATCACAGTAAACATGAGAAACCCTAAAACAATAGCTCCGATTACAACAGTGATTTGTGTAAACAGCATTGTTATTGTCGCTCCTTGTTCTCTAATAGAATTTTCAATTCACTATAAAACATCCATTGCTTATATCCAATTCGAAGAAACAGTAAAATTATAGGTGTTGACAGTAATAAAGCCATTAAAAACGCTAAATCAGTTATATTTTGCTCCTCTACAAAGATCATACTAGCAATTAAACCAACTGCTACTATAATTGCTAGTGGAATATCTAATAACAACAAACGTTTCGTTAGTTTTCTTTCCATCACACCTCGTACAAACAAAATCATTAAAATATAGAATACGCAAAAGCCTATAATTGAGTCTACTGTCTGATTTTGCGTCCATTCATAACCAGAATGATTGATTCCCAAAATGATATAAACAATTCCTAATGCACCTAACGACACGTAAATTCCTATACTTATCTTTATGCCAAGCGCTATCCATCTTTCCATCTTCATACGCCCCCTCGATCTTTTTTAATACTGTATAGGTATACGAAAAGAGCTGGTTGAATCTTCAACCAGCTTGCTATCTTTTTAAAAGAAATCCTAACTTGCACTTAAAGGTTATTCATCGATTTAGCATAATGAATTGAGGAAATTCAATATCAATTTCTATTGGTGGTAATGTTTGAAAACTTGCTATTACCTTTGTGTTCGCTTCTTTCATTTGTTGTAAAAATGATACAAATCCATTTACTTCTTCAGCAAACAAATAAGATGTTTCATCAATTATTACAAAGTCATATTGCTTAACTAAATCGATGATTTTTTTACTCAATTTTACTTTCGGACAGTCCGGATTGCATAGGTTTATTACGTCTAACTTATCTCCTTCAAACGATTCTTTAAGATCTTCATACTCGCCAATAAAGTCTAAAACCACTACGTTATCCAACTTGGTAGCAAGTTCTTTCAAAATTTTTGTTTTACCTGTACCAATGTGACCAACAATCTTTACATTTTCATTTATATTCAATATCTCATTTGTTTGGAACATGTTGTATCCCCCTTTTACATCGCTCCTTAACTCATACAACTGTGTTTGACTTCTTCGGATCCGTTGACGGATCAACTGGTGGCTTTGTATTTCCTGGATCTGTTGGCGGTTCCACTGGTGGTTT
>NZ_FNQA01000005.1:0-244574 GCF_900107445.1 Bacillus sp. 166amftsu | reverse complement strand
GAATACTTCATTCCTTTCTTTTTTTCTCTTACAGTTTGATCTTGTAATCGTTTTTTTTGTTGTTCTTTTGTTAGTCGATGAACAATCACACGAGTTGAAACTTTATCAGTCATTCCTACATAAGCATCAGATATTTCGTATGTTTGCCCTGGATGAAGAGAATTCATTAATGCCTCCATATCTATCTGTTTATATTCTGTTTTCTTCTTTAGTTTTCCATTTTGATAATAATCAGGATTAGGATTTTTTTGATAAATACGTGTATTTGATTTAATACGAGAGATATAGTAAGCCTTTTTATCTTGTATATGTTGAAGATCTTTCAAATGAAAATAGCCTAAATCCCGAATACACAAATCATTTTCTTTCACGGTTGGAACACACAGAGAACCATAGGTTCGATCATGTTGTTTTCCTGGACCTGTATGAATATGTAAAAACTGTCCACTTAATAGATCATACTCCAATTGAATTTTTAATCCCGCTGTATGGCTGCATCCTCCAGCACCTGGATAAGCGCTTGAAAAGGAATCAGGTAGTTGAAATGCAGTTGAATCTAAAATACGAATACGTTTGAAAACAGAAGTATAGGGAGAAGAAAAAGATACAGATGAAGCTAATTTTTGGTTTAGTAGTTTGGCTAATATCTGTTGTAAAAAGTGAACGGCTTCCTGGTTAAATCGTTGATTCAGTCCCTCAGGACTGATAAGCACTTCGGTTGATGCTTCTAAACAGCTAGATAGCTGAGTTAAAGAAGTCGTAGCAACCTTTTGGCTCATCCACACACATACAGCGATTAAATCCTTTGCTTGGTACTTACTCATTCGCTGAACAAAACCAACATCTCTAGCAAGATTCTGTAAGGCATTTGGAGATAAAAACCTTTGAATCTCTTGAGCAAATAATTGTAATTCATCGGATATAGAAATAGACATACGAAAACGCCATCCTTTCCTATGATTTTACAAAAAGAATAGCGTATTTTTTCATTTTAGGGGGTATTTTGTTTTGTTAGCTTGATAGCGATGGGGTACCGCCAGCATTTTGGAAAAAAACCACGCTAAGAGCATGCAGGATTTTATACAATTTTTTGGATAACCCAGTAACAAACAAGAACTCTAAAACCGCACCAGAATAGGGATGTATAAAATCATGTATAGGATGATATAAAGAAAAAAGCGAAATCTACTGATCAAGTAAGGATTTCGCTTTTGATTTGCTACCGATAATGAGACGTTATGTTAACCGGCATGTATATTTATTCAATGTGGTTTTTTTCTTATTTAGATCTTGCCTTTTTGGTTTTCCCTTTACCATTGATACTTACCAATTATTTTGTAGCTTTGAAATAAATTTTGATTAAAAATACCTCACAAACCCATATTTTACGGTAAAGAAAAAGAATCCAGTTTGAAAATAGATGAACAGCTCCCTGTCAAGTAGACAGTGGAAATAATAAAAATACTTTAAGCGGCTTGAGCCCTATATTCCAATGGGCTTAAGCCGTTTAATCTTTCTTGGTAACGTTCGTTATTGTAAAACTGGATATAATCATCTATTGCTTGTTGTAATGCTTCAAATGTCTCATACTTATGTAGGTAATATTTTTCACATTTCAATGTTCCCCAAAATGATTCCATTGGTCCATTATCTATACATTTTCCTACACGGGACATACTATGAATCACGTTTGCTTTTTCTATTTTTCTCTTAAACCCATGTGATGTATATTGATACCCTCGATCACTATGAATCAATGGATGTTCATTCTCTTTTAATATAGTGATAGCTTGGTCCAATGTTTGAAATACCAATTTATTATTGTTTGAATGTCCCAATACATAACTAATAATAGAGCCATCATAAAGATCTAAAATGGCGCTTAAATATGTTTTCCTTCCGTTTCTTAATTTGAACTCTGTGACATCTGTTACCCATTTTTCATTAGGCTTGCTTGCAGTAAATTCACGATTGAGTCGATTTTCAGCGACATATTGTACAGATGAGGGAACATAACGCTTTCTTTTCCGACGAATCACAGACTGTAATCCAGCGATGTGCATTAAGCGATAAATGCGTTTATGGTTAAACTTTTTATGGTATCTTCTATTAATATTTAATTTCATTCTTCGATACCCATAAATGCCTCCTACTTGTTCATAAATAGCTTGAATATCTTGAAGAATTGCTTCATTTTCTAATTCTCTAGCTGTTGGCGTACGCTGTAGCCATTTATAATAGGCGGCACGAGATACACCGGCGATTTCACATAAAAGGATTACTGGCAGATTTTCGTTCGCATGTAAATCTTGAATGGCTCTATATTTATTTTGTAGACGAATACTAGTTAATGACGCCTCCTTTCGAGTTCCTCTAACTTTTTTAAAAAAGCATTTTCTGCACGCAATCGTTCATTTTCTTGTTCTAAACGTTTCATTTCTATCTTAAACTTTTCTTCCTCTGTTAATTCATATTCCTTTTTCTTTCGACCGCGTTTATCTTGTAGTGCTTCTTCACCATGTGCTTCAAACTTCTTGACCCATTGATATACCTGTTGATAAGAAACTTCATAGCCTTCGGCTGTGAGCTGATAGTTTTTCTGATGTTGTATACAGTAATTTACAATTTGAATTCGTTCTTCTAACGTTGTTTTTCTTCTACTTGTCATAGAGTTTGTCATTCCTTTACCGGTATCATTTAATTCTCTATGACTATTATACTTTTTAATCCATTTTCTCAAAACCGCAGTACTGGATACATTGTATTTTTGGATAACCTTGCTTAACGAGTAGTGTCCTGATAGATAATCATTGACGGCTGCTAACTTTAGCTCTTTTGAATAACACTTCCAAGAACTCGCTTCTTCTAGGCCGTCTTCACCATTCACTTCATACCTTCTCTTCCAATCTCTAATCGTCCCAGGATCAACAAAAAATTTAGCACTAATGTCAGCTATTGAATGATGACCATCTTTATAAAGAGCTAAAATAGCCAATTTTTCAGCTTTAGAATATTTCATTCGAGCCATAATAAATACTCCCCTTAGATAAACAGATTTTTATTTTTTATCTGTCTACCTAATGGGGAGCATATCAAGATTGATCAAAATGGATTCCACTTTTGAGATTGACTATTTATCTTTCATAAAAAAGTTTGATCACTTTTGTGATCTTTCCTCCGTTAAAACGCCCGTTTCTTGAATAACTATAGGTTTACCGCATATTTATCCCGTTCTGTTTTATTTTTTTCCCATTGTTGGAGGTATAAATATAAAGAAAAGCAAGAAGTCCATATAAAATTCCTCCTAACAAGAAAAACGGTTCAACAATTACTAATAGTAAAGAAAGTGATTCTGATTCCAACAAGCTTTGAATTATCCCTACACCACCGCGCAAACCCAAAACCACACACGCTCCCCATGCTGAAGTGAGCAACAACCAGGATGGAAACCTTCGTCCCCATGCTTGAACAAGTGCAAGTGCAGTAAATGCAGAAATTATACATAGGGCAATTGCAACCAGATTAATGATGAATAACACTTCGCCCATCGTCCTACCTTCAAATCCTAAAGTGCCTCCTGCAGCCCAATAAATGTGGATTAACCCGAATAGAGTCGACCAAACAAAAGCTGCATAACCAGTAAAAACCAACCACTTCTCGATTTTGTCCAGAGGATGACGATCATTATTGTTTTTGATTGTAATAACTCCTTTCATTATGAGGGATAACAGAAATCTTTTTGAATTACGTATAGTTTTATATATTGTTTCATTTTATAATTTATTATTATTAAATCCAATGAAAATTTTAAGAATATTATGATTTTATTTACACAATCAGTTACTACATAATATGGCTCGATTGCTGAATAAGAAAAAATCCTGCACATCAACATAGGATTTTGATCAAACTTTCTTACATATTATCAATCTTTATATTAAACGATCAGACTTTTTTCAAAATTATCAAACTTTATTTCAAATCAACATATTTTTTTCCCAATACCGTTTTAATGACAATAATATTATTTAATTTTTCGTTGCCTCATTATACCTATCACAATTGGGATACCCGTCCCGATAATTACGATAGGTATAAGTAATTTTCCAAAACCATTTCCCCACCCTAAAGCTATTGAGATTGACTCATACTGGATCAAAGCAAAGATAAATAAACAAATATTTTTTAGTTGATTAACCGCTTTTCGACTATTTAAATAAAACTTCTCAGCATTCGATTTATTAAATCTTCGTGGGTAGTTATGAACTTCGGGAAACTTTTCTAAAGCCTGCATTAAAAGAAGTATGAATACCCCGATACCCGGTAAAATTAAAAGTTCCCATTTTGTCCCCCAACGATCAACAACCCCAGCACCGTTATAATGTACCGGTACTTGCTTAGGTAAGTTTCCCCAAGTGATGATTAAAAAAATTATTGATAATAAAAAAGATGAATATCCAATGATATCCCAAATCCGTTCACTTTTTGTTTTTTGGATTTTTATTTTTGGTCGTTCCCATGATTTTTCCATGTTTTTACTCCCCCTTCTACGATATTTTTTATTTCTTTATCTCCACGTAGCTCTTTTCAAACTATATTTTATCATTTTTACCTGTTTTTGCTTTGTTCGGCTTGGCGAAAGCTAAAAACCAGCCGAATTTCGGAATGTAATGGAGAAAAACTTGCTACCTATAACGATAATTATGTAAATGAGCTATCCAAATGGATGGCTTATTTTATTTTTTTGCTTAGCGTGATTTTTTTCCGAAATGCTGGCGATACCCCATTAATTAGATATAGTATGTGAAATTTTAAAAGAAGACACTCAATTCGAGTGTCTTTTCTTTTTGTAGATAATATTATTGAAGATTTACTCGAACTTCTTCTTCTGATAAGGAAATTGGTTTGAAGATTAATTGAAGCTTAGGATCTCCTTGTTTTGATTCGAAAGCAATAGTTCCAGTTATTTTCCCATTTTGTGCAAGTTTTCCAAAATTCAATTGAGTATCTTGGTTAATCATAGTTAACGTTGGATCTACAATATTTCCTTCACTGTTTTGTAAACTGAAATCGTGAGCATTATAATGTATTTCTTCTTTGCCGCCGTTTTCTATAGTTACATTAGCGATTAAAAATTCATGACCCTCTTTAGGTTTATCGAATTCTCCACCTGGAGACTTTTCAACATTTGTAACAGTTAATTTGTGATTTCCAAGATTAATTGTTTCGCCAACTTTAAATTTTTTTTTCTCTTCTTTCTTTTCAGTTGTTTGTTCTGTTTTTGTATCATTTGATACTTTCTTGGCAGTTTCTTCTGTATCACTACATCCCGCTAGACTGATAGCAAGCGCTCCAGTTATAACGAGTGTACCCATCTTCTTATACATTTCGTTTCCTCCAATTATGTAAAATGTATGATTCCTGAACTATCATAACAAATATGGTTACAACTTTTTTGTCAGATTATGTCGAACATAAAAAAAAAGAGAGCATAAGCTCTCAGATGGAAAATGTTTCTTCTACAAAGGGTCACCATACATGCCCATCAACTTAAGAATTCAGAACTATCCCAAAACGAAAAAATGAGCTTTTTTATTACAAGTTAGGACAAAATCTCGTTCTGGGGGTAGTTGTATTTTCTTAGCTTGATAGCGATGTGGTGGTATCCCATAACCGAATCTATATTAACAAAAGGTGTTTTCACGTATAGAAAGCATCTTTTCAATCAACAACAAAGGGATCTTTAATGAACCAGAATGCCTTCGCTGTTATAAAGTGAAGCTTTAATCAGTGGGGGTTTTCTCCCTCCCCACTGATTATTAGTTAAACCAATCGAGCTTTTACGGACAGTGCATCTCCCACCTAACTTCCTTGCTTTCGCTGAATTTTGAAGTGGGAGTGTTACTGTCCGTTAATGCGGGATAAATCCAACTTTCTAGTAAGTCGATAATCTTACTGCACAATGCTCCGCAAGATTAAAGCGTCTGTCCATTATCAATTGTAAATATTTGTCCCGTAATAGATTCCTGGATTAATTGAAAAAGAATCGCCTCGGCAATATCATCTGGTGTTGAAATTCTTTGAAGTGGTAGGTTCCCCGCCAGTTGGTACATTTTCTCTTCATTACCTGCCCACCACCTTGTATCGACTGCACCAGGAGAAATACTATTTACTCTAATGTCAGGTGCTAATGCAATTGCGAGCGATTTTGTCATCGTATGAATGGCTGATTTTGTTGCGGCATATGGTACAGATGATCCTAATCCCGTTATCCCTGCAACGCTTCCCATATTCACAATCGCACCTGATTTTTTCTCCTTCATATAAGGAACAACAGCTTGTATACAATGAAACATCCCTTTCACGTTCACACTAAAAAGGTCATCCCACACTTGATCCGTTACAGACTCTAAATCATCCATAGGTATTTGAGCTGTTATACTCGCATTATTCACTAAACAATCGACTGTTCCAAAAAAATGAACAGTTTGAGATACCATATCCTCTACTTCTTCTTTTTTGGCTACATTTGCTTTCAAAGCCACCCCGGTACCTCCTCGCTGCTTTACTTCATTCACAGTTTCTAACGCTTCTTTTTCGGAACAGCTATAATTCACCACAACTTTCGCTCCTAAACTCGCTAATCTCAACGCAACAGCCTTTCCAATACCTGTGCCACCGCCTGTTATAATGACTACTTTATCTTTTATATTCATTTTAAAATCTCCTCACTGTATCTGATTTGATTTCATTTTATCTTCGTTCGTTTGAGGAGTATAATACTGAATAATGACTATGGTATCATTTTAAATAATACCTAGGTGGAGGGATCTATTCTTGGAAAGCCATGACTTATGGATTTTTAAGCATGTTGCAGAACTACAATCAATCTCTAGAGTTGCTGAAAAGTTGGGATATGTACAACCAAATATAAGTCAGCGAATTAAAAACTTAGAAGATGAACTCGGCGTAAAAATATTAAAGCGCAATAACAGAGGAGTAACATTAACGGAAGAAGGAAAAGTATTATTAGATTACACAAATGAAATTATGTCTTTAATGAATGAAGCGAAATCAAAAATAAACCCTGAGAAATGGAGAGATTCTTTAACACTTGGGGCATCTCAAACTATTTCTGCGGTGAAAGTACCTCAGCTATTTTCTTCTTTTTTGGAGTTACATACAAATATTGATATGAAGCTAAGAACGAATGATAACGCAAAGTTACAAGAAATGCTTTTGTATGGAGAACTTGATGGGATTTTTTTAAGCGGTGCATATAATGATTCACAATTCGAAAGTGTGTACAGTTATTTTGAAAATATTATACTCGTTTTACCAAAAGATACTCTGCCCGAAAATCAAACTTTACTTGTAAACAGTGATCCAAATTGTATATATAGAAAGAAACTATTAGATTATCGTCATATGAATAACTTTGACCAAAGGGCGATACTGGAATTTGATTCGCTTGAATCGATTATGCAAGCTGCTCACGATGGGCTTGGTATTACGATCGTACCTACTAATGTTGTATATAGCCGAAATAAGCCAAAAACAATTCATTATGAAGAACTGCCCGAGACAGTCGAAATTGATTTTGTGATTAAACGTAGAAAACAGCAACCGCAAGGCTTAAAGAAATTCATTCGTTTTTTGCGAGAGTTATAAGTGTAAAGCAAAAGCCCCTTCAGGTTTCTAGATATATTGATGACTGATGAGTAAAGTAATATATAGTAAATGAAAGTTTATCGGTGCAAACTCGAATATATCGTCACTTTGACAAACAACGACAAAAAACAGGAGCCTACTGGCTCCTGTTTTTTTATTGCGCAATTAATTCCGCTTCATCTATTTTTTCCAAATAAGACAGCACATGCTTTACCGCTGCCTCACCTTGATCGATACAATCTGGAAGGCCTGATCCGCCGTAAGAGCTACCAGCTAAATAAACGCCTGGTAATTCTTTATCCATAAATGTTTTTAACTTTGTCATACGTTCTTTATGTCCCACAGTATATTGCGGCATGGCATCTTTCCAGCGGCTGACAACCGTAAAGTCCGGCTCTGCTGTAATATCCATTGTTTTTTGTAAATCTTCTAATATAAAACGAACCATTTCTTCATCTGTTTGTTCGACAATTGCTTCATCACCAGGACGCCCCATATAGCAGCGAAGAAGCACTTGACCTTCCGGTGTTGTATGCGGCCATTTCTTATGTGTCCACGTACATGCTGTAATGGAAAAATCGCTATTTCGGGATACAACGAAGCCTGTACCATCAATATCACGCTTAATAGCTTCTTTTGGAAAGGCTAATGCAACATTAGCAACCGACGTCGATGGAACATTGCGGAAGAAACGAAACTCCTTATACTGTGCAAACATAGACGGCAATACTTTGTGAGATGCAGCAACCACAATAGAGTCCGCCTCAATTTCTTTTCCATTGCTCAGCGTAATCATATAACCATCGCCCATTTTTGCGACTTTTTCAATCCGAGTCCCCTTCACAATAGTTCCATCTTCTAGCTGCTCTTCTATTCTTTCTACAATAGATTGCAGCCCTGTTTTCAATGTTAAAAAGATCCCTTGCGGCGCTGCATCCCTTTCTTTCTTCGGAGCCAAATTACGCATACCGAGTGAAATACTACGATATTTCTGCTCTACTTGATAAAACTGCGGGAATGTCGCCATTAAGCTCATTTGATCAATATCTCCCGCATAAATCCCAGATAACAATGGTTCGATTAAATTTTCAACCACTTCATTTCCTAAACGTCGACGGAAAAATTGACCAAGTGATTGATCAGAAACAGGCTTTGAACGTGGTAATACAAAATCAAAACCTGCTCTTACTTTACCAATCGGAGAGAACAATCCTGAAAATAGAAAGGGCGTAATTTGCGTTGGAATTCCCATCATGGATCCACTCGGCATCTTATGTAATCGGTTGTTCACAAGAACAAATGACTGACCAGCTGCGTTGTTTACAAGCGCATATCCAAGGCCTAATTCTCTGGCTAACCTGGCTGCACTTTCTTTTCTTTCTAAGAAAGAATCTGGACCGCGCTCAATTGTAAATCCATCTTTTCGAACGGTTTGAATTTTGCCGCCAAGCCTACCCGACGCTTCTATTAGCAATGTATCAATCGGCAATCCTTTTTCGCGAACTTCTTTTTGTAAGTAATACGCTGTTGTTAAACCTGTAATTCCACCACCGATGATAACAACTTTCTTTTTCAAAATGGCTCCTCCTTTTCCATTGTCTCACGAAACTTCTGCTTGTTTCTTTAACACGACATCTGCTAAGCAAGAAATAAATGCATCTGATGCATTTGGCATTTCCGGACGATAATACTTCGCTCCAATTTCTTCTGTAACAATTTTACATTCAATATCATTGTCATACAACACTTCTAAATGTTCAGCTACAAATCCAACCGGTGCATATACAAATGAAGTGTAGCCGTATTTTTCATGTAGTTCCCTCGTTAAATCTTGTACATCTGGCCCGATCCATGGGTCCGGTGTATTGCCCGCACTTTGCCAACCGACCGCATAATTAGGAACTTCTGCACCACGTGCAATATAATCAGCTGTTTCATTTAACTGTTCTGGATAAGGATCACCTAAAGCGATGATTTTCTCTGGTAAACTATGCGCAGATACAATTAACACTGCTTTTTCAAGTTCTTCTTCTGTCATACTGCTATATACTTTTTTCACTTCATCTACCCAGTACTGGATAAATTTCGGTTCTTTATACCAGCTATCGATACCGTGAATTGTTAGATTTCCGAGTTTCTCTGCTTCTTCTTGTGCTCTGCCGACATATGATTTTACGCTGAACGTAGAATAATGTGGAGCAAGAACAAGGGCAATTGCTTCTTCAATCCCATCGTTATGCATAGCTTCTACAGCATCCTCAATGAAAGGTTCAATATGCTTTAATCCAAGATACATATGGAACTCTACGTTATCCTGCATCCCGTTTAAATGTTTTTCTAACTTTTTCGCTTGTTCTAATGTAATAGTAGCTAAAGGAGAAATACCACCAATTGCGCGGTAACGTTCTGTCAGGTCCTCTAACATTTCTGGACTTGGCTTTCGTCCTCTGCGAATATGTGTATAGTAACGTTCAATATCTTCTTCTTTATATGGTGTTCCGTATGCCATTACAAGCAAACCAATTTTCTTTTTCATACACCTATTCTCCTTTACTTCGCTAACTGTCCTTTAGAATACTCATGAATAAATGACGTCAAACGCTTTAATGTATCTGGATTTACTTCCGGGAATACACCGTGACCTAAGTTAAATACATAACCAGGTTGTTTCATCCCTTGATCTAAAATTGTTTTTACATGTTCTCTGATAACGTCCCATGGTGCAAGTAAGAATGAAGGATCCATATTACCTTGTACCGCTTTATGAATACCGCGGCCGCGCGCTTCTTCAATTGACAAGCGCCAATCAAGCCCAACTACATCAAGAGGTAAGTCATTCCATTCATTTGCTAAATGCCCTGCTCCAACGCCGTGCATGATCATCGGAACGTTCATTGTGCGAACTTCCGTGAAAATACGCTCCATTGCAGGTTTAATAAATGTGCGGTAATCTGCTACATTCACCGTTCCAACCCAAGAATCAAAAACTTGTACTGCTTTTGCTCCTGCTTTAATCTGTGCTTTCAAATATGTGATTACCATATCGGCAAGCTTATCCATTAAGGCAAACCAAGCTTTCGGCTCTGCATACATAAACGCCTTTGTTTTATGATAGTTACGAGAAGGTCCTCCTTCAATCATGTAACTCGCTAATGTAAATGGCGCCCCTGAAAAACCAATTAACGGAACATCTAACATCTCATTTGTTAATAAACAAATTGTATCTAATATGTATGGAACATCATCTTCTGGATGAATTTCACCAAGCTTCTCTACGTCTTGTAAAGAACGGATTGGATTATCAATAACCGGTCCAATTCCAGATTTAATTTCAACATCGACACCGATTGCTGGAAGTGGTGACATAATATCTTTATACAAAATCGCTGCGTCAACATTATATTGATCAACTGGAAGCTTTGTAACATATGCACATAGCTCCGGATTGTGTGTAATTTCAAATAAAGAATACTTCTCTTTTATTTTTCTATATTCAGGTTGTGAACGACCTGCTTGTCTCATATACCATGCTGGTACATATTCTGTTTGTTCCCCCATGCATGCTTTTAAAAATGTCTCATTTATAGTTCTTACCAAGACCCTGGCTCCCTTCCTTACCAATGCTTCTAGCGAATCCTATCCTACTTATTTATCTTTTTTTACTATACAGCTTGTAAAACAAAATGCATAACATTATATACGTTGTTCATGAAATTGACACAAACGTTCGTAAAACCGCTTACTATTTTCACAACATTCTTATTATATCACAAGCAAAAACTACGGTTTAGCTACTTTTGTCTTTTCACCTTCTCGATTTGTTTGTGAGTTATACGGAACAACATAAAAACTTGGTTTAGAGAATATGTTAATAAACTTTTCTTCGTACTCACCAATTCCCTTTACTGTTCCAACATGGGTATGGATTCCGTTCTCAACCTTATAGATTCGATAGATAACTCTTTTATCTTGAAGTGGTTTCCAGTTCAATTTCATCGTAAATAAACCAAACGGACTAAACGATAATTTCGCCTCTATATTTTCAATTTTACTTAAGCGGATTGGTGTTCCGATCGTTTCAACACCTTTTGGCTTCTTGAAATTTGAATCATCTTGTACGTTCGCCTTCGTTAAAATCTTTTTAAATAATTGTGTTGCAGACGCACTCTCATCATGCAGTTGATGCTCGTTATCCGTACGATCGTACCCAATCCAGACCGCTCCTACTAAACTCGGCGTGTATCCAACAAACCAAAAATCTCTAGCGCCTTCGCTTTGATTCGGAAGAGACGTTGTACCTGTTTTTCCTGCTAGTGCACCTTTATATTCTCCCGTTTTTGCCGTACCTTCTTTTACGACACCTTCTAGCATTTTTGTCATATACCATGCTGTTTGTTTTGAAAACACTTTCGTTTCGTTTTTCGGTGATTCTCCAATCACCTTTCCGTGTCGGTCGAGTACCTTTTCAATCACATGTGGCTCAATAATGTTTCCATTCGCTAAAAACGAACGGTACATCTTTACAAGTTCAAATGGAGAAACCCCTTCTTTCAGCCCGCCAAGTGCCGTGCTTAAACCAGATTCTGCAATATGAATATTCCCCTTCTCTAAATATTGCTTTCCTTCTTCTATCCCCATTTCATGTAATAAAGATACAGCTGGTACATTCGCTGACTCTAAGAGCGCATCGTACATTGTTACTTCTTTTGAATACCGATGATTATAATTTCTTGGTTCATATCCTTCAACAGAGACTCGTTCATTTGTTAATAAAGAATACGGATTATACTTTTTCGTTTCCAGCGCTGGTGCGTACACAATGAGCGGTTTTAAAACAGACCCTGGCTGTCTTTTCGCGAACACTCTATTAAACCCTCTTGGCACATACTCTCGTCCGCCAATCGCTGCTTTAATTCCTCCTGTCATATTATCCATTAATAAAAAGGCACCTTGTGCTCCACCCTCTTTTCCTGGAAAATTGCGTGCATCTTGAAATTGATCGTAAGCGACTTTTTGAATTTTTTCATCCATTGAAACAACAAATGTATAACCACCGCGCAGAACTTCTTGATGCGACAAACCATATAAACGTGCTGCCTCATCTACTACCATATCTACATAGGGCATATAAGCAAGTTCTCGCTCATTTAAATTTTTATAAAGCGCAATTGTTTTCCCTTGGTAGCGAACACTTTCCTCCGCTGATACATAGCCTTGTTTATGCATAAGTGACAATACTAAGTCACGGCGTTCCTTACTCTTTTTTGGATATAAGAACGGTGAATACCCGTTTGGTGCTTTCGGAAGACCCGCAAGCATCGCTCCTTCTTCAACCGTCAACTCCTCTACATTTTTATTAAAATACAATTTTGCTGCTGCTTGAATTCCGTAGGCACCATGACCAAAATAAATATGATTCATATACATTTCGAGAAGTTGCCCCTTCGTATATTTTTGTTCTAATTTAAGTGCGATTGCCACTTCTTTTAATTTACGTGTAAATGTTTTTTCATGAGTTAAAAAAACATTTTTAACAAGTTGCTGCGTAATGGTACTACCGCCCTCGACTTTTTCTCTCGCTAAAATATCTTTATACAATGCGCGAAACACAGAAGGATAGTCAATCCCATGATGGTCATAAAACCGAGCATCCTCTACAGCGATAAATGCTTGTTGTACATGTTTCGGAACTTGTTCAATCGATACAAGATCTCTATTTTCTACATATAATTTTGTAATTTCTTTTCCTTGTTGATCAACAATACGTGATGAAGAGTGGAAAACCAGCTGCTTTTCATCCATCATATAACCACCAGCTAACACAATGAGTTTATAGAATACAATTGCGACTACAAACACCGCCACGCCGCCCATTAAGGTCCACATTATTTTCTTCATTCATCGTCCTTCTTTCCAAATGATGGTACATTTATTATTTGAAAAAGAATAATCTTTATGTATATAATCTTCGAAGTTTTTGGCAAGAGTTGCTATAATGAAAGCAAAATCATTAAGGGGGGCATTATAAATGAAAGCAATCATTTCATACGAAACACCTCTAGAACAACCACATTTCACTGCAAAGAATGATGAAAAAAATATGTTTTATAAAGAAAATACAGAAGAAACTGTAGAAGGTTCACTTAGCTATGACGTGCTAGACGCAGTCGGAGAATTTAAAGGACAACCTGGCTTTATTGTTTGTAACAACATTTCTGTTACAGATGAAGGCCGTCCTGTCTTTGAACATCGTTTCAAAAGCCGCGCAGGTCTTATTGAAAACGAACCCGGTTTCCAAGCAATCCGCGTTCTTCGCCCATTAAGTAACGATACATATGTCATTATGACAATGTGGGAAACGGAGCAAAACTTTAAAGATTGGACGGAATCACGTTCTTTCGAAAATGCACATAAAAAACGCCCTGCACAAGCAAGTGCAGAGCCGCAAAAAAGTATTTTTTCAAGACCATCTTTTGTGACAACGTTTGATGTGTTAGCGTAAAAAATACCCTTATCCTTTTCAAAGGTGCAAACAACATCAGCAGAAGACGAAATCCCAATGATTTCGTCTTTTTCATTATATTTGTAGAGTAAAGGGGGGATTGGATATGAAATTCACAAAGTATTTTCTCCTTTTGTTCGCACTGATTTTATTAGTGATGACAGGTTGTTCAATCGGCATAGAAAACGAAAAACAGAATATAAAAGTTCAACAATGTATCGGTAACAAAAATAACTATGAAGATTTCAATGAAATTACGAATAATGGGCAAGTTCGTAAAGTGAAAAAAATATTAGATAAAGCTGATTGGGAAAATGTAAAAGTAGATATGACACGTCCTGCTGATTACCGTTTCATATTTCAATTTAAAAATCCTAAAATAGAAGCAAAAGCTGTTTTATATAAACTTTGGATCAGTCCCAATAAAGATAAAGTAGAAGTTGTAAGAGGTGGTCGTGAGTACGTTCAACTCAGTAATGAAGATTCATCCTCCCTATTTGAGATTTTAATAGGAGAAAAGCTTGGGAGATAACCCAAGCTCTTTTTTTATCTTTTAACGAAAGCCGTTACTTATCCTTTTTGCTTATACCAATCTCGTATGTAATTGGCATCCTCTTCACGCACATGCTTCAATTCATAATGACGCCCAATAGCGCTGCAAGCTACCGCTACAATATACGTATACAGCCTATCTTTACGCTGAAAATACGATTGCGTTTTTGTCATTGCTTGTACATGTCTTCTTCTCACGAATCCTGTATACTTGGCGATGCCCCTGTATACAAGCGTTAACTGATCAGATTTTATCGCATATCCACCCGTTTTATATTTTCCATATCCAAGAATCGTAAAGAACAAAAATAATGGCACTAATGTTAATAAAGCACTATATTGCTCGAAATACACACTTGCCCCTATAATCGGTACCGATGCAAGTCCAAAAATAATCCAGCCCATAATCAAGTAACGACGCAGCGCAGCTTTTGGCAAATGTACAATTTCCTCTTCTATTTCATACGGCAACTTTAAATAGGTCAATAGCTCTTGTACATCCTTTTTCTTCATAAGTGGGTGCAATATGACATTCATATTCTTTGTATCTATGCTTTGAATGACTTCTACTTCCATAGAACAATAGCCAAACGGTTGACGAAGAATTCCTTCTTTCATTGTCAACGCTTGAATCCGGTGCAATTTTAAAACAATCTCTTTCTTTTCGAGTAGCCCTTGTGAAATGCGAATTTCATTTCCGTTTCTCTGCACGGTAAAGTTCGCGTGTTTGAAAGCATAGCCAATTGTAGAGATGATCCATGAGATTACGATTAAAATCGCGCCCATGTATAACAAATTATATACACTATTGTCTTTCACATATGATTCTATTTCATCTATTAACCATTTCGGAAGAACGTTATCAAACTGTGTATAAAGAAAGAACAATCCTGAAAATAACAAGCCAAACTGACCGGATGTAATAGACGCTAGCAAAATTTCTTTTGCTGTTAACTGATAAACAGTTGTGTTTGTTTCTTGTCGCAAGCTTTCCTCTTCTTTTATAGGCTTCTCGTCTTCTACTTTATTTAATAAGGCGATTAATTCTTTCGCTTCCTCTTCCTTAATACCAGCTAACGTTACCTCTGGATCCTTCCCACCACCAGCCGCTTCAATTTTGAGCTTCGTTAATCCAAATAACTGATAGATAATATTTGAAGTCGTACTAATTGTTTGCACACGCTCTTTATTTAGATAGCTTTCCTTTTTAACAAATACCCCTTGTTTTATATGTAAAATGTTGTTTTCAATCCAATAAACTTTAAAGTACCATTTCACAAACGAAAAGATGGCCAAAATCAATAAAAAACCTACAATGAAAATGGGAAACCAATACCAAGGCTCTCTTTCATCTTTCGGACCAAATAAAACAACGATAATAAGCGGAAATAAACTAGAAATCCTTATATCAAATAATATCGTAATCGGATGTTGCCTTTTATTCATCCTCATCACTCACTTTCGCAAGTTCCCCAATTCGTCGTTTCAACTCTTCTGCTTCTCTCTTTGTTAATCCTGGAATACTATGAGAAGTCGCTGCCGTTGAAATTTGTAATTCTGCTAGCTCATATTTTCTCATAATCGGCCCTTGTTCGATCGTAACGTGCTGAACACGTATCATCGGAACAAGTACACGTTTTACAACAAACATCCCTTTTTGAATTTCAATCTCTTCTTCATCTAGCCGGTAGCTATAGTACCGCTGGCGTAATGCCGGAAAAATAAAGTAATCTAGCGGTGCATACAGAATCGTCAAGGTGACCAATACACCAAACAACCAGCCCCACCAATGAAATTGAATCATAAAAAAGAGATATGCTAAAACGATGCTTACAAGTACCCCGGCACCAATTAATGCATGGATTTTCCACACTTTCACCATATTCGGATGAATTTCATTTTCTAATGGATGCATGTAATCACTCCAAATTTAGAAATCTATTGAATACATATACTATTTATCCCTCATTGTAATATGTCATTCTCATACAAAACAAGGTAAAATAAACAGTTTTTGTAAAAGTGCAATTTATTATTTTTTCTTAATATGTAGAACGCATCCCATACCTAAACGAAACTGTTATCTCTCCACATTTAAATTATAGGGTAAACTGTTTTTTCCTATTCTCTTTTTTGTATACGAGACTAAACCACCATTTCTTTGAAATATAGACTATTAAACAAGCAATTCTTGCATTTAAACATAAAATATTTCTAAAAGGAGGTGCTTTTAAATGGCTAATAATCATGATAAATGCGTATGTGAACAGTTAGTAACTTTACCATTGGGTACAGAAGTAGATATTTATTTAAGTGGAAATACACTCGAAGATGTTATTTTTGTTAATTTCAATGCGGACAATTTTTGTGCAACTTTTGTAGATAATGAAACAGAACCAGGAACTATACTTGTTTTAGATTGTGGGGATATTTTAGCACTTCGAATTGAATAATTAGATGAAAAAAAAGAGCTTTCCAAAAAGCTCTTTTTTTGATTATACTGATGCAATTTTATGGAGATGAAAATCTAGCTACTTCAAAACGTGTTCCTTCGTTATTCAAAATAGTCATATTTCCTCCGCTAATCATTGTCCATACTTGAAC
This sequence comes from Bacillus sp. 166amftsu, assembly GCF_900107445.1. Taxonomy (NCBI): domain Bacteria; kingdom Bacillati; phylum Bacillota; class Bacilli; order Caryophanales; family Bacillaceae; genus Bacillus; species Bacillus sp. 166amftsu. The sequence continues at coordinate 227,245 of NZ_FNQA01000005.1, read as the reverse complement.
TTTATCCCTTTTATTTAATTGTAGAATCGTACTTACTCTTACGGCATGAGGTCGCCCAACTAATTTTGGCACAAAATAGTGATCTTCTCTAACAATATTGATATCATTTACACGTATTAACATTGTTATAGTACGAGAAATATCAAAAGGATAAGTAGCAAGAAATGCTGCACCTGCAGTAATAGCATATACTCCCTTTCTTGCAGGAACAAAGGTTGAGTCGGATATATTATACTCATTTTTTAAATCGAATTGTTTCGTTTCATACGTAATCTGTTTAAATTGTGCTGTAGGTATATTCTGGTTAAATGCTTTTACAGCTCTAAATGCGGACGGTCTAATCAATTGTAGTAACGTTACGATAGGATTCCCCCCCTCTCACATTAATGTATGAATTATATAAAAAGAGTGATTGGACACAAATTTTGGAGGGCTTGAGCGTTTCTTTTTTTAATATAAAATCTTGTACAAATTAATTTCAAAGTGACATAACAAACCTGAAACAGGTCATTTTTTAACATTATGAAGCTTTTATCTTGCTACTTACTCCCTACCTTTTTGGCCAGCTATTGGGGAGCTCGTGAGGAAAAAGAAGTAAGTTCATCTGATACCTCAAAACATAAAAAAATATCGTCTATTCTATTCATTTCCTATCAAGATTCTACTCTTGCAAATACAAATAGCGCAGTTCAAATCAATTGAACTGCGCTACTGTTATATAGATGTTATTTATCCTTATACCAATCCACCATACGCTCTGCATCTTCCAAACGCATATGCTCTAATTTATAATTTGTGGATGCACTAGAGAAAGTTTGCGAACATAAATGGGCTCCACGCTGAAAATAAGACTGTGTTTTCTCGATTGATTGTACATGCCTTCTTCTCACGAGTCCCGTATATTTAGCAATATTACGATACACCATTGTCAACTGTTCCTCTTCTATCCTGTAACCACCTGCACGGAATGTCGCATAACCAAGTGACATCAGTAATACAAACAGAGGTAACAGTATCCAAATAATAAAGTATTTTCCAAAATATATACTTGCGCCTGTAACCGGAACTGCTAATATACAAAAGAAAATAAAACTGTCTAATAAATAGCGACGCAGTGCCGTTTTTGGCAAGGCTGTAATAGTAGGATTTAGTTCATATGGCAACTGTAAATGAGCAAGCAATTCTGCGACGCGGTCTTTCCGAATAACTGGATGAAGTGTAACGTTCTCCTCACCTTTTTCATTATTTTGAATGACTTCTACATGAATAGAACAGTAGCCAAATGGTTGACGGAATATCCCTTCTTTTATCGTGATCCCTTGAATGCGGTGTAGCTTTAACACAAGTTCTTTTCTCTCAAGAAGCCCTTGTGAAATACGAATTTCATCATTTTTCCGGTGCACGGTAAAGTTCGCATGCTTTAAGGCGTAGCCAATTGTAGATACGATCCAAGAAACCACAAGTAACATCGCAACTAGATAAATCCAGCCATATACATCATGATCCATCACATATGCTTCTGCTTTGTCTTTCATCCATTTCGGGATATACTCATCTACTTGCGAATAAACAAAGAATAAGAGAGAGAACAACAAACCAAATTGACCGGACGTAACCGACGCTAATAAGATCTCTTTCCAAGTCAACTTATATTCCGTCTTATTCTCCTCTTCCACACGAATTTGTGAAGAATCCTCTTGTATTTCTACAGCTTCCACTGCCTGTTCATTTAACATTGTAATTAATGATTTTGCTTCATCCATCGTAATACCTGCTAAACTGACCTCAGGCTCATTACCACCGCCAGCTGTTTCAATTTTCAGCTTTGTTAAACCTAATACTTGATATAACATACTTGAACTTGTATTAATTGTTTGGACGCGCTCTTTATTCAAGTAACTTTCTTTCTTCACAAATAACCCTTGTTTAATGTGCAGTACATTATTTTCAACCCAATATACTTTATAGTACCACTCAACAATAATAGAGATAACTGAAATCACTAGGAAACCTATCGGTACTAAATACCAAAATGGAAATTTCCCTTTTAAACTAAACAGAAAAATAATGAATGGTATAAAGTCTGTTATCTTTAATTCAAGTAACATCGTGATTGGATGCTGCCTCTTATACATCCTCATCACTCACCTTCGCAAGTTCTCCAATTTGTCGTTTCAATTGTTCTGCTTCTCTCATCTTTAAACCTGGAATACTATGAGAAGTCGCTGCCGTTGAAATTTGTAATTCTGCTAGATCATATTTTCTCATAATTGGACCTTGCTCAATTGTAACGTGTTGCACACGTATCATTGGAACTAATACACGTTTAACTGTAAACATGCCGTGCTGAATTTCTAATTCTTCTTCATTTAAGCGGTAGCTGTAATAACGCTGCCGTATTTTTGGAAAGACAAAATAATCAAGCGGTGTATACACAACCGTTAGTCCAATTAGGACATAAAACAGCCAAGCCCACCAATTAAACTTAATCATGAAAAAGAGATAAGCAAGGATAACTAACACACTTATGCCCAGCTCCATTACAACACGAGCTTTCCAAACTTTGACCATATCAGGATGAATTTCATTTTCCAGTGGCTGCATCGAATCACTCCAAATTTAGTAATCTAATATATGAATTCTTTCATTTTACTATTTTACAGAAAATTACATAGAAAGAGAATCATTTTTATTACAATTCTTTCTTTTCATCATCTTTCTTCTCCGGAATGAAATAGCCGAACCAAATGAACCAAATCAGGCTAATCAATGCCGTCCAGTCCTGTTCACCTTGAAATGCATTTATTACGTTTGGAATTTTATACACTCCAATAAACCCGAGGAAACCTAGCCACCAGTCTTTTCGAAATTTCATATTTCCCTCTCCCCTCTATCGATTCATTGATTCTCAACATTCAAAGAAAATAAAATAGGGCCTGCACTGTTTTCACGTGACATAGGGCGAAAACGGGCTCTGATCGTAATCAGTTAAACCGATAATAATATTCATACTATCACTCATAACACCACCCCCTCATCGTTGAACAATACTCCCCCAATCGTTTTTCTATCAGATTTTACCGAAAGAGTATCCCTACTTCAAACGAAGTTAAGTGGGGGAGTATTCATAACGACTACGTTTAGCTCGAACGATTGAGGTCATACCTTTTTTACTACAGTCTCATCCACATTCCTATTTCAACTATTCTTCTCTTAGACACAAAAACCCCCTTTGGTAAGATAGCCAAAGGGGCTGAAACTTCATGACTTCATTTCAAAGCGACATATCAAATCGATATTCCCTTCTGCTGAAGGAAACGAAGGCGATAGCAATTCATCGTCACCTCACCAAGCCGTTGCAACAATTGATAGTTTGCATAGGCACCGACCGGGGCACCAATAACCGGTACAAGTTGCAGCATCTTCGCTAAATCGATATAATCTCGATACTCTTGCTGAAATTTCTCCCAGTCCATATGATTTTCTTTCGCTGTGTCCCACGTTTCGATTGCTTTCCATATTTCCTTGCGATGATTGTCACTGGAAAAAGCAAGCTGAAAGACGTGTAGGATAAAGAGGCGCTCTTCTTCTTTACTCGTATCGAATCCATACATTGTCGCTGCATCGAATAAAAACTTAATTTTAATGCTGAGTAAAAGCGGGAAATCTGCAAGCCCTAAAAGAAAACCACCTGCTCCTGTTCCGGCACCTTCTGCGGCCGCAACCTTTTTATACTCATCCATTTTCTTTAAAACCTCTGCATCTCTTCTTTCAAGCGACCAATCTGTTTCTTTTAACTTCGGTTTTATAAAATTCGATCCTGCACTAATACCTTGGACCATCTTTTTAATTGTTTCTGTTAATACATTTTGCACTTTTTCCGGAATTAGCTGTTGCATTTTCGTTTGTACCTTTTTTGAAAAACGATTCATTATAGAAGAATCTTTCATGATTGTAAGTTTCCACTGCTGCAATTTTTTTATGACCTTCTCTTCATATTCAGTCATAATTTCATTCCTTTCAGTTTAAGCGTTCGATACGTTTTGCACCGTATTGATATACAAAACCAATACTAAAAGCTATGCTAACGGCAAATACAATACAAGTCATGATCATATCTTTTGTTGCGACCGCAAAAATGATGGTAAATACAACACTGCCTATACATAAAATCGCATTTAACAGTTTCAGAAAATCCTTTTTCTTTTCTTCAGCGTTCACTGGATATAAATCAAGCCAAAGTTTTAAACGATGGTGTTTCCAAAGGCTTAATAATTGATAACCAATTAAATATAGAAATACGATGCTTACAATGAAACGTCCATATAAAAACGGTATAAAGTAAAGAATCACACCGCCAATAGTAAGTAAGCGCATATAAAGACCAAAGTAGTTGCCAGATCTTAAAAATGTACGTGTATACAAATATAAATATGTACGGTTTTCCCCAATCATTGAAAGCACAAAATCAAGCCATTTTCGGCGTGATACTCGCTCTTTTAATGCTGGCACATCGACAAACATATTGGCAATGCGGTACAGGCGCATCATTTTCTTGTCTTCTTCTGCAATTAAGTATTCCCAGTTTAACGGTTTTCCCTTTACTGTTTGATACATGAATGCGAGGTATACAACCATTACAAAGAGAATCATTCCTATATAAATTACAGGCGTACGTTCTACAAGAAAGTACACAAATAATCCGTTACATATAAAGCGAATGAACCAATCCGCACGCTGCATACTTGGATCTGTTAAAAATGATTTTTCCCACGCTACAAATAAATTCCATGCTTTAACGAAAATAAGTGCGGCCACAATCCATATGTAAGCCTCTCCTGTTTGCTTCATCTGCTGAAGATATAGCGGAGCAAGTGCTGCCGCTGCAATTGCTATCACATACAGCTGAATCATAAACGTAAAGAGAAACGCTTTTGTAAAGTATGGCTTTAATTTCTCTTCAACTGGAAGCAAATACACAAGATCTGCTTCTTTTAATAACGTTTGAATGGATCCTGCTGTTAACACAAGCCCTAGCAATACTGCCATTACAAGTGCGGTCGGAAATGAAGGTGTTAGTGTCTGCAACCATTGTTGATAATAATATGCACCGGCACCAATGATAAATACGAAAATAAATTTTAAATGATCATTAAAAACATACTTACTATATGTACGAACTTCTTTTAAGAAATACTTGAACCGTTCTTTCCACAATGCTTTGCTATTCATAATCTTCTTCCTTTGTTAATGCAATATAAATATCATCTAGCGTTGCACCCGGCATATTAAATTGCGATTGCAACTCAGATAACGTTCCTTTCGCCCGCACTTCACCTTGATGTAAAATGATAAAGGAATCACAATAGCGCTCCGCAGTCGCTAAAATATGGGTACTCATTAAAATACCAGCACCACTCTTTTTCATCTTGTCCATCATTTGAAGTAGCGATTGAATCGCTAATGGATCGAGTCCAACGAAAGGTTCATCGACAATATAAAGAGACGGTTCAACAAGAAAAGCACTCATAATCATTACTTTCTGCTTCATCCCTTTTGAAAAATGAGCCGGGAACCATTTTAAACGATTCGTCATTCGAAATTCTTTTAATAGTTGCCCTACGCGTTCTTCATATTGCTTCTCCTCTACTCCATATGCCATTGCTGTTAACTTTAAATGTTCTTCTAATGTTAATTCATCATATAATACAGGTGTTTCAGGAATAAATGAAAAGCTAGATCGATACGCTGTCATATCTTCTCGAATTGTTTTTCCATTAATTGTAACGCTACCTTTTTTCGGTTCCATTAAACCAATAATATGTTTAATCGTCGTACTTTTTCCAGCTCCGTTTAAACCAATTAAGCCAACAAGCTCGCCTTTATTAACAGAAAATGAAACATCTTGCAGCACCGGCCGCTTCGTATATCCTCCTGTGACATTTTCTACACGTAATAACTGTCCCATATGACACCACTTTCTTCATTATATTCATTTGCTTGTATTCCATCAGAACGTATACCTTCATCTTATCAAAAAACAAAGGATACTACATAGTACCTAAATTTCTTCAAAAAAAATTTAATTTCTTTACATATCTCTTGCAAAACGGGACATCATAATTAGTGAAGAAGGAACACATTGAAAAAGCAACCACCAAATTGATGAATACAGCCTAGCGAAATCATCATGAAATGGGGTGTCCATAATGGACAAAGAAAATTTACACGAAACCAGATAATTTGTTTAATTTTAGAAACGGGGTGTCTCGAGGAGAGTATATACTGTTTTATAAAATAAACAAGTTCATTTTATAAAGGATTATCATTTCATTGTAAATGGGGTGTCTAAGGCAGAATACGAGCCGAATTGTCACATATTTCCTAAATAAATGAGGTGTCTGCGAACGGTAGATTATTATGAAATGCTTTTTCAATCCCTCTTCAGAAAACAGGAAGCTGAGTCAGCTTCCTGTTTTTCGTATTTGTTCTCCTATGTAAGTATGGTAAAATACGGCTAAGACCTACTTGAAAGGATGAGGACAATGAATCACACAGCGGATAATTGTATTTTTTGTAAAATTATTGAGGGACAAATCCCTTGCTCAAAAGTATATGAAGATGAACATGTGCTTGCATTTTTAGATATTAGCCAAGTGACAAAAGGTCATACACTTGTCATTCCAAAGGTACATAAACAAGACATTTTTGCCTTAACGCCAGAAATTGCATCACATATTTTTTCTGTCGTTCCAAAAATCACAAATGCGATTAAATCTGAATTTAACCCAGTCGGCTTTAATCTTCTAAATAACAACGGTGAAAAAGCTGGACAAACTGTATTCCACTTCCACCTTCATTTAATTCCACGCTACGGTGAAAACGATGGTTTTGGCGCTGTTTGGAAATCAAACCAAAATGAATATACGACAGAAAATTTACAAAACATCGCAAGTACCATTGCAAATAGTGTAAAATAAGGATAGAACACGCTTTATAAAATGGACTATAGTAACATATAAAACAAGATTGTACATAACAAGCCTACTCCTCCAAAAGAGATATACTGCTTGGCTTGTTTCTTAACCCAAAATGCTGGAGGATACGATCTTTTTTGTTTTATAAATAACAGTAAATGCATAGCACGTACAAGAAAGAAAAGACTTACGATAAAACAAATAGTTGTCACGAGTTTCACTTTTCTCCCCCCTTGTCTTAAGCATATGCACCGTTTTGTACATCATGAATATGAACAAAAAATAAGGAGGTTTCCTTTTATGTCAAAAGCTAAATCCTTTGTAACAGGCTTAATTTGCGGCGGAGCTGTCGCTGGACTAGCCGTTCTTTTTTCCACTCCTTCTTCAGGTAAAGTTATGCGCAATAAACTAAAGGAAAAAGGAAATGATGTAAAAAAGACGTTTTCAGATATTGCAGCTGATACAAAATTATTAAAACGTCAAATTATTGAAACAGCTTCAGAAGGTAAAGAAGTTTTTCAAGAATTGAAAGTTGATATGCAGGACACGCTTTCCACATGGAAACAAGATATTTCTCAAAACAAACGTCATATTGAACAAGAGATTTTAGACATTCAAAAATCAATTGAAAAACTACAACAAACAGTTCCAGAAAAAGCATAAATGATGTTCCATTCTTAGTTTTTGCATATAACAAATATTTTTTATAAATATTTCTCCTAACACGACATATCACATAGATATGTCGTGTTTTTATGCATTTACAATATATGTTATCCTCTACTACGTGAAGATAACAGTTATAGTTGTGACATCTAAAACGCTTCCACAGTTATGCATGATTTGTACAAAATTATAATTTTTCCGAAAAATTTTCACAATTCTCACAAAAAGACTTTATTAATTTTTATTTTACTGGCATAATAGATACTAATGAATAAGAATGTAAAAGTGGGTGAGTATATGAAAAGTGGAGAAAAAGAGTATTCGGTCAAAGAAGCAATGATTTTTAGCCAACGCATTGCTCAATTATCGAAGGCATTATGGAAATGTGTAGAGAAAGATTGGCAACAGTGGATCAAACCGTATGATTTAAACATTAACGAACACCATATTTTATCTATTGCCTATCATTTAAAAGGGGCTTCTATTTCTGAGATTGCAAAGTTTGGTGTGATGCACGTATCAACCGCATTTAACTTCTCTAAAAAGCTTGAAGAGCGTGGCTATCTTGTATTCTCAAAAAAAGAGGATGATAAGCGAAATACGTATATTGAAATTACAGAAAAAGGGGAAAAATTGCTGCTGCAATTAATGGAGGAGTATGACCCTGAAAACAATTCTGTCTTTAACGGAGCTCTTGCTCTTCGCAATTTTTATGGTAAGTTCCCAGAAAATATCGAATTGATCGCGATTTTAAGAAATATTTACGGACAAGATTTTATCGATATTTTTGAGAAATCATTAGAAAATATTGAGGAAAACTTTACAGAACACGATCAAAAATTAGTTAAAAAATAATACCGGTTATTTTTTCGCTTTCATACTTAAAAATTCTTGCATAATTGGCTGAAATAAGCCTTGTCTATGTAGCGCTTCCGCAGTCTCGTTTACTTCGAGCTGATGTGGAAGCGCTTTTTCAAATTGCTCCAAAAGAGCATCAAACAAAAGTAAACCTTCTTGTTTCTCTGCTATGTATTGTTCGTTCAATTGTTCACAAAGATTTAGTATACGTTCAATATCCTTTTTACGTGCTTTTTTCTTTATAATTAAAGAATAAAATGGACACTTATCTTCATCGATCATTTGAAAAAGTAATTCTACATAATATTCAGCTTGCTCTAGTCGCTTTACAACGTCCATTTTCACCCTCACTTTCTAACCCAATGTCTTCTATTTCTGAATTTTATAACACGAACAAAATATCGTATGATACAATATATAAAAGTATATGTATTTTGGCCAAAAGGAGGTATCTCCTCGTGACTCTTATAGAAATTGTTTTTGTCACATTCGCACTTATTGTTCTATTCTACACGAATTTCCTGACGCATACACTGTGCGTGCGAAAACAACTATCCGAAAATCGTCAAACGAACGCTTTTCGGGTGATTAATGTATGTATTACGATTCTATTAATTTCTAGTTATATAGAAATTATATTTCATGGAAAGTGAGGAAGGAAAGCCCCTTCCTCACTTTTTTCCTCTATAAGCAAATTATACCTATAATAACTAATAAAATAAACAGTACAAGCAATAAAATAATAAGTGATGCATTCATTCGCCCACCCCTCCCCTTCCTTTATATGCACATTGGCCCAATATGGTACCCTCTACATAATCTGACAATCACGATAAACAAATGGAGAATTTTTCTTTATCAATAGGAAAAGACGTCGAAATATGATATATTAAATTTTGTACATATTGCTTATACTATAGAATAAATTGACTTTCAGCTAAATTTCATCCTTAGCCTCGGTAAGCCCTGTTAAGCAGACTTTTCACTCTATAAGAAAGCAAAACTGATGAGACTTAATCGGGCTCTTATGAACAAACATAACCTCACATGAGGCAACAGTTCATTTGTGCGGGATGAATTAAAAATACATAATAGTAGGAGTGTTTATTGAATGAAGAAAGCTATGCTTGCCTTAGCAGCAACAAGTTTGCTTGCCTTATCAGCATGTGGATCATCTGATAAAGTCGTTACCTCTAAAGCTGGTGACATTTCAAAAGAAGAATTTTACAACAAAATGAAAGACAGAGTTGGTAAACAAATGTTACGTGGTATGGTACTAGAACAAGTACTTGTTAAAAACCATAAAGTCGATGATAAAGAAGTCGACAAAAAATACGACGAATACAAAAAGCAACTTGGCGATCAATTTGACGCTGCTCTAAAACAACAAGGCTTTACAGAGAAATCATTCAAAGAGAGCGTTCGTGCTGAATTAGCAATGACAAAAGCAATTGAAAGCACAATTACTGAAAAAGAATTAAAAGAAAATTACAAGCCTGAAATTAAGGCAAGCCACATTCTTGTAAAAGATGAAGCAACTGCGAAAAAAGTAAAAGAAGAACTTAATCAAGGTAAATCTTTTGAAGAGTTAGCAAAACAATACTCTGAAGACCCAGGATCAAAAGAAAAAGGCGGAGATCTTGGCTATTTCGGACCTGGTAAAATGGTAAAAGCATTCGAAGATGCTGCATATAAAATGAAAAAAGATGAGGTAAGTGAACCTGTTAAATCAGACTTCGGTTACCACATCATTAAAGTAACAGACATTAAAAAACAAGAGAAATCATTTGAAGATTCAAAAGCTGACATCAAAAAACAACTTGTTGCGAAAAAGATGCAAGATGGCGAATTCATGATGAAACTTCAAGAAGACGAACTTAAAAAGGCTGATGTGAAAGTCCAAGATAAAGATTTAAAAGATACTTTCGAAACGCCAAAAGCTGAAAAAGAAGAAAAAGAAAAAAAATAATGTAATAAAAAAAAAGCTGTCAGGGAAACCTGACAGCTCTTTTTATGGAATGGAACTAAAAAAGCATCTAGCAAATAGCTAGATGCAGATAAAAACACAAGAGAAGATAAAATAATCTTCCCTTAACCCGTATGCTATTATAACAAAAAAACATGAAAAAGCATAAAAAATATTATTTTTTATTTTTCAAACCTTACTAATGTTTTTTCAGGAATAAAGCGATTTTGTTGAAGCGATAACTCACCTTCCCCCTTCTCTTCCTATGTTCTCCGAATCATTCATGCTTCCATTTCTTCATATCAAATGAACCTTACCTATCATTTCGCCTAACTAAAAAAGTGCCTTAGGAGAACTTTCCTATTGTCATTAGAGGAAGCTGAAATAAGAATTTATTCAGCTAGATTTTTTTATTTTGTAAGGAATGAATTTAAATCTTAACGGTTTATACTATTTGCTACATACGAAATAACTCCTAGGAGCAACCATGAAACAAAGTGAAATATTACTCTTATGTTGACATATTTTCTATTTTAGTGTAATTTTACACTATACAAGAAAGGGAGATGCATGATGGATAAACAAGCATTTATTGAAATGGTGAATGCGAAATTAAAGCTCATTCGCGTTGAAAGTGATTTATCACAGGATAAAATGGCTGAAATCATTGGTTTATCAAAGAAAACATTAGTGGAAATTGAAAAAGGGAGACGCACGCTCACATGGTCAGGTGCAGTTTGTGTTGTAACGCTTTTTGAACATAGTGAGACAATCCAAATGACATTTGGTGATGATGTGAACGAAATTATCAAAATGATTGCTTTTTCACATTACGATACGAGTTTCCCAAAGACTTTGGGAGGAAAAGTATGGTGGCGACAAATAAAGGAGTTAAACGGGTATAAAATACAGCAAAATATTCTTTCTCAACATTATAGAATTTTAGACCCAGAAGGCTGTAGAGTATGTAGTTCATTTGAATTAGATGAAATTGAAAAAAGATTTATGGAAGTAGCACAAATTTCACAATAAAAAGATGGCATTGATATACAACAAGGAAAGGAATTGAATGATATGAAGAAAATTATGATTACAGCATTATCCATCGGTATCGTAATGGGATTATCAACGATTGCATTTGCAAATACAGGTACAAAAACTGAAATCTATAAAGAAGAGCTAGCACATTTCAAATCAATTAATCCAAGTATTACAAGCTCAGAAGTTGATTCTTTAATGAAACAAAGAGAACAATTAGATGCATTACATAAACAATTAGATGAATTAGAACTAAGTTATGGAATTCGTGTTGATAACACAAAAGATCCAAATGAGGAACCAGAACACCTAGATGATTTAACAACAGCGCAGCGTGAGAATTGCCTTCAGCTAAGTCTCAAAATTTGGGATGAAGAGCTTAAGTTTTTAGATGCTCAATATAAAGCTGGTCTTATTAAAGAAGATATATATAGAACCAACAAGAAAAACTTTCAATATTTTAAAGACGAAAATGTAAAAGAAAAAAATCAATTACACACGAATTAGCGCTATAACAGAAACGACTTAAATATAAAATAAATCAAGTGTTGGAGAGGTATTCAATTGAAAAAGAAAAAGACAAACACGATTACCATTATAAATACTTTAATGATTAGCATGCTCGTACTAAATTTATTTATTTTCACATCACGAGTTGCAGCTTTACCATGGTATATTGAGGATGGCTGGGGATATTCAGGATTAGTACTTACCTCTGCTGTTTTCTTATTCATCTTTTTTAAATCTTACCAGCTTCACAAAAATGGAAAAGTAACTACTTTACAGAAGTTCATTCCACTTGTTGCTGCACTATTTTCACTCTTCGTTATGTTCAGTTACTCAACGGATTTTATGACTATATTTGCTCTTATCGTCAATACGAGTATATTAATCATTTATATTTGGAAAATGTAAATGATGTAAGAGAAAAAGAGTTGTTCCATCGAACAACTCTTTTTCTTTCTATATATACGTATAATAAACACTTACGCTAACGCTGCCGCTTGCTCCTGCTGATCTACAGGCACTACAGCGTCCGTTAATGCTTTCTCTAATTCAGCTGTGTATTTCATTTGTTCTTCTTTACTCCAGCCTAATTTTGCTGCCATATATGCAATTACTTCTTCTTTCCACTCATATACCCAGTGAATGTTGAAGAATACAGCTCCTCTGCGGCGTACGAAGAAATCAACAGGTTTTGCTGTCATTTCATAGTCCATTGCGTATACAAGCGGTACAAGCACGTCTAACGGCATGTTATATTCTTTTGCATCTGCTTTCAATCCTTTTGCTAAGCTAAAGAGAATATCAACGTTAGAACCATAGAATTTCGCGAATTCTTCTGCCTGCTGCGTTGTTAAACCATATTTTGTTCCTTCCCCAGCCTTTTTCGTAATAAATGTTGGGAACCCACTAGAACCACCTACATGCCCACCAGAGATCGGCATATGCTTTGTTTCACTCTTCGGATAAGAACCGTGGCCTTCTTTTTGTAATAGAGACGTTACATAGTCTACTACCATCTCTGCCATTTTGCGGTATCCTGTTAACTTACCACCAGCGATTGTAATTAAACCAGATTCTGAAGTCCAAATCTCATCTTTACGAGAAATTTCAGATGCGCTCTTACCTTCTTCATAAATTAATGGACGAACACCAGCCCAGCTTGATTCAATATCTTTTTCTGTAATTTTCACGCTTGGGAACATATAGTTGATTGCATTAATGATATATGTGCGATCTTCTGTTGTCATTTGTGGTACTGCTGCGTCTTTATCATAGAATGTATCAGTTGTACCTACATATGTTTTCCCGCCACGCGGAATTGCAAAGACCATACGTTTGTCTGGTGTATCAAAATAGATCGCCTGCCCTAGCGGGAAACGTTTTTGATCGATAACTAAGTGAACACCTTTAGATAATTGCAGTACTTTTCCTTTTTTCGAATTATCTTTTTCACGTAATGTATCTACCCAAGGACCAGCTGCGTTTACAATTTTCTTACCGTACACTTCATATACTTCGCCATCTAATAAGTCGATAACGCGTACACCACATACTTTTCCATCTTTATATAAGAATCCGTCTACTTTTGCATAGTTAACTGCTTTTGCACCGCGCTTGATTGCTTCTTTCATTACTTCAATTGTTAAACGTGCATCATCTGTACGATATTCTACGTAGTAGCCGCCGCCCTTTAATCCTTCTTGTTTTACAAGCGGTTCTTTCTTCATTGTTTCTTCACGGCTAAACATTTTTCTACGTTCGCTTCGTTTTACCCCTGCTAGGAAGTCATATACACGAAGACCGATTGATGTACTGAATGAACCGAACGTACCACCTTTATGGAATGGAAGTAACATCCACTCTGGTGTTGTTACATGGGGACCGTTCTCATATACAATCGCACGCTCTTTCCCAACCTCTGCTACCATTTTCACTTCAAGTTGTTTCAAATAACGTAAACCACCGTGTACAAGTTTCGTTGAACGACTTGATGTACCTGCTGCAAAGTCTTGCATTTCGAATACAATTGTTGATAAACCACGTGTTGCTCCATCTAATGCAATACCAGAACCAGTAATCCCTCCACCAATTACGATCACATCTAACTCTTGTTTATTTACTCCGTTTAATACGTCCTTACGTTGTTTACTTGAAAATTCCATGGTAATTCCTCCCTATTATACGAAAAAAGAGACCACAAACTCCGCTATAGAAATCAATCTATAGCGCGTTGTGGTCTCTCCAAATCTCCTACCGAATTATTAACTTATCATCATTATAACACTGCTTATGATTATTTGAAAGCTTTTGTTGCTTCAATTGCTTTTTTCCAGCCAGCATATAGCTCTTCGCTTGTTTCCGCTTCCATTGCCGGTGCAAAGCTTCGATCCATATTCCACTGCGCTTTAATTTCGTCTTGGTTTTCCCAATATCCAACCGCAAGACCTGCTAAATATGCTGCACCTAAAGCCGTTGTTTCATTTACTTCTGGACGCTCTACTGGAACATCTAACATATCACTTTGGAACTGCATTAAGAAGTTGTTCTTAACTGCTCCACCGTCAACGCGTAATGTTTTCAGCTTAATACCGGAATCTGCTTCCATTGCGCATAATACATCTTTCGTTTGGTATGCTAATGACTCTAGCGTTGCACGGATAAAGTGCTCTTTCGTTGTACCACGCGTTACGCCAAATACTGCTCCGCGCACTTCACTATCCCAGTATGGTGTTCCAAGTCCTACGAATGCCGGAACAACGTAAACGCCATCTGTTGATTCAACGCGATTGGCGTATTCTTCACTCTCACTTGCATCTTTAAACATACGCATGCCGTCACGTAACCACTGGATTGCTGAACCCGCTACGAAAATACTGCCTTCTAATGCATATTCAACTTTACCATTTAAACCCCATGCAATTGTTGTTAATAGACCATGCTCAGACGCAACTGCTTTTTCACCTGTATTCATTAACATGAAGCAACCAGTTCCGTATGTATTTTTCGCCATACCTTCACCGAAGCAAGCTTGTCCAAATAATGCTGCTTGTTGGTCACCAGCTACACCTGCAATCGGTACATTTTGACCGAAGAAATGATAATCAACTGTATGAGCATATACTTCAGATGATGGTCGTACTTCTGGAAGCATGCTCTTTGGCACTGTTAACATGTCTAACAGTTCCTCATCCCACTCTAGGTTATGAATATTAAACATCAATGTACGTGATGCGTTTGAATAGTCTGTTACGTGCGCTTTACCACCAGACAATTTCCATACAAGCCATGTATCAATTGTACCGAATAATAATTCGCCGCGTTCTGCTCTTTCTCTTGCACCTTCAACGTTATCTAAAATCCATTTTACTTTCGTACCAGAGAAATATGCATCAATTAAAAGACCTGTTTTTTCGCGAACCATGTCGTTGTAGCCTTTTTCTTTTAACTCATCACAAATTTCTGCTGTTTGGCGTGATTGCCATACGATTGCATTATAAACTGGTTTACCCGTTTCTTTATCCCATACAACCGTTGTTTCACGTTGGTTTGTAATCCCAATGCCCGCGATTTGCTCTGGTTTTACATCTGCTTCACTTAAGCAAGTTGCAATAACCGCTAAAATAGATCCCCAAATTTCGTGCGCGTTATGTTCTACCCAGCCTGGCTTTGGAAAATGTTGTGTAAACTCTTTTTGAGCTGAATGAACAATTTTTCCTTCCTTATCAAAAAGAATTGCGCGTGAACTTGTTGTTCCTTGGTCTAATGAAAGAATATATTTTTTCATACTCGGTTCCCCCTTATGCTACTTTTCTACTATTTGTATTGTTTTCGCTCTTTTTGCTTGTCATATAAGAGATTGCTAGTACAATCACAGTTGCAATTATCACATAAATAAGTGCTGCATTTTGTTTTCCTTCAAATACAACTTGATGGAATAAACCTGCAAGTGATCCACCTAAGATTGGTCCCACAACCGGAATCCATGCATACTTCCAATTTGATCCGCCTTTTCCTGGGATCGGAAGGAAGAAGTGTGCAATACGAGGTCCTAAATCACGAGCTGGGTTAATTGCATAACCTGTTGTTCCACCTAATGATAAACCGATACTTACAATTAAGAAACCTACGATAAATGGGTTTAAACCATCCGCAAATTTATTTGCTCCAATTGCTAATATACCAAATACTAAAACGAATGTTCCAATCATTTCACTTAAAAGGTTTGCAAATGTGTTCGGAATTGCTGGTCCTGTTGCAAAAACACCTAACTTTGCAGATGGGTCTTCTGTTTCTTTCCAATGAGGTAAGTAATGTAAATATACGATAATTGCACCGATGATTGCCCCAATCATTTGCGCTGCTATATAACCTGGTACATCATTCCATGGAAGCGCTCCCTTAAAAGCAAGCCCAATTGTTACTGCCGGGTTTAAATGTGCCCCACTAATTGATCCTACTGCATATGCTGCGATGGCAACCGCTAAGCCCCATCCCATCGTAATAACAATCCATCCTGAATCCTTAGCAAATGACTTCTTTAAACTTACACCAGCACAAACGCCGCCACCAAGTAAGATTAACAACGCTGTCCCTATTAACTCCCCTAAATATGCTGACATAAAATCCCCCCATAATCAATTTAAACGCTTTCAATGTGATAGAGGTAAAATGAATGAACATTCATTTTTTCCCAAAGAAAAAGATCCACACCTGGCACGCTTCTATATAAAAATATAGAAACAATGAAATGTGGATCTCTTTTTTCTCCGTCACGTTTATTAACTTGTCTATAATGTTAACCGTAAATGAAAGCGGTGTCAATAAATTTTTTCACATTTTCGACACTATTTTTGGAAATGTTTCCATAGTTCTTTTTTCGATGTTGTAATCGCTGTTGCACCAGCTGCTAACGCTCTTTCTACATCATCAACCGTACGAATAAAGCCGCCTGCTAAAATCGGTACGCCCGTCCGTTCTTTCATCTCGGCAATCACACCTGTTAAAGCGCCTGGAAGCACTTCAATATAATCTGGTTTTGTCTTCTCTAACAGATTACAACTTTTCTCCATTGCACTCGAATCAATTAAAAAGATACGCTGAATCGCGACAACACCCTTTTGCTTCGCCTTCATAATCACACTTGCCTTTGTCGACAATAGTCCATATGGCTTATACTCTTGGCATAAAAACTCCGTCGCATGGCCATCACTTTGCAACCCGTGAATTAAATCGACATGTAAAAATACCTTTTTACCATGCTGCTTCGCAAGTTTCACAACACTCTTCAATTGACCGATATGAATGTCTAAAATAACAATATACTCATAATAACTATGTAATAATTTTTCTAAATCTTTTATTTGCCGAACAGCTGGCAAAATCTTTTGCTCATGAAATCCCATTCAAAAAGTCCCCTTTTTTACATCATCCTATTCTTTATAGTACACAAATTAAGGAAAAAGAAAAGCTAGTAGAAGAATTTTTTATCCTACTTTCTTGTCACGTCGTGTCGAGCGGTCGATATCATAAAAAAAAGGTGAATAACCGACTCGTTATTCACCACTTACTCTCATTACAGCAACACAGAATCCTTATCACTCTCTTGATTACGTCGCTCGCGCTCTTCCTCTAAACGCTTCATATATACTTCGCCTTCTTTTTCAATAAACTCATTATCCATCTCTTGCTCTTTTTTTGAAGTATATAAAACCATGTAGCCACTTACGACAATCCCGATAATAACAAGATAAACCCACCATGGTAAAGTTTCCAATTGATTTCCTTCCTTTCCTAAGACAAGCCTTGTTAGTTTCACTGTATGAGAGGAAGGACAAGATTATGACTCTTTTCCATACATTCTTTTTCACATCATAAAAGCAGTACCCCTTAAGAGTACTGCTTCTAGTTTTATCTTATTCTATCGATGAATCCAAACTGCACCTGCAGACTTGTCTTCAGCTTGGCCTACTACTTCAAACTTTAAGCCTAGTTTCGGTAATTTACGTCCCGCATCTGGAATGATACTGTTGATGTACTGCTTAGAATCATCAAATTTCGCAACGCCTGGTAATCCTTTATAGTCAAAGATTCCGCGAGTTGGTGAATCTACTCTCCATGCTGGCGTTTGATCAAATGAGAATGCCGCATCGGCAATTTGATAACGCGTACTGCTCTTCACAGTCGGTTGTCCATTTAATGTACCTACGATTGCCTCTGGATGAGAATCTACTACGCCTAGGAATCCTTCACCTGGATGAACGCCTACCCAGTTATCTGTAAAGCTTTGATCTGCGTACCATACAACCATTCCTGTATTAAATACTGGACCACGCGCATATTTTAATGCTTGGTCAGAACCAGCGTAATTTCTCCACTCTACATAGTAGTTATGTTTTTTCTGTTCAAATCCATCAGATACAGTAAATCCTTTTAACGTCATTGCTGGTTGACCTTCAGCATCATCAGAGAAAACAACTTTGCCATCTACAGTTAACGCTGCATTATCTAACGCAAATCCTTTATAAGCTACTGCGATATCTGTTAAATATTCAAACTGTAGTTTTACTTTTTTCCCTTTGAATTGGCTTAAATCGTATGATTTATCAACCCACTTACCATCAGTTGTATCCATACCGCCTTTTACATCATTTTCTCCCATTCTATCAATACGTGTCTTCGTTCCATCTTCTGCAATAGCGTACACGTCAAGGAAATCATACTTCGCTTCAAGCTCATAGAATGCCTTATAATCAAACTTAGCATTCGCTGCATTTGTTAAATCAAATACTGGCGTCTCAAGTGTTGTATGCATGTCATTTCCTTTTGTACTGTAATAAAACTTCTTACCAAATGCCGCTTCAATATTTTTAATATTTTTGTCCGGTAAGTTAACGCGAACAATTCCTGGTCGTTTTGACTTTGTAACACTTTGATCGATATATGTTGCAGCGCCAATGCCGTTGCGAAGTTTATCGTAATCTACTTCTAAAATATTCGCCCAGTTTCCGCCCATATTCTTTTGGAAAAACTCTTTATTTTGTGGTGACAAGCTCGTTGGCTCTGTTCCTGCAATTTTTCCAGCCCAGCTGCCTCCGCTCATAATAGACCATGACTCAACAGGTTCACCTTGTCCTGTATACTTTGTATCATACTCATCTGGTAAACCTAAATCATGACCGTACTCATGCGCAAACACACCAACCGCTCCATCTTCAGGTTCGATTGTATAATCGTATGCAGCCATCTTTCCGCCCCAATTCGGAACAGAAGCCTGTGTGCCATCAATTGCATATGGTTTTGATCCAAGTTTTGAACGGTGAGACCAAATTGCATCATCTTTCAATTTACCGCCGCCAGCTTCTTGTCCTACACCCGCATGAACAACCATTAAATGATCAATAATGCCGTCTGGCTCATTTTTATTTCCGTCACCATCTTGATCGTACTGATCAAATTGGTCAAAATCAGCCAAGTTAATTCCTTTTGCTACTGCTGCTTTTAATGCTTCCTTCACAAAGTCACGTGGTCCTAAAGGTCCTTTATTATCATGACCAGTACCAGCATCTGAACCGTAATCGGAAGCTTTCCCTGGAACAGTTAGCCATTCCGTTACAGTTCCATCAACTGTGTAGCTACCACCAGATTGTTCTTCATAATATTGTTTAAATGTGTTAATCTTCGATCCATCAAATAACGTAAATGGCTCATCACCAAATAACATTTTTTGATAATGCTCACGATCAAAGTCTTTAGAATACATATATCCTGGCGCTTGATCAATATTATTATGTTTAAAATCACTAAACTCCGCGAGTAAAACAAGCACTTTATCTGTTCGAACAGCACCGTTATATCCTTCTTGCTTCGCTGGTGCAGTCGGAACTTTTCCATTTAACTTACCAGGGGTAAATCCAGATGCTTGTCCAGCTACTGTTCCTTCAGCCGGTTTATCTGCTTGTTCCTTTTCTTGCATCTTTGCATCTTTTACTTTTTTCATAAAATCAGATGCTTCTTGCGTCAAACTATCTCCAGGAACAATCTCTTTCCCAGGGTTTTCCCCTTTCTTTTTCTCAACATACTTTTCAACAGCCTTTGATGTCTCAGCTTGTGATGCAGATTTATCAATGACGCCTCGTTCTTTTAACGCTTCTGCTAAACGTTCCTCTGGTATTAAATGTTCATCGATTGGTAGAGATGATGATGGCGTTTCAGCATATGCAGATTGCCCCCCAAATGCAAAAGTACTGCTTAATACTGCCGCTGTTGCTAATACTGATAAAGGTTTTCTCTTCCCATTGTTTTTCAATGTACTTCCTCCCCATGTTTGCAAATTATCTGTTTTTTTTGCCAATAACAATATAATATTCGTATTATGACGAATATTCAATATTTTTCAACAAATAAAATGTTGAGAAATATTTTTTTATGCAGGATGAAACACATAAGACAGCAAAACAAAAAGGTTCTGCCCTAAATAGCAGAACCTTCGTTCGAATCATCTTCTTAAGAAAGAAGAAACGGGTTTATAATTAAAAAATTCTATTGGTAGATACAGCATGCTTTTCAAAAAAAGCTTGGACATATTTCATAAACTCTTCCGGCTCTTGACGAAACGGAGCATGATACCCTTTTTCAATCATATGGAATGTACTATTTTTCAATAGTTGATGATAGGTTTCACCATTTTTCCATGAAACACTTTTATCATTTCTGCCCCAAATAATTAAGGTTGGCACCTTGATTTCATTCGCATCCATCGCAATGCGGCGCTCTCTCATTTTCGTCAATTCACTATAATGCTCTTTATCATCTCTTCTATTTTTCACCGCATTTTTATCATAATCCGTAATGGTAGATACCGTATTTACATCAACCGATAAATTCGGCTTTTGGAAACCTTCTTTTTGCTGGAAGGATTCTATTCCTGTCGAGTCCGCTAAAATAAGGTGCGTAATCGCTTCAGGATATAAATACGTCAAATTAAGAGAAATCTCTCCTCCCATGGAATGACCGAGAACAGCGAACTTATCGTAGCCTAATTTTTTCATTAACTTATAATATAAATTTGCTTGTGCTGGAAATGAATACTGAAAATCCACCGGCTTAGAAGAACGACCAAATCCTAAAATATCAACCGCAATGATCGTATGATCTTTCGCTAATTCTGGATAAATATCACCGAATCCATCAGAAGAACCACCAAAGCCATGAAGCATAAGCAGCGGCGGGTTTCCTTCACCAATTTGTTTAAAATATATCGTTTGTCCATCAATTTCCGCCATCTTTTCTTCTGTGTTCAGTCTTGTTACCATTGTATCCCTTACTTCCTGTACCTTCGCTGTAGGCCTTTCCACAACATTACAAACCACTAATAATACAAGTGCAAGACCACTAATTATATAGAACTTTAATTGTTTCAAGTTAACTGTCTCCTTTCTATTGCTGTGAATCAAGAACGAATACACTTAAAATAAGCTTTTACATTTTGTACGTATTTTATAGCCACTATAGTTGTAACAAATTAGGTTACAACTATAGTAAAAAAATATGCTTTCTCTCCAAATAGGAATGCATTGGAATATTTCTTGATTACCTTTATACTATTCAACTCACCTGTAATTATTTTAGTTACAAATAAAAAGTAAGTCAATTCTTTTCAGAGAAATTTATATTCCTTTTACTCTACTAAAAGCTTGAAATGATTCTATTTATCTCTTACGTCTGTATCTTCCCTAATAAATTCTAATATTTCTCCATTAGGTTTAATTTTCACACCTGTCAAATACCCTAAATAAGCAGCACCTGTATCTATATTCCATGTATTACTTTCAATGTCATAATGCGGATTTTCGCAAGGTGTGTGTCCTATAATTTGCAATTTATTAATATTCTTTAACGGACTGCGATTCCATAAAACGCCATACTCATCTTCCTCTATGAATGGATTTTCTGATTTTTCAGAAATTCCTGCATGACTTAAAAACAGGTGTTCATTTTCCCAATATAGCGGAAGGTTTCTAAACCATCTAACATCATTCATATAATCTCTATTCATTTTCCTGTATTGATCCAGTGTCTCTTCCCCACACTGTCTTAGCCAATTGTTATTCGGTGGATTATCAAAATGACTAATTATTTCAAACTCATGATTCCCCTTTAAAAATTTGACTTGATTAGGAAAATCAGCACTTAATTGTATTGCAAATTGGGCCATTTGAGGTGAGTTTTTTCCTCTATCAATTAAATCACCTAATTGGAAAACCATTTCATTCTCTTTATCCCAATATTTATTGAGCAAATTCTTAAATGTATAATAACACCCATGGACATCGCCTATAATAAAATAATTCATAGGGTACAGACTCCTCCTTATTTTAAATGAAAACGTTTATCCCTCTTTAACTAACTTACCCCTCTAGTGAAATTAGGGCAAGACATACATCCTCATTTTAATAAAGGGAATCTTTAATCAGTAGGGTTTTCTTCATCCTCCACCTTACTTCTTTTCTTTTGCTGAATTTTGAAGCGGGGATTTTATATACGTAAATAGCGGAAGAAAACAGCTATTTGGAATCACTATAAATCTATGTTTGTGATTTTTTGTAAAAAAGGGAATGAATTATTTATAATAAAATAAAAAACTTATTTGAATAAAAGGAGAAATTTAAATGAGAAACATTTGGGATACATCTAGTAAAAAACTAGAAGATTTAACAGATGAAATGGTTGTTTTCGCTGAAAATAAGCTAGGCGTAAAGTTACCGAAATCATATATTGACTTATGTAAAATACAAAACGGAGGGTATTTAATTTATGATGCTTATCCTACTTCTGTTCCAACAGGTTGGGCAGAAGACCATGTTAGCGTTAACTACATAAATGGGATTGGAGAAAAAGGAATTCTATCAAGCGCTTATTACATTGAAGAGTGGGAATTACCAAAAGATATTCTGCTTTTATGTGGAGACGGACATTGGTGGATTGCGCTGGATTATAGACACACAAAAGAAAATCCACCAATCCTATACATCGATTTAGAATGGGAAGAAGATATTTTCATTTTAGAATTAGCTCCTGATTTTGAAACACTAATTAACGGCCTATTCGTTTATGAATATGAGGAGAATTGATGATTGAAAGATTCACAATATCAATCGTGTTATTTGAATGGAACTCTCATGATAATAAGTGCCTTTTTATTTCAAGGATAAGTAGGTGTTCATATGAAACTATACTTTAAGGATATTGAATTAGGTGATATTACAGAAGTATCCACAGACACACCGTGGATGTGGGGGACGATTCACTTAAATGAAAATAGTAAGCCATTTCATGAATATTTTCACGGGATGGTTGATGAAGACAATGAATTCGATTTTGAAGTCGCAGATTCAGAATTTTTGGCGGAAAGTAATTGGTCTATTTTAGATGAAAATGAAGGTAAATATTTAGGGATCGATATACCGGCTATTTACATAGAAGATACAACGATCGCATGGCGCTGGAGATAAATTGACCGATGCCGAAAGATACTATCTATCCTAAAATAGATTAGAAAAAGAGGTTTTTATATGTGGAAAAACTTGATTTTAGAAATTGAAAACATACTGAAAAGCGTTGGTTATAAGCTGAATACACCCGCTCTAGATACTGAGGTTCAGAGATTAAGAGAACGTGTGATACCTTCAATCCCCCTTAAAAAAGAAATAAGGAGTGTTTAAAACAATGGGAAGATATCCACTGATTGCAATAATGAAAGAGTATGAGGATAAAGAAAATGTAATTTACAGTTTTGGTCCAAATACTGAATCTTGTATGTTATATCCAGATCTTTATAGTAGATGGAATTTTAAAGTTTTAAAGAATGAAACTAACCCTAATGAAGCATTTGTTTGTCTAGATGATATGCCGAAAAAACATATTTCCTTGTTGTATAAATGTATTCACAAAATATATGTTCACGTAAGAGAAAATGGTGGTATGGAAAATATGAATCAGATAGATTTCCCGGAATACCTTGAGTTTATTGTATAAGCTTTATAAAGTGAAACCTTAATCAGCGGCGGACTTAAGCCCTTACCTAACTTCTTTACTTTCACTGAACTTTGAGATGGGGGTCTTACTGTCCGTTAATGCTGGATAAGATAAGGTGGTTTTTAATCAGTTTATGGATCCATTTTCAATTGCGGATTTTCGTTTGAGACAAGATATTTATGAATATGGCCCAAACTTAGATGGTATAGACGATGAAGAAAACAAATAAAAGAAGAACGCCTATTAGTGAGGGTAAACGTTCTTCTTTTGGTTATAGGTCTACACGAGTATTCATTATAGCTGTTCGTAATCTATTCCGAAGCACTTACCTCTGTGTTTCCATCAACATATGGATAGGCAGGTGTATCACTAACGCTATTATGCTAAATCAGGCTTTGATACGAAATGGTCTGCGTGAGTATTAGAAGGTGCTCCGCCGTCACCTTTATTTAAATCCACATCATACGCCAAATCAGGATTTTTCGGCGCTGGAAAATCCGCGTGACTTGCTTGCGGTGTAAACGAACTATTGTAACCTAATGCTACAATACCAATAACAGATAATCCTAAAACAACAGAACCAACTTTTTTAATCATTTTAATGCCCCTTTCTCAAACGTTTTTTCTTTTGCCTGTAATGCTGTGTAGAAGTACTCACTTGCTTTTACATGATTGTTTTCACCGTAAAATTTAACTGCTAGTTTTTCTGTATATTCTTGAGTGTAATTATATAGTGATTCTTTGTCGAAATAATTAATTCCTTCAAGAATAATCTTTTCTAATTCTTCTGTTGGAACATTATTATTTAGTGCTTTTAAAATAGTAAAGTGATGTACATATTCTTCATTATTCAATTCAGTACAAATGTTTAACCCATTTGTAAGTAATTCCTCAGCAATATTTATTTCACCTAGTTTATGATGTTCTCTAGCTTGTAGAAAAATCGCTTTAAAATGTGTCGGCATTTTTGTTGTAACTTCAGATAGATGACGAATTGCCAGTGCTGAAAGATTTTGACTTGCATACAACCAACCTAGATTATTACGTACTCTTAAAAGTAACGATTCTTCATTTTGTTTTTGTAAAATATTAATTGCCGAATTATACTTTTCTTCTGCTTGTTCGTATTGGCGAAGTTGCACACACGCTGCTCCTAGAACACTTTCACATGAAGCAATGTTCTTTTCATACCCTTTATGTTTAACAAGAATTTCTTTTGCTTTATTTACATATTGAATAGCTTCAATAGGTTTATAGAAATGTTGCTTAAAAATAGCAATCCTATAATAAAATTCAGCATATTCCAACTCATCATGTATATGTTTTAACAGTTTTTCAGCTTTCTCATAATGTTCACTAGCCTCATTATAGTTCGTTGTTAATGTGGCATGTATTGCTTTGAAAAAGTGATAGTAATACGAAAGAACCTCGTCAGAAGCTGTGTTACATGATTCAATTACATCAAAACTATTTTTTGTAATGCTTAAACTATCAGTTAACACCTTATATCTAAAATCTAGTAAAGAATAATATAACAATAGACTTTGATCTTCTTCGGCATTAATAATCTTCTCATCAATTTCTTCTTTCAATTCTGTCGCTTTCTCCACTTGCTGCTTCAGCATCGATTGATACCAAGCGTCTAATGAATGCTTAATCTGTTCTTTCGTTACTACATGTGCACTCATAGAATTTCTCCCCTCATTTCTTTCTGTAATTATCTAAATATTAACACTCTTCCACAAATTGTATATAATTTCTTTTCTGCATAAGTTGAGAAATAATTTTCAGATTTTTACCAGTACAATTACGAATTGAGTGAAAGAAAGGGTATTTAAATCTTATATTGAATTTATAAAGATATAAAATTATGGAGGTCATATACGGATGGTACTACAAAGAGTAAGTCTAATAACAATTGGTGCTTTTAACTTACCTGTTCTTCGGGCATTTTATAAAAGTCTAGGGTGGGAAGAGACAGAAATCAGTTCAGATACTTATGCGGCATTTAAAACGGCAGGTGTTATTCTTTCAATATTTCCTATTGAGGAATTAGCAAGAGATGCTGGTGTTTCCATTACTCAAGACGTAAACAGCTTTCGTGGTGTAACGTTTGCTATCAATGTAGATAAGCCTGAACAAGTTGATACAACAATTGAGGAAATTCGAAATGTCGGCGGAAAAATTTTAAGGGAACCAAGCGATGCTTTTTGGGGAGGAAGAACGGCTTATTTTGCCGATCCAGAAAACAATCTTTGGGAAGTAGCATGGAATCCTGATTCTATCTTTGATGACAGAGGAGCTATGCTTTCTTTCTAGATATTATTTGGATAAACGTAGACTATTAAAGTACCTTACCAACTAGCACTTTCAAACAAGGTAAAAAAGGACTAACAAAAAATGACAGTAGGATTTTCTGTAGATGTATTTTTCTATGAGGCAGGACACCCTGACTTTTTACACAGCTTTTTCTCAACAATGTCATACAGGTGGGAGTCCTCTCGAAAGATATGATAGAGGAAACAGCCGTAAACCAATTTGCCCACGAGTTTTTAAAATCTCGTGGGCAAATTGTAGGCAAGCAATGTTAGAAGTTTGCTAAAATCACTTGCCTCATAAGTACTATTTAGTTGTGAAAAGTAGGTTTATAAAACGAACGATTATCAAGGGCAAAGACACGCTCTGTGTATTCACCTGGTTTCGTGCGGCCAAGGGCACGATCCATCATGTTCATCTTCGCATCTAAATTATCGATGTAATGCAGGATTTCTGCTTCTTTTACTAATGGTGGTTTTGGGCTACCCCATTCGGCTTTTCCGTGATGAGATAAGACGATATGTTGAAGAATTAGTACTTCTTCGCCTTCAATTTTCAGTTCATCTGCGGCTTTTCCGATTTCGTTTACCATGATGGAAATGTGACCTAGTAGGTTTCCTTCTAGTGTATATGTTGTTGAAATCGGACCAGATAATTCAATGACTTTACCAAGGTCGTGTAAAATAACGCCTGCATATAGTAAATCTTTATCTAAAGATGGATATAGCGTAGAAATTGCTTTCGCTAAATCAAGCATCGACACAACGTGATACGCAAGTCCTGATACGAACTCATGATGATTTTTCGTTGCTGCTGGATATTCTAAAAATTCATTTTGATGTTTATTCAATAAGTGTCTTGTCAGACGCTGAATGTTCGAATTTCTCATTTCAAATATGTACTGTGTAATCTTTTCTACCATATCTTCTTTTTTCACTGGAGCTTTTTCTACAAAGTCTGAGATATCTGTTATTTCATTCGCATTTGCAACGCGGATTTGCTTCACACGAAGTTGAATGCGCCCTTTATAGTTTTGAATATCTCCAGCTACTTTTACAATCGTTTCGGCTACATATTGCTTCTCTACTTCTGGTGATACATCCCATAGCTTCGCTTCAATATCCCCGCTTTGGTCTTGTAAGATTACTGTTAAAAATGGCTTCCCATTACTTGCGATACCTTTTGTTGCTGTTTTAATTAGCAAAAAGACATCGACTTGTTCACCAACTTCATATTCTGCAATTTTCTTTTTCATCCTGATTCCTCCACCAACTTAAGTACTTTTAGTATAGCACACTACACCTTATTTTCTTTACGTTCATGTGTTAATTTTATAATCTGTTTTTCTGTAAAGAATGATAATAGATGGGCATGACATGTAAAGAAAATCACTTGTCTATCCTTCGCAATTTCTTTTATTAATTGGATTGTTCGTTCTGTTCTTATTGCATCAAAATGTACAAAGCTATCATCAATAATAAATGGATAATCATGTTCAAACGTCCGGGCTAGTGCAAATCTTAGTGACAAATACAGTTGCTCCGCTGTCGCCTGACTTAGTTCATGACTATAAAAACGCATACCATCACTTCGTTCTACAATAAACGGCTCACTTTCTGATGGCGAAAAAATCTTACTATACTTCTCACCTGTTAAGTATACAAAATACTCCTCGGCCTTTTGTAGAATACGGGGCAGCTGTACTTCATGATAATATTGCTTTGTTTTTGTTAACACCGTTTTAGCAGTCGCGTATGCAGCCCACTTTTTCACTTGCTCACGTACATGCGATTTTTTCATTTCCCATTCATGTAATAAGTCACCGTACGTACTACCTTCTTCTAAATTCGCAATCTCCACGCGATGCTCCGCAATACTCTCGGTCAATTTCTTCTCTTCTGAAAGGAAGCCTTGTATACGAAGTTCTTCTTGATTTAAGTTTTCTTCATATCCTTTCACTTGGTAGTGTTCCACTAATGATAAGCTTGTTAAACGCTTTTCTAACATATCAATTTGAGGTGATAGCCGCTCTACTTGCTTCTCTGCCTCCTCAAGCTTTTCTGCTCTCTTACCAAGCTCTAAAAACATTTCTTCATTAGTAACTGCTGCCATTTCTAAGAGCGCATCTCGTTCTACTGTAAGTTGTTTTACTTGGTGCTGCAGTACTTCCCGCTCTTCTTTCCAATCAGCAAGCTTTCCTACAAGTTGCTCCTTC
Organism: Bacillus sp. 166amftsu; assembly: GCF_900107445.1. NCBI lineage: Bacteria > Bacillati > Bacillota > Bacilli > Caryophanales > Bacillaceae > Bacillus > Bacillus sp. 166amftsu. The sequence goes on along the minus strand of NZ_FNQA01000005.1, from coordinate 198,669 downwards.
TTTTGCCCTTTTTCTTTTTCCTTTTGAATGCGATCACGAATCATATGAAGATGATCACATTCTGTATTTCTCATAACGTTCTCTAGTTTATGTTCAAACTGCGAAATCATTTCATATAATATCTCTTTTCGCTCCGCCATCTTTCCTACTTCGCGATATAACTGTTGCATCTTTTCCACACGTTCAAATGCTGATAATACATGCGCATATGTATAAAAACTTGGGAACGAATAACGCGCATTATATGTATCGACTTGCTCTCCCACATGAAACGTATCTCGCTCCCATTCTTCATATGCAGAAACCACTCTTTCATAGGTTCTTTCAATTTGTTGTAACTTATAAGACTCTCGCTCAAATAATTTACGTATTTCTTCATCTTTTTCTACTTGATAACGAATAGATAGTGCCTCTTCATTTTGCCTTCCACCTGCACTTTGCTGCAGCGAGAGCAGTTCTTCTTGTAAGCTATCTGAAGAATTATCTTTATACAAAACAAGTGCAAGTACAATTAAGACAAAAAAGATAACACTCGTAAATAACAACGCACGATTATCTAGAAATACACTTGTCAGCAATATCACTGTATTAACAGCTAACAAAAGGAAACAAATCGTCTGCCAACGCTTTTTCTTTTCCCGCGCGGTTTTCATTCTTTCTTCATATTTACGCTTAATGCGCTCCGCACCAGTACCTATCAAGACTGTATCTTGAAACGACTTTTCTTTTTCTACAAGGTTCTGCCGCTCTTCATCCGATAACATCTGCTTCCGAATATGCCCTACGTTTTCTTCCTGTTCTTCTAATTGCTCCTGCGCCACTTTAAAGCGCTCATCAAGCTGCTCTTTCCGATTATCTAACTCTCTCGCCTTTTGCACCGTTTGCGTTATCATTTCTTTTGCCGCAAGGCTTGTATCAAATGACAGTACCTTTTCTTTTTCAAAAGTAGTACCAATTTGCTGCTCGAGCTCTTCTATCTCTTCTTTCATATTCCCGATGCTTACTGTAATATCGCGCATTTCTTGGCGCGCATTTTCATATGACATATGCTGCATACGAAGTTCTTCTACATAACTATCTTTTTGCAACAGTTCTTCTTGTACTTCTATCCCATCCAATTCCGATTGCACCATTTCCATCCGTTTCTGGATTGAATCAAGTTGCACCAAAAGCGGCTCCAGTTTTGCTTTTATCGTTTCATAACGTTCTACACCTCGAACTGGAAACGGATTCTTCTGCTCTTCTAGCGCTTTTTCATACGCTTGTTTTTCAATGACAAGAGGTTGTAGCGTGGCCAACACTTCATAGTCTTGCTTACGTTTCTCTGCCATCTCTTTTTCATCCCGAATGTGAGCAAGACGCCCTTCACTTTCTTTTAACTGCCCCATTAGCTTTTCATACGTACCAATTTTCCCTTGCCACGCCCCAAGCTTTTCTTGCAGTTTCTTTATTTCTTGAAGCGACACATTAATCTCCGGCTTACGGCCATTCGGCTTAAAACGCTGCTCCATTTCTTTTTCTAGCTTTTTATCTAACTGCAAGAGCGCATCACTTCCAACTGCACTCGCCGAAAACAAATAATTTCCGATTTCAGCTTCTCCAACATGATGAATATTTTGGAGACCATGCATATCAAACGAAAAGACAGAATCAAACAGGTTCTCATTCATCCCGCTTAGCAGAGTCTGCAGTACTTCTTCACCAGCTGTTTTTCCATCTTCAAAGTAAACCGTCACTTCTCCAGCAGCCGTTTTCGGAAGACGCTCGATTTTGAGTCTTCCATACTGCTCCGTCATAACGGTCACCCTACCGCCGTACTTCCCGCCTTCTTTCGGTTCGTAGCGTCTTTGCCCTCTCATTGGAAAACCAAATAAAATACTCTTCATAAACGAACGAATCGTCGATTTTCCCGCTTCATTTTCACCGTACAACACCGTCAGCAATGAAAGATCCATTTCCACATTTTCTAATTTCCCATAGCCATAAATATGGAGTTTCTCAATTCTCATTTTTTATCCCTCTCTTGCTGGAATAATTGCTCTAATATAATATTTTCCGCTTCCTTTTGAATCTCTGCTTTCTCCTCTTCTGAAAAAGACTCAATCACATTACGCGCGACAGGAGATGTCCAAATCGTTCGCAGCACCGCATCCATATTCGTAAAGGATTCTAGTTCTTGCAATACACTACCAACAAAATGATTTTCCTCTTTTAAACGCTCGGTTTCAGCAAATGAAATCGTCTCATTCTTCCACTTCATTACATATACAAAATCTCTACGCTCTTCTCCCGCTGCCAAAATATGAAAAATCTCTTCCACACGTTTTTCATCACGTAAATAAGAAGCTAGAGGGCCTTGGCCAGTAAACACAGCTGTCAGAAGAGTTCCCTCCTCTTCTTTACGCCATTCGTTCAGCGCTTTTGAACAAGCCGTCATAAGGTCATCAACTGTCTGTAGTTCATCGATACTAATTTCCATTTCTCCCCAAACTACATCTGCCGTACTAAAGAAAGAACAATTCGCCTTTCGCTCTGTAATCTCAACAAGATACGCTCCCTTTTCTCCCGTTTCCTTCCGGTGGCGCCCTTGTATATTACCTGGATAAATGATATATGGCTCCTCTGCTAAAATCTCGCGTTTATGTATATGACCAAGAGCCCAATAATCAAACCCTTTCTCCTTCAGCTCACGAATTTGAAACGGCGCATAGCGATTATGCTCTGCATCGCCACCTTCCACACTTCCGTGAAGCATCCCAATATGAAAAGGCGCATCGCTCATTTTTTCATACTGCGCTGTCATATTATCCGTGACAGCTTGTTGTAAATAACTAAACCCATAAATAGATGCAACCAGTTCACCATCTTTATAAAACGGCTTCGCTTCTACATATGGCTCTGTAAACACATGAACATTCTCAGGAAACTCAATTGCCGCCCAGCTTCCTCCTAAATGATCATGGTTACCATGAATGATATAAACAGGAATGTCATACTGCGAAAGGCGCTTCATTTGCTCTCTCACAAACACTTGCGCTCTAAGACTTCTCGTTTCCGCATCATATAAATCTCCCGCAATCAGCATGAAATCAACGCGCTCTTGAATCGCTTTATCGATAATACGTTCAAATGACTGAAACGTACTTTGCTTCATTCTCTCCCAAACAGATGACGACACATTCATTTCCATTCCTTTAAACGGACTATCCAAATGTAAATCTGCCGCATGTATAAACTTTACTTCTTTCACAATGTAACGTCCTTTCTCCGTGATACTCAGTCTTATTTTAGCACGATATATCACAGATTTCTTTTGTATAATTGTTCGTTTTACAGTTGAATAGCTTTAACATTCTGATTGTTTATTCTAGAGGGGATTTTCATGGTTATATACAAGAACCATTTTCGAAAAAGATGGCTCAAAGTACTAGCTAGATCATTTGAGGCTATGATTAAAACGAAAGTAAATTCAAAAGGTAAAACAAACAAGCTGGTTTCCACCAGGTCACCTTCACTAATTTTATGTAAAGATGACCTGATAATGAGAGGATTTAGTCGGCTGGGGGAGTTACTTTCCAAGGATTTTCTTTGCAAGTGTTTGGTGGGAAATCGACTGGTAAATCATCTGGTGCATTCCCATAACTACAACCGCAATTGTTTTTAGAAGATTGCACTTTATCTGGAGTTATATTCCATTGTGTTATACTATCTTGTTTATCTTTTGTATATGAACGGTATCTTGCTTTTTTATGCAGAAAGTGTTTCTCTTTTATTTTAATCACCTCTTCTTTTTTGTTTTAATTTAATCTTTTTACTAACAATCAGGAAGATCACTAATTGAATTATAAGCATCATTAATTTGTTTTTGGGTTAATTGAGTGGATACATTGTTTATTAATGGAACGTGCATAATATTATCTTCAGCATCAACATGTTCTAGACCAAAAACATGTCCTAGTTCATGCGCAAGGATTAGTGGGCTATTAGAAAGTACATTATCTCTAGGATTTGCAATAAGAATGCTTGGACTATAAATGTTAGGACTCCAAATAGGGGCGCATCCTTGTACTATGGTACCGTTATCAAGTGTTATTGGTCCATTTATATAGAATACAGCAATATCTACTTCATTTGGTTCTGGCCATGGTCCTGTACCATAAGGTCTGCTATCTAAATCAGCTTGGAAGTTTTCAGGAAGATCTTCAAACACAGTAAATTCACAAGGGAAAGTTTGATCAGGAAGAACTACTGGACCATCTACTGGTACTCTTACAATTCTACTGCTGTCCGCAGGATCTCGAAAACGATATCTTATATCAATACCAGCCCCTACTTTCCAAATCCGATTTACCCAGCGTACATGTTCTCTAAACTGAGCATCTGTTATAGTTGACCCAGGTGCAATATAAAAGTCGATTACAACACAAGGCATTTCGTCATCTCTATATATAGAATAGGTTGTACAAATGGTGTACTACTATTAATAGATGCAGCTTGTCCATTTTAGGTAACGGCACTTGCGTATATTCGTACATTATCAGTAAATAATTGATTTAAAAATTTTGGGTAGGCTCCTATCTCTAAAAATCAATTTATATAACGGATATATCATATGAAAACACATGAGAAAATTACATTTTACTAAAGAGAAAAAGAGATTTTACTGTTTTGCTAGTGGGGAATTTATGTATCATTATGATGTTGTTCACCCAACTGAACGGTTTACGATTTACGCTTGATCCCTGCACATTGTATGGGGATTTTTTCATAAAGAAAAGGCACTCAATGAGTGCCTTCCTTCAGTTCTTTAGTTCACCAATTGTTTTTCTGTAGGGTTTCAACATGATTAATGAAAAAATATAGAGCAGATCTATAATAAAATAATAGCACTATGTTACCTGATGTTTTCATGCAATTTTACATATGGGGTGTTTTTTACCCATCCCTCTCCTTTCTCTTCAAAAATAAAGTAAATACAAAAGCCCTTCTACTTATTACCGATCATGTCACATATTTCTTTGCATATTCTAAAGATTTATGACAAAATAGTTATAAGATTCTGATTTTAATCTTTGGAGGGAATTTTCATGGGAGTATATATTCTAACAGTCTTTGAAAAAGATGGTTCCAAAATGCTAGACGAATCATTCGAGGCGACAACAGAAGCAGAAGCGAAATCAAAAGGGACATCCATTTTACAAGAAAAAGGATTGCATGAAAAAACACATCGCTGCACATCTTCAGCAGGAAAACTCGTTTTATTCCAGCGCTAAAAAAAGAAGCGTCATCCGCTTCTTTTTCATTCTATTTCTTCATCACACCACGTAAATACCACATCTAGAATCCGATTACCAATACGCACGCGTCTATTCCACTTTCCAGTTTGAATTTGGCGCTGCAGTTCATCTTTCATCTTTTCTGTCCAGTCGTGAATGGTCCCATTCCCGTCGTACGGATATATGCTAGGAAACTCTTCCTGCAGAAGACTCAGGCTTTCCGCATCCAAATGAAAATGGAAATAGTAGTTCGCCGTAAGCGATGGTTCCTGCAATTTTAAAAACGGATCGTCAATTTGCTTTCTATTTCGGTAGAAAGTAAATATATTCACCTTTCCGCTCGTAATTTGGTCAATTTGAATTTCGTGCTTCTCTATAATCACGTCGCGCCCACCTCGTTATATACTACCTTTAGTATATATGTCTTTTGCATCAAAGTTAACCATTTTCACACGAAATTCATTTCCTTCATCTACATCCTGAACCTCCAAAATCAGAATAAATTACAAAAACAAATTTGAAGGGGAGCGATTACATGTATTTCGGTAGCAAAGGTTGGTACGTAAAAGAACTAAAAAAATTAGGTATCCGTACTTATGAAGGTAAAAAACTAGAATCTTATCGTACGCATGTTTTGGCTAGTTTGCTTGAGAGAATGAAGAGAGAGTCAGCTTAATACAAAGAAAGAAGCAACGTTTTATGGCGTTGCTTCTTTTCTCTTTTTTTGTTCAATTAGCCGTCTACTCTCATATTTAAAAATTGAACAAGTTGATCATTTAAATAACTTGTACTATACGAAAAATCATTTTGATACCACTCAATAATTATGCCAATTATCGCATTCGCTTGATAAGAAGAATAAAGCGAATGATTAACTCCTTCTTTAAGCAAAGCTTCTTGATCTTGAAGTAACAATTTCTTTATTTCCTCGAACAGTAAATAGTAGTACATTAATGGAACCTTTTTGGAAAAAATAATTCTGTAAAATGATTTGTATTTTTCGATATGATGAAAAATCCGAATGGTAGAAGGATCTAAGTTACTAGTTCTCAATACTGATACATGGCGATAAGGTTCTTGATAAGAACATGCCAAATCTGCTGTAATTTCCTTAAAATATTCCTCAAATAAATCTTCTATTTGTGTATAATGCAAGTAAAATGTGCCACGATTTATTTTTGCTTTTCTACAAATTTCCGAGATTGAGATGACTTCTAGACTTTTTTCGTTTAATAATTCTAACAATGCATTATGTAACGCCTCTTTTGTTTTCACAATACGCATATCTGTACGCATCATTTTTTCACCTCTTATTAAACACATCTCTTACTATGTGTTAATTATTGAACAGTTATCGTTATTTTGCTCATTGTAAGCGTTCTTTTATATGATTATAATTTTTATTGAACAACTGTTCAATAAAAAGACAAAGGGGGCCGTTTCAGATGAGATTAAAAGGAAAAGTAGCAATTGTCACTGGTGCTGCATCAGGCATGGGGAAAGCTATTGCAGAAGGTTATGCAAAAGAAGGAGCAAAGGTCGTTGTATCAGACTTAAACTTAGAAGGGGCTCAACATGTAGTACAGGGAATTAAGGCTATAGGTGCAGAAGCCATTGCTGTTCAAACAAACGTGACTTCCGATGAGGATCTACAACGTCTTTTTGATGAAACAAAACAAACTTATGGAAAATTAGATATTCTTGTTAATAATGCCGGCATTATGGATGGAATGGAACCTGTTGGTGAAATTTTAGACGAACGCTGGGAGAAGGTTTTCTCTGTTAATACGGTATCTGTCATGAAAGCAATGCGGATTGCAGTAAATCTATTCTTAGAACAAGGACACGGCACAATCGTCAATAATATTTCCGCTGGCGGATTATACGGTGCACGTGCTGGTGCTGCTTACACAGCATCTAAACATGCAGTCGTTGGCCTAACAAAAAACACTGCCTTCATGTATGCGGACAAAAACATTCGTTGTAACGGAATCGCTCCTGGAGCAGTCATGACAAACATTGCTTCTTCAATGACTCATTTGAGCGAATTTGGTATGAGCCGCCAATCATTAGGTATGGCAATTAATCCACGCGTTGGACAACCAGAAGAAGTTGCACAACTAGCTATCTTCTTAGGCTCAGACGAGGCTAGCTTCGTAAACGGACAAGTCATTGCTGTAGACGGTGGCTGGACTTCATATTAATGTTCATGAACACCTATTATATTCACCTTTCCGCTCGTAATTTGTTCCATTTGAATCTCGTGCTTAAGCTAGAATCATATCGTACGCATGTATTGGCAAGTTTGCTTGAAAAAGCAAAGAGACAATCTGCTTAATACATGAAAAGAAGCAATGTTTTTTGACGTTGCTTCTTTTCTTCCAGTCAATTACATAACAAATAGAACTTTTCTAATTGATTAGCTATCGTTTCATACGAATACTTAAAACTTATACCTTATACGAAGAGAGGAACTATGCAATCTCCAATCATTTTGTGTGAATCACACTATTCTACTCTCAGGGCCCTTTTCTTATCATGCCGTTTTTATTTCAACAAGGAAATCATAATTTTCTCTAACTCAGTCTCATTTAAAACATCATCAATGATTACAACTTGATAAGCACCGTCCTTTCCTTTTGCAGGAACAATCATCTTCATCCCCTTTACATTGCTTCTTCTGCTGTTTAGCCGGTACATCTGTACGTGCATTTAATAAAGATAAAAACGATAAACGGATATAAAAAAATGGCTTCGATACAATATCGAAACCATCTTTTAAACATCTCTTTATAAAATTATCTATTCTATAGAGATAGTTTATTCATTTATCTAATATGTATTTTATATACGTACAGCCGTACCACTTACAGCAACCATTAACATTCCGTCACGAACAACCTCATAGTCTACATCAACGCCAACAATTGCATTTGCTCCTTTTTGCTTCGCAAGTTGTTTCATTTCTTCAATCGCAATATCACGAGCTTCTTTTAATTTACTTTCATATGCGCCAGCGCGGCCACCGACAACATCACGAACAGAAGCAAATAAATCACGTACAATATTTGCGCCCATAATCGCTTCACCATTTACAATATCCACATACTCAATAATTTCTTTACCTTGAATTCCAGAAGTTGTTGTTACAATCATTACTGACACTCTCCTATAATTTATAAAAATGTATTTGCGTTTCTTATACCTGTATTATTACATGAAAAAAATAAATAAACTATTTACTAACCTTACAAAAAGGTGACACTTTTGTAAGAATTATAAGCAAAAAGAACAGCGTCACTTTCGCGGACTCTGTTCTTTTTATTTTTCCTATTAAACGCTCTCTCTACTTTTCCTAATTTCAATTATGTATAAACTATAAAGGAGCACCCCTAGCCCTAGAATTTTTTCATTCTTAGACGCATTGGGACCTAGTGTAATAGTAGGTACGTTTAACCCCATAAACCTTTCACTCCATTCTATAGGCATATACCCTTGCTTACCGATTGCTAATGTACGTCCATCTGTTGTACGGAGAGTTGTTTGAATAAAATCAACCTCAACTTTTACATCAGATAACTTCGTTTCTTTATCCGTCATCAAAGAGCCACGTATCGAGCCAAAACTTTGTATCATTTTCTCTTTAAACATACCAAGCTGGTTATAATTCGAATCATAGATTACCCAATCATATCCGTCAGCTCCAGTATGAAAATATGCAAGAATTTCCCCGCTACTCGTTTCTAATCCATAAACATCTTTATTTCTCAAAAAAGGTATCACTGAAAAAAGAATGTTAGATGAAATGATCTTTGTTCCAGCAACATATCCCCCATCTGGATGATATAGGCCAAATTGTTTATTCTGTTTAGGCAATTCTAATACGACAAACGTATCGACATCCCAAAACGTTACATTACTTTTCACCGTATTCTTTTGTATCAAGTTTCCTTTTCGTAATTGCCAAAATCCAATTCCGAAAAAAACAGAAGAAACAAGAACAATAAAGATAATGTGTCCCCAATTCACAAATCCCCAAGTCCCGTATACACACCATAGCGCAAACAGAAAAATACCTGTTCCAATAAGAAGTTTAAACTTCCCTTTCCGCTTATAATAATCAAATAGTTCCATTTCTACATCCCTACCCCTTATTTGTATGTCTTAACTATTAATCTATCAAAAACAGATGAGATCCCCTAGAAAAAAATGGATCCGATTTAATATCGAATCCATTTTTTAAAGATTTAATTTTAAGCGCTTTTATTACAATAATTGATTTATCCAGCATTAATTCTATTTTTTTCATTTTAAAGTGTTATTTCACAAATTTTGTGCAGAAATGCTGAACTGCGTGCGGAACATGTCGGCACCATATTACCAGCACACTAAGCAGAATTGTCTATAAAACTCCTTCAACTTTAAAATGGAGGGATTTTCGTATTGTTTCTTTACTAATATTTTGATGTTTAATAACCTTATTAATCATCGAAAAATATTTATCTGAAAATTCCATTTTTACACTTTTTATAACTTATATATTAACTTATAATAGAATTATACAAAATTTGGAAAGAGGGCAAAAGCTATGGAAATTTCTTATTTGAAAAGTAGAAAAGGCATACTGGCAACAAGCATTGTTTTACTTTGTATTATAGGATTCATTATAGCTGGACTATTATCCCGGCATTCTAAAGAAGATGTTAGAGAAAAAGTACAACAAGCTTTTGAAAAACAAGATGTTGATATTTTCTTATCAGTTTTAGCAAAGGATGCACAATCTTCTCCATTTGCCAAAGATGGCGTAAAATCATTTTTAAAAGAATCAAGTGAGTATAAGCAAATGTATCCACTAATGGTAGATGCTATGGATCTTGAAAAAACTAATGTGGCTCCTAAAGCATTAGAAGCACGAACCAAAGGCGTACTACCATATACAATAGTAAAAGAAGGGAAAAGTTGGTTATTTTTCGATAATTATATTGTTAGACCAGCAAAGGCAAAAATCAACTTAAAAAATATAGATAAAGACGTTGCTTTATCTTTGAATGGAAAGAAAATTGAACCTTCCGTTTTCGATAAACCTTTTTTACCTGGAAATTACGAGCTAGTAGGAATCAAAAAATATAAATGGACAACTGTAACGGATAAAACAACCATACATGTAGGAGGAAACGATCCCGTCGAAAATGTGTCACTTAGTTTAAAAGGAAATGAATTGGACCTATCCAAAGAGTTTATAGGTTCAGAAATTATGTTTAAAGGAAAATCTACTGGTATTAAGGTTGGAGATGAGGAATCCAAAAAATTTGGTCCAATTAACGAGAAAGATGAAAAAGAAATACAATTAAAAGCAAATTTCCCTTGGGCAAAAGATGGAGTTTCGAAAATCAATGATAAACAAAAAACATCTCTATTTAAGGGAGAAAAATATATATTTAAAGTGGATGAAGACAAAGTTAATCAATTTTTCCATGCATTTTTAAAAGAATATGGGGATGCAAGCATCAAACAAAGTATTGAACCCTTCACTACAATAACTGAAAAGTATAAAAATTCAAAAGCGGAATCTTTTGCTTCAGCAGCACGTAATACAGTCTTCGATCCTTGGAAAGGAACTCTTGTAAAATCATATCTAAATAAAGAAGTAGTAAAGATTGTATCAAATGAGAAAGGATACCCTATTTTAGAAATGGAAGGACTAGCAAAATATCATATTCCAGCTGGCAAGTATTCTCCCGAAAAAGATCAATTCTGTAATGTTCAAATTAAAGCATTATATGATACAGATCAGAAAGCTTGGAAAATTAACGAGGGTTCTGTCAATTCAACTTTTACAGAAGAAATCAATAAGAATGAAGAAGAAAAATATATCATTATAAGCGTTCAATAACCTAACAAATTTATTTTCGTTAATTCTCAGCAAAAAAAATCATGTCTAGAATTTAGAATTCTAGACATGATTTTTACATTATAAAGGCTACCACATCTAGGCGAATTATTTTCAAATCGTCTGTTTTAATTGCAAATGTTGAAGTAGATGATGCTTTAACTTTTGCCATGTGTAAATGTATTTGTTATTTATTATTCACGTACGTATCAAACCATAAATGGATATATCCAGCTGTAATACGTTGCGCTTCGATTAAGCGTTTTCCCGTTACCGGCGTTACCTCAGCACGCCACTTATCAGCAGAGTCTTGTGATACAGCAGCTTTTAGGAACCAATTTTTCGTATTACTATTAACAATTGATGGGAAATCAGCTTTTGCAGCAGTAGCTGAAGCATGAACCCACTCTTCTGGATTTACACTTTTCCAATTCCAATAACCATTTCCATCTGTTACCCTATAATTGTCTTTCACCGTATCAACGAAGTTTTCATATTTTGAATGGAAGCCAAATGGATGCGAAATGTTAGTAAAGTTTGCTGCATGCATAGGTTGATTAACATCCCCTAAATAATGAAGTGATAATCCTAAATAGAAGAATGCATTTTTCAGATCTTTATTTTGATAAGCTTCACCAGCTAATTTAAAATATTTCGCTCCTGTTTGCTTTGCCTGTTTAGCAAATGGAATATACGTTTTTCCTGAATCAGGATCATAGAAGTGTGAAGCAAATGTAGAATTATCATAGTATGGGTTTTCATAATCCGCAGAGTAAATACCTTTCTCTAGATCTGTACGCCATTCATTTAATAGAGCTGTCTCATTTTGCTTCACAACAGTCGTATTTTGGTACATAATATCAATGGCTCTGTTTACAATCCATAAATGAGAACTTACACCTTCATTATGTATAGATTCTGCTGACCACTTTAGAGCAATTGGTGGATCTTGGTGGCAATTTTCATGTGCAAACGCCACACTTTGGATAGGAGCTGTTAAAGCAATTACAGAAGCTAAAGCTAAAATTTTTCTTTTCATAAATATTCCTCCATTTGATATATAATTTAAATTTCTTTCATAGGGTCCTCTCTTACCTTACTGAAAGACACATTACACATTAATAAATACGGTTATATAAATGTACTAGATGCTTTATGGTAAAGGTACTAATTCATAACCAGATTGATATGGCGGCGCAGAACTTCCCCATAGTTTATCTTGATTTGAAAATGGTTGCCCTGAAGTCTCTAGCTCAAAATATGATGTAACTCCATACTCAGAATTTTGTGGATCTGCATTGTACCAATCGGTAGGTCTACCCATTTTATCTCTAAGATAATCAGTTTTACCTGTTATTAAATTGATTTCCTTTGAATTTTGTTCCTGAACTGTTAACGTACTTTTTGATTGGTCGCTAAAATAAATCCAGCCGCGATTCCCAGCATTGACATATTTTTTAATTCCTCCTGCCTCAGCATTTGGTCCCCCAATCCACATTGACATGGTAACTGGCGTACTATGTCTTATATATCCATCACTTTCTACCCCATCTGGAGTTTCAAAATTTATAGGTGTACCATAGTACTCATTACCTTTTGTGTCCTTATGAATCTCAGCAGTACCATAATAAGATTTATCTTTATATTGAATTACATAATGCCAACCCGCAAACTTCTCATAAGTTACTCCAAGTTTTTTCTGACCTACACCTGCGAAAGCAGCATGTCGAGGCTTACCATCCCAAATTTTACGTACCATTATATAATCTTTAGATGTCTTGACTGGATCCCCATAAATATCAAGTATACGATTGTCCCCAGCTGCATAAGCAGAATTTGTTGGAAAAACAGTAATAATCAAACTAAATATGAATGCTAAGAATGTAACCATTGGTAGTTTTCTTTTCATAAACATGCCTTAATCCTTTCTTATTTTCAATAATGGTTTTACTATATGCGCGCATCGTCTACCAGTAGATAAGCCTCAGACTATCTAACAAATCTTTCATTTCTCTTTCATAAATGTTACAAAACCCTTTCAAAGGTCTAACCTCTTTACTGATAAAACTAACACGTAAAAAAGGAAACCTGCATGTTCATTAGCTTCATAGATCAGTTATTCAATAATACATATATGAATATGCAATTTTGCATATTTAAATGAATTGATATCAATACAGGTGCTTATGGTAATAAAAGCATAAAAAACGTTATCCTTTCTAATCTAGCCTGTTTAGGAAGGATAACGTTTTTTGTATTTGAGGGCATTACAATCTCTTAAGTTGCGAGGCATGTTGGTGCCTTCTTAGTGGTTTATAACATTATTTTTTTATTAGATCGAAAATGTAATACGATAAATCACCATTAAATGATTTGGGCCTTTTGTCAATTCATTGAACCTATGGAATTACTACAATCAGGTTCTTTACAATCATATAGATCAACAATATCATATCTATGTGGACCTAACAGATTAATAGTTGCTATCTCCATATGCTAGGAGGGAATTAAACTGAACCTAATTTTTTACTTAGATGTAAGAGCCACTAAAACATCTACTGGATAATCAACTGAGTTTTTCACTTTATATTCTGTCGGACTTGTAAGACCCTTAAATTGATCACCAAATTGACCAAAAATATTATCCCAAATACCATTTTGTTCAGACATCCATTTTTGTAATTTTTCTCCTGGAGTAACTGAATATGTTGCTACCTGTTGATATAATGCAGTTCTATATTGATCATATGCATAATCAGTCTTTGGATTAAAGTCAAATGTTTTTGTAACTGTACTTTCTGAATTTAAAGTAACACCATAACCAAAACTTGCAGTTAATGATTGATTTACTTTTGCAACTCCTTCAAGACCTACTTCCATTCCAATTGTATAAGATAACCCTACAGTTACATTATGCGAAATACCACTTGTAACCGCTTTGCTCCAATGATAACCTGAATTTTTATCTACTACATTTGAATCAATCAATTTCCAATTTACTTCTTTCTTCAATTTCGTATCTTCTAAAATTGGATCATTTTTAGGAATTGCTATTGTATATAATACTTCTCCTTTGTTGCCTGTTTTTTCATATTCTTCTCCAACTTTAAGCCAAGTGCCATCAGCTTTTAAAACCTTATGTTTAGAATTAGCATCTATTTTTAATCCATAAACTCTTGCTCCATTACTCTTAGCAACAACATCTACATATACATAATCAATTAACTTTCCATCTTCTGTAGACACATGCCATTCATTAGGAAATTCTTCATAAGGACCTGTAGGAATGTAAGGAAGTTGCGTACCATTTTTAGCAACCTGAGCTGCTGTCATAGGTGCTTTTGGCCCTTGTGAATCTACTACAATTGGAAGATTTCCTACATTCGTAGAAGTATCAGTAGCTGCCGAAGAAAATCCTGGTGCTACAAGTAAAGCTGTACTCAATACAAATGCTGCAGGAATCATTTTTTTTATACGCTTCATACTATCTCTCCTCTTTTTTATTATTTCTACAAGACTACCAAAAAATGAAATTGTACAATTTGCTACTTATACTTTTTACTGAAGAATAAAATAACTTTTGCTACGTTTAGTTTAATTTAAATATCTTTCAATACACTTTCATAGATGTTACAAAAGTCTTTCGGTAATGCTATCTTTTAATAATATTCATTATTCGCTGGAGCTGCTTGACTTGCAGAAGGCTAGATAGATCAACTCATTGCTCCTACAGCTAGCCCTGCCGTGACTTTTTTTAATATTGATTTTATCCTATCTCCCCTCTTCTTCTATAATTTCTACAAGATTACGAAAGATGAAATTATACTGTACATTGCTTATACTTTTACTGCAGGATAAAATAACGTTGGCTATGTAGAAACTTAGAATGCTATTTTTACAAATATGATACTTTTGTGATTCTGGATTACTTCCAAACCAAACTAACTGATCATTCAGATAATTAACTCGACATAATGTTACCTGCAATTTTACCGCACTTTTATTGGTGTAGCCTTCTCCTTTCTTAGTGGTCATACCAATTACACCTTTATTAAAACATTAGATTTTTATTGCGTAAATAGTAGAATTTTGTCGATCATATTCATTAATTTAGTTATTACGTATTAATATGAGTAAAAATATTATACTTCTAAAATGACTGTTTTATTTTATTCTAGTAATTATAATAGTTAGAACTTAATATAACTGATAAAAAAATAACAATTTTAATCCATAAATAAAATTCAATACAATTTAAATGTTATTCATATAATTTAATCACACTCTGTATATCGGTTCCCTTTATTTGGATATGTAAAATTACATCAAAATATAGGTTTAAATAAGGGGTGCTCTTATAAATAACTAGCTGTAAAGAAAGAAAATTTTTTGTTTAGGGTCTACTTCAATCTCTTAAATTGATGTAAATCCATCTACAATCCTATTAATCTAACTGGTGCAATTCTGATGATGTCATAAAAAAACAAAAGAGGATGTAAATAATAATTTACATCCCCTTTTGTAACTCTAATTTTCATTAGAACACTGCATTCTATTATCTTCTTCCAAACAGATTTCTATGAATTCAAATAAACCTTTTGCCTCAACAGAACGTTTTCCCCAATCATGCCAAAAATATAGCACTTGTCCTACTACTCCAGATTCTGATGGATCTGTATCAATGCAAAGATAATCCCCAGCACCATTTTCTGCAATTGGAATCCACTTAGAATTCCAAAGAACAGGTTTAAATTCATTTTCAATATGCGCCTCTAAATCATCTGAATCGAATTCATCCTGTAGAAATGTCCAGTTGTCTATAATTTGAGAAGTTGGGGAAAGGACCAAATTTCTTACAAAAGATTCAACCCCAAGTTCCCAAATTTGTCCGTTATATATCTCGTAAAAACTTTTCATTTCTTTAGGAAGTGTAATACCCAGTGTAGATTCAATTAACTGAAAATCTTCTTCACTTGCACCCGGTTGGAGGTTTAATGTTTTTTGAAAGTTCACTTCAAGGCTTGAACCTCTACTAATTATACGTTTCCATAGTAATTCAGCTGAATTTATCATGTCTTTTCCCCTCCGATTATATTTCAAAAAATTCAATTTAAAACACACACAATTACTATTAATCTAAGGCTTTGAATTATCCCCATAACGAAAATTTAATTAATTGGTATATACTTTTTGAATCCCTTACTTATAGTGCCATCATAGCCATTTTTAGAAAAGAATTTATGTGCTTCTATTCTATTTGTACTACTTAATAAAATAATTCTTGTGGATCCCCTTGCAATTGATAGCTGTTCTACATGTTTTAGCAACTTTTCACCTATCCCATTACCTCGAAAATCTTCATTTACAATTACATACTCTAGAACTGTATATGGTCTAAATTGATATCCAGGATCAAGACAAAAAGTCGTAAATATACTTCCTTTAACTTTACAATCTTCTTCATACACAAATAAGAAATTATTAGAATCATTCTTTATCTGCTCAATTCTTTCTGGTAAAACCCTAATGTTTTTACTATGCGGTGCTAATTTTTTATATAGATTTTCAATTTCATGACTGTCTTTTGGTTCAGCTTCACGAATCATATAATTCCCCCCTCTATTAATACTGATATATCAATGGTTCAATCTATTCTAATATCGCATCTGTTGACTCTATTGTATCCTAAAACAACGCTTTTTTAGTACAATTCAGATAATAATATGGTAAAAAAAGAGAATGGAAGGGGTGGCGTTTTTTTATTACAAGTTAGAACAAAATCTCGTTCTGGGGTAGTTGTATTTCCTTAGCTTGTTGATAGCGATGTGGCGAGACCCCACTTAAGAATACTAAGGGCTGGAATCTTATTGGTTCCTTAAAATGTATATATGGGAAAATAATGTAAAAAAACTATTGTATGTTTAAATTCTTTGTGTTACATTTATGTTACAAAATGATTACCGAATGTAACTTTTGTTACTTCTTGTTTTCTTTTGTTTTCGGTATGTTACGGTTTATGGTTCGTATCCAATCAACTGAGATTATTTAAAACTAAAGAAATAGCAAACTATAAGCTAAAAATAATTTTTCTATGTGTATAAGTGTGTGTGTAGTAAAGAGTCTGAGTTAGAGCTTTATGCCCATTATTAAAAATCCTTTCTGTCTTGAAAGAAGAAGGCTACCAACTATTTAGGAGTTTTTAAGTAATGTTAGTGAATGAAATGTACTTCCTTTCCCACACACAATGTAGTACATATTCTACTTTCGGTCTAATTACTACACAAACTTTTATACATATGAAGTTATTGTTTTAGGAATATATAGGGGGAGAGGGAAAATGAGAAAGTTATTAACACTAATTGGACTTGCGTTTTTAATGCTAGCTGGATGTAGTAATGGAGATTTTGAAAAAGCCATGGATGAGGGGAAGACCGCGCTAACGAATAAAGAATATAAAAATGCCTTATCATCATTTGAACGAGCACTAGATGAGAAAAAAGATGATTCAGATGCAAAAGTGTTTGTAGAACAAACGAAAGCAATGATTGAAGCAGTGAAGCTAAAAGAAGAAACAAAGGTAGAAGAATCAATTAAGTCATTTGAAAAAGTAGAGAACATGAAGAATGGAAGTAATACGCTTATAAAACAAGCAAAGGAAGAACGAACAGCATTACTAGCCATCTTAGAACAAAAAAAGAAGTATAGTGAGCAACTGGTGAAAAGTGAAGAGTTAATAAGTAAGAAAAATTATTCAGAAGCGAAAGAGATTTTAAATAAGCTAGTTTTAGAAACAAAAGATAACAAGAATCTTGCAGAATATAATAAAAAAGCCTCAGGATTAATCACTAAAATTGGTGAAGAAGAAAAAAATACAAAGAGTAAAACAGTAGCAGCAGTGAAGGAACAAAAAACAGATGCAGTAACGAGTCAAAAGGTAGAGGCAGGAAAGAACCAAAAGGTAGAAACAGAGAAGAATCAAAAGGTGGAGACAGGAAAGAACCAAAGGGTAGAAACAGAGAAGAACCAAAAGGTAGAGACAGAGAAGAACCAAAAGGTGGAGACAGAGAAGAACCAAAAGGTGGAGACAGGAAAGAATCACGATGAATTTACTTTTGAGAAAGCTATAGGATATATCAAAAAAGAATATAATGAAGAATACACTTACACTCTTGAGGATACTCAAGTAGAAAATGGAAAGAAATATTATAAAATTAGAGTGCGTACGACATATAAAATAGAAGGCGCAGCTGGATCAGGATTTACTGGGGTATTCAAGGTATTTGAAGATGGTACAATTGTTGAAATGCACTAAATCGATGAAAAGGATACGATGAACCGTATCATAAGTAAATGAAGTTTAAAAATAAATACCTAATCCCTATTACAACGAAGCAATACGATGTAACGGGGGATATGAAACAAAAAAGTAACCCTACAAAAATGTAAGGTTACTTTTTTGGATCTACTATTAATCTGTAGCTTCAATAGTTATAAAGTTCAAATGTATTAAGTATAGGGTCTCACCACACATCCATCAACTTAATAAATTTATAACACCTCAAAACAAAAATTGTGTACATTTTTACCTGGGGATGTCAATTTTCTCATTTTGGAGTCACTTCAAAATACTAGCTTGATAGCGATGTGGCAGTACTCCTTTTATTCCAAAAGACTACTTTTCTTTTTTCCTAAGCGTCAAATATTCCCCACCTACTATTTGTAAATAACCCATTAAATAATCTCCCATACTACATGTGAAGGTTTTTTTATGAAAAGACACCCTATTAAAAAATAAGAAACTTATATTCAAGACTATAAAAACAGTGGATTCTCAAACGTTGCCTGGTGTCAAAAACAGAATCTATCAGTTCATCGGCCATATTACTGGCTGAAAAAAAGTGAAGGGAACAAAAAATAACTCCAAAATCAACTTTTATTGTAGATTTCGGAGTTACTTTACGTTTACTTTTAGAATGTAATAAAAATTTGAAGTGCTTACGCTACACTGCGATACTCTTCTTGTTTTTCTTTTTTCTGATTAGGTGCTTGGATTAAAACTGCGATAATAAATGACACGACACATAATACGCCAATCACCATGAAAGTTGGTTTAAATCCACCTAAAATTGCACCGATAAATGAACCTGCAAGTGCTCCAAAACCAAAGCCTTGGTACACGATTCCGTAGTTTTTACTATGGTGTTTCATACCGAAGAAATCGCCAACAATGGCTGGGAAAATCGTGATATTTCCACCGAAGCAAAACGCTACACTTGCTACACAGACGAAATATATACCATAATTTAAATCAACAAAGCTGAGTACAAAGACTGACATCGCCATAACGACAAACGTACCGGTAACAATTTTTAAACGGCCAATTTTATCTGATAACGGTCCCAGAATGATTCGACCAACTGTATTAAAGATTGCAACCATAGCGACTGCGTTAGCTGCTGTTGTTGCGCTAAGCCCTACAAGTTGAACACCGATATCTTTTACCATGCCAATTAAGTATAAGCCACTCATACATGATGTAAATAACATAATAAATAACAGATATACTTCTTTTGTGCCTAACATTTCTTTTGTTGTATAGTCCTTGCTATTTGTTTCATGTACTGCACCTTGTTCAGCAGCTTGATGGATTAAACAAGCACCAATCACTATCATAGCTGTAACAATTAAGCCCCAGTAAATAAATGCTTGTGATACGCCAACTGAGTCAATCAGCATTGCGTTAATGTATTTAAAAATCAAACTACCTGTACCATATGCAGATACAGAAATACCTGCGATTAAACCTTTACGCTCTGGGAACCACTTAATTAAATTAGATAGTGAAGTGATATATGCTGTACCATCTGCGTAACCTACAACAACTCCTGCTAGTACGTAAAGCATTACTAATGAGGAAGCTTGTGAACTAAGCATTAATCCAATTCCTAATGCTAATCCGGCTATCATAATGAGTTTACGAAGTCCCCATTTCTCTTGCAATTTACTCGCAAACAAAGTTGAGAATGCTAAAGAAAGGCTAGTGATTGAGAAGGTTATAGCAACAGCATTAAGACCCCATCCGTATTTACTCACTAAAGGCTGATTGAATAAGCTCCATGTATATATAGTTCCAAGTCCCATTTGTACAATGACTGTGCCGAGGACAACAAGCCATGGATTAACAGGTGATCGTTTCATGCCATCCCCTCCTCTCTTTTTATTTCAATTCTATTCAATAATCGTCTAACGACGTTTCGTATATCTGTAATACAATGTGTTAAAAAATCGTATACTTTTTTTGCCCTCATTTTTGCCACCTCTTTCTATTTGATGGCTTTATTGTATAGGATGTAAGTAATTGTGTAAGCACTTACAACATAGAACGTCAAATATATGAAATCAGTTACAGAAAAAGCGGGATGAAATACAAAAGCTGCTTGTTACATACGAAGCAGCTTTTTGCATAAGTACGGCTGGGTTTTAGAAATATGACTCACATTTACGAGATTCCCCTAAAATATATTAAAAAAGCAACATTAAAATTTAACACAACCTAACGAAAAAAGACAAGAGTGATTCCCTTGTCTTTTTTAGAAACATATATGTATTAAGATTTATATTTTTTTACTGTACAAGGAATCGTTACAATATATAAATCTATCGCATAGATTGTAACCCAAATACCTTTTCCTTCAGCTTCTAACTTTTTATTTAGTTGCGATAAATGCTCTGAAACTTTTCTTTTTCCCCATCTTCTCGGAAACCATTGAAAAACCTTAGGAACATTATATTTCTTGTTATACCAGACATTCAATCTCCAAAAAGTGAAAAAAAATGAGACAATAATTACAATGCAAAAAATATCAAAATACGAAACTCCTAAAACCATATTATATATTCTTCCTTTTCACTAAAAATTTGATGATTCATTTCTATTTCTAATATTTTGGTCCCATCATCATAAATTGGCTTGATAGACTTTCCATAATTTTCTCCTTTTAAAAAATAACTTATTATTATTAATTATAAAACTTTTTAAGAGAAAAAAATGTATAAATCAAAAAAAAGAAATATTTTAATACTATTATTTATAGCAATAATCTGCGTAACATTATTTATTCAATCCAGAAATAGACATACAAAAACGCCATCCTTTCCTATAATTCTACAGAAAGAATAGCGTATTTTTTCATTTTATGGGTATTTTATTTTGTTAACTTGATAGCGATGGGGCGCTACCCCTATCTGTAATCTTCTTCATATATTTGTACTAGAACCCTTTTTCTTCTTATTATTTAAGTAAGATTTTAGACTATTTCTTGTATGCCTTTAGGTATATCATATAGTTTTTTCATAATTGCATTTATTGCAAGCGTTTTCATTTTTGAGGATTGTTATAATCTACATTTTTTCACAAAACATTTCTTAACATATTTAACTTTAAGCATTGGTAACAAAATCCTTATTGTTTATAGTTTTTAACTATGATTTTTCCCTATTTTCAATATATAGATTCCTAAAATAACAAATCCTAGTCCTACAAACGGGACAGTTGGAAACTTCGTTCCTGTTGATGGCAGGTGATGCTTTTCCTTACTTGCAATATCATTTTCCATTGTGTGCTCTTTACTTTGTATATCATAAGATTGTTTAGTACTTCCATATGTAGCATGCACTTCTTTAATTTCCAGACCACTTGTTATTTTTTGATTCTTTATTTCTATTTCTGCTATCTCGCCAGTTTTTACTTCCATTTTTTTTATTGTAGGATCAAGTACATAACCCTCTGGAGCCTGAATTTCTTTTACAACATATGTACCAGTAGGAAGTTTATTTAATGTAGCAATCCCATTTTCAGTTGTAGTGATTTCTTGTCTAAAATCCCCATGTTCACTTACAACCTCAAACACTGCCCCTTTTAAAGCTTCTCTATTTTCTCCTACCTTCATAATTTTTAACGACCCTAAAAATTCCCATCTTACTACTATATCTGTACTGCTTTTTTCACTCATTCTTGGTAATAAAGCTGTTGTATTCTGAACCCTTTTTTGGCCATCAAAGGTAACTGCTTGTAAGCTCTGCAATTTTGCATTTACCCTTATCTTGAAATTTCCACTTGTTGCGTTTTTGGGAATCATCACTTTAAATTTTTCCTCTATAGAGAATTCATTCTTTTTTTCACCTTGTTCATTTATAATTTTAACTCCTTCTGGTGCGCCCTCCACTTGAACTGAGTATACTCCAGATAATGAATTTGATTGAACTGTATATAAATTTGTTTCAAAAAATTCCCCATTTTGCTCTACAGTTTGTTTTCCAGTAGGTATTACGTTCAAATATATTTCCTGAACTTCAGTACCTTTAGAAGCCTTTTCTACCAAATGTTTTACAAGGTTATATACCTGTTGGTTTTCTGGCTTTGAATCGGCAAATTCAATTTTTTTAGATACAATCCAGATAGCTAGTTGAGTTGCATAGTAGGCTTCCTCTTTTGTAGAAACCCCTAATTCAGCCGGCGTTTTTTGAGGGTATCCATAAAGTAAGACACGATATACTAAATCACTTTCTTTTCCAATTTCAGGAAGGACATCTCCATTAGGTGAATCCAGATCAGGTGATAAACAATATGCAACATCTTTTGATGACGTTCTTAGTAAGTCTGCCTTTATCTTTACTTTATTACCTTTGAATTTAATATAATTCCAGTTCATTTGAAACTTTTCTTGATGTATTACCTCGGCTGCTGCTTGCGGAATAGAAACCCCTAGCAGTATAATGATTAAACTTATAATTCCAAACCATTTTGTTAATATCCTGCGT
Source organism: Bacillus sp. 166amftsu (assembly GCF_900107445.1). Lineage (NCBI taxonomy): Bacteria > Bacillati > Bacillota > Bacilli > Caryophanales > Bacillaceae > Bacillus > Bacillus sp. 166amftsu. The sequence goes on along the minus strand of NZ_FNQA01000005.1, from coordinate 175,683 downwards.
TTCATTTCATTCCCACCATTCATCAAATTTTTAGGAAAAACCTTACATGCTGATTGTATTTGCTGTAAAAGAATATTAGTTTGATTTTTCAGATATTTATAGGTATAAATAATGCTTGTGTTATAATTTAATATTTTCTTATAATCTTTATCGTTTAATTAGATTTACAATATTTGTTAAAAGTACTACTTACTTAACTAAATGTACGGGCGTAAATATTATTCTATACTATTAAAAACTAATTCGAAAAATCAATTTTCGGAATTTAAATATATGTATTTAAATATAAATAAATTTAACAATCTATCTATTAAATGAATGCTTTTTCTATACAATTTACCTTCACAAAAAACCCGTCTTTGTTTTCGAAAGATTCAGTCACATTTATATTCATTATATTCAGAGAATACATGGCTTGCAATTCTTTTTTTATGTTATGATATTTTGTTTATTGATTCTTGTACAAGAATCAATAAACAAAAGTAAAATAATTTTAATCCTTTATCATTCTTTTAGCTATTTATATACATTCATGGATAGACCGAAAATCATATATACGCATGTGCGTTGTAACTTAAAAGGTTAATACACGGGACAATCAAACTGTTTCAACAGAAACATAAAGGACACTATTTAATGACTGATTTGACAATTTCATTATATAACAAATATTAACAATCAAAGATTTAAATTTTGAGAATTATGTGAATTTATCAAACAAAACAATTAATTGTATTTTTTATCCCTAAAAAATCCCAATCTTTCATTTCACATAAAATCAACATCGATATGATAATAAATTATAAAAAATATATGCATAGATAAATCGAGAAGAATGAGCATTCTTAAAGAGAAACATATATCTATATTCAACAATAATTTATACATACAAACTGAAAGTATATTTATGCCCACCTATAAACTATAAAAACAGACATTTGTTAACTATCTCTATTTTCGTTCATTGTGTTCGTTTGTTTTGTTACCTTTTTATCACCCCTTAACAACAAATAAGACGCTAAACCGATCTCGGTAGCGCCTAACGAAGTAACTATAGAATTAATCATTAATAAGTATATCTGGTCCCTGCCTCAACATATATGCAAAACTAGAAATAAACACTATGCAAAATATAATAACAGAAGGCCACATATTAAAATAAAATCCTTTACCTGCAATTAATCCGTATATGTTTTGGAACAAGAAATTAGCACCTAAGATAATTCCCCCTAATATCGAGCTGACCACAATGCTGATTATATAAAATTTAAATTTCTGAAACATTTTTCCTCTACCCCTTTTCTAAAATTAACTTTATTTAGTCTGTTTTAGAAAATTATACCATTTTATTTTTTTATACCCTTAAATCTAGATACATTTAAGGATATTTTAAGAGAAGGAAGTGTAAGTACTATCTCTTCAAATGTCCATTTGGTTCAATAAAAAAGAGCACTACAATGTGCTCGCCCAATACGATTATAAAAAATGAATGCGTTGTGTCATAATTTTAATATATGCCCGTCTCATTCAATGTTTTACTAGTTTAATGTATAATTTCTATATAACAAAGAAAAAAACACCCGTTTGGGATGCTTTTAAATCCTTTCTATAACATAAACCATTGTCTTTTTTGATGGTGCATGATAAGAGTAACCTTGATTTTTATGAACATACATTTCATATTTACCTATCACTTGAAATCTTTCTGTTTCAGATTCACCGAATTTCGTTACAGAATCGCATAAAATAGTTAATTCTTTTCTATTATTGCATAACAAATTAGAAATTTGTTTTTCAATATATATTCCCCCTACCGCTAATTCTTTCAACATTTCTCCATATTGCATAATTTCTCCACCTCACCAAAGCGACAACTCTAAAGAGGATGGGCGAAGACAAAGAATCTTCCTAGTTTCCATAAACCAGCTGTAGTACCGTCTTTACGCATTAAAATAAACTCAGTTGTAAGTGCATGTTTAGCTCATAATAAAAGCATCCTATTTGGATGCTTATCATGTAAGTATCTAAAGTTATTCATAAATACGGGTAAAAAACATATATGTTACGATACATATTTTTTCGTTTGGGGTAATTCTAAATTCTTAAGTTGATGGGCATGGGAGCGTCAGGATTCTGCGCTTTTACAACGTTAAGCATATTTTTCTAACAATTATCCTAACTAATGTAACCTGATCTCCTTATAAATTCCTTTATTTAAATGTATAATTATATAAAAATTATAACATTTTGAATCGAGGTGACAATTATGAGAAGTTTAGGTTCATTAGTAATCTCTACTATATGTTCAGTAATCCTTATTATTTGGAATGCCTATACCTTCTATAATAAATTCACAGCCGGAAATACATATTTTTGGATTAGTGGCATCATAGGTATAATGTTCCTTCTATTCTTTGTCAGAGACATGCGAGATATCATCAAGAAAAACTATAAAACGTCAACAGATTAGGAGCGAATACACATGCGGAAAAAGGGAGTCATTACAAATATCATTTGGGATTCGTTTCACCTGAAAACATAAGTGGAAATTTGGGAGAACTTTTATATTGCAGGATATTAGAAAGGGAATGCCTATAGACTGATCTATACTGCATTCCCTTATTTTAATTGTATGTCCACTATATTTCTATTCTTCCTTTTCTAAAATTAAAAAACTGACATTCAAATTTCTTGGTTTTCGCCCCTTTCTGGCTCCACGCCATTGTAATGTAAACTCTACATGAAATGTCCAATCTATTAGCTGTTGAAAATCCCCCCCTGTAAACTATAGTAACTTTTGTAAAGAAAACAACTTGGATAAAAACAAGTTGCTTTCTTTTATAGGGTATAACAAAGAAAGAGTGGAAAAACAATACTCAAACATGTAAATCAAATGGAGTAAACCGACCGATAAGACTAAAAATTCAGAAAATTTATTCGCTAAGGGTTTTTGTTTACTCTTTCTTTGTTGTTATGAGTTTAACATGAAAAATAATATAAATCAACAAAAAATCTCAAATTTCTTACAAATTCGACATTTTATTTAAATACAATATATAAAGTGAAACTTTAATCAGTAGGGGTCTTCTTCATCCCCACTGATTATTAGCCCTCACCAATCGTGCTTTTACAGGCCGTTCATGCGGGATAAAAAGCGAGATCTTTAGAATAACAACAAGAAAAGCCACTGAATAAACCTTTTCTTGTTGTTTGAAATTAGCTTTTTTCACCCTTGATATTCCTTATTTAAAAAACATGTTATATTATTTTTTTCTCTTTTCTCCTTCTTCTATATTCCATTCATCACCCCAATATATTGAAACTCTATCTCCTTCTTGCATACTTACCTTTGGCTCTATTGCAGCTTGAATCTCTTCACTTGCATCTTCCGCATTAATCAATCCATCCATATTTTTATTTTTTTGAAGTGCTAAGCTTTCTTTTGGATTATTTGATTTATTAGTAGGCATATTGATCTCTCCTCTTTCATTTAGTAATTACTACGGACCCTGATATTATTTCTAAATTATGAAAGTTTATGCCTATTCTATTGCCAAATTGTTTATATGAAGCTTGTTTACCAAGAGCTTTTCATACTTGATTTATAGGATCATTATTTTCCCAATTAGACATCCAATTTTGTACTCCCGCACCTGGAGCGAATTTGAAAATTAAATACCACGGCGAAACACCTTTTGCTCTTGCATGCAAAAAAAGTGAAAAAGAAGCAACGTGTATTGAACGTTGCTTCTTTCTCATTTTCCCTCTATTCATCTACACACCGCGGAATTTCCAGTATCCAGAAACACCAAACTACCATTATTTTAAACTACGAGAAAGCTCTGTAAAGATAACCCCTAGTGCATAAGCACCTGCATCTGGATAACCTAAGCTTCTTTCACCAACCGTACCAGCGCGGCCCATTCGAGCAACGATTTCTTTTGTATATTCTGCTCCTTTAACAGCAGCCTCTGCTCCTTTTTCAAAAGCAGTCTTAAAGTCTGTACCAGCTGCAGCACTTTCTGACCAAGCGTTTACACAAGGTACAAGCGCATCCACAAGCGTTTTATCTCCTACCTCTGCTCCTCTTCCGAAAGATCGCTCACCAATAGACTGTATCCCTTTAAGTGCAGCCTCCAGCATTTCGGCAAACTCTGCAACTGTTAATTCCACTTTTCCTTCAATCGCCTTACCTGCAGCACGGAAAGCCCCGCCCCAAATGGGACCAGAAGCTCCTCCGCAATGTTCCATAATCACCATAGAGCACGCATCAAGGAAAGTCCCAATATTTAAATATTCTTGATCTAAAATCGAGCTCCATTCACGCTTTAATTGTTTAAATCCTTTCGCGACACTCATTCCAAAGTCACCATCGCCTGCATGCGTATCTAATTCGCAGAATGGTACTTCGTTCTTAATAATAACCTCGCTCATTTTATCTACAAGATAAATCATATTATTTAATGTAAGTACCTCATCCTTGATAATAGCGTGTTCTTCCGCTGTTTCCATCTCAAAGAAAACTGGCTTCTCTTCTACATCGCTGTTAATATCAATGTATTCCACACTCTCAATTGGCCCATCTACCTTAAACGCAGGTGTATTACATTCTTTCGATAGTAATGTTTTCAGCTCATCATCTAGTTTCATTACAGTTAGAGAAACCCCAGCCATATCAATACTTGTCATGTAATTGCCGACAAACGTTCTATTAATTCTTATATTTCTTTTACTTAACTCTCTCGTAACGGCATTGTTAAATAGATACAGTTCTTGAAGCGGTGTACCGCCGAAACCATTTACTAAAACAGCAATTTCAGCATTGTCTTCTAGCCCTAAATCCTTCACAAGGTCATTTGTCATGCGTAAAGCTAGTTCGTCTGCAGTCGCAATTTTTTCACGTTTTCTACCTGGCTCTCCATGAATACCAACACCATATTCCATCTCATCTTCACCCAGTTTAAAAGTAGGCGATCCACTGGCAGGAACCGTACAAGAAGTTAATGCGAGACCAATTGTACGAACATTCGCCGCTGCTTTTTCTGCTACAGCTTTCACCTGCATTAAATCCATACCTTCTTCCGCTGCGGCACCAGCTATTTTGTGTACTAACAAAACCCCCGCAACGCCGCGGCGCCCTACTGTATACAGACTATCTTCTACTGCGATATCATCATCTACACGGACATATTCAACTTGAATGCCGTCTTCAGTAGCTAAGTGAGCACCATTTTTAAAATTCATGATATCTCCACTGTAATTCTTAATAATAAGAAGCGTACCTTTTTTGCTAGCTGTTGCTTTAATCGCTTGATATACTTGAATTTGTGAAGGAGACGCAAACACATCTCCGCATACTGCCGCATCTAGCATTCCTTTTCCGACTAACCCCGCATGCGCTGGTTCGTGTCCACTACCGCCACCACTAATTAAAGTGACCTTATTTTCGTTCATTTCTTTCTTCTTAATTACCTTGTACTTCTTTAGCAACTCCAGTTCTGGATGAGCTATAACCATTCCATTGCACATCTCCATAACGAGAGTTTCAGGTTGATTTATAATTTTTTTCATTTCTTATTTCTCCTCTACACGTTTTGTTACATTCTTTATATGCCTATTCGTATCCACACTTCCACCTAGCTGACATGACACATGCCCTTCTGAATTATGATATATTTAAAAGCATATTCTCACTAACTATAGTAAGATGAAAGCGTTTTATAGTAAACGGACAAAATGAACGATTTGTCTAAAGACATCGACTTCATTAGTAGATAGGATTAGCCTCAAATGTGGACTTATAAATACATCTGAGGCTTTTTGTATTATGTTCAAAATCGATTTCATTCCTGTTTGTTTATATATTTGGTGTTTCATCGTGACGAATTTTTTGTTATTGTTTAACTTTACATAGTAAATAAGCGGTGATGACATAGATATCGAAATATTTAAGATGATATTTTGTTTAGAACATGAATGATCACTTAAGATAGGAAAGAAGGTATAAATATGACAGATATAGTGAATTTAGCTTTATACTCCATTTTGTTTATCATCATCATATCCATCATATGTTTAATTTTATCAGTATTCATAAAGCTTTCTGGGAAGAAAACGAATCATCGTCGTTCTATTGAAAAAGAACGAAAAGTACATTCTCCGGCAAAAGACACAGGGCAATATAAAGATTCAGAAATCACTACCAAAGATGCTGAAGCAGAGTGGATGAATGCGGTAATGACAACATCTTTTGTTGTTGCAGCTATGAAAAGTGCCCATGAAGATTCAAATATCGATCATGATTTAGGAAATGACAGCCATGGCTCAGATTCAGCAAGCCATAATGATTCATTCGATGGTGGGGACTCGTCGGATTAGCTAAGTACGGAGAATACTTAGCTTTAAAGTATTCATTTCAAGATGCTTATTTTCATATGATATAAAGAGAAAAAGCACTCTTATGAGTGCTTTTTCCCCGACTTGATAACCACTTTAATTTTAATAATATAATTGCATTTGGATTCTCATCCAATTACATTCTACTACACTTCAACATAATTTGTATTGAGAAAATTAATATTTCATTCAAATTATCTTCTATGAAACATTCGAATTCCTTTTTAACCTCTGTTCCTGATAACTTATTTTTTCTCCATCACAGCAAAGTAATTCTCTTCATGATCCGCAAAGTTAAACACTCTACCGGAAGGCATATTTACAATTTCTCCGACTGTGATATTTTTATTTACTAGGTCGCCACGGAATGCATCAAGATTTTCCGTGAAAAACATTAAAGAAGGTGTACCAAGATTTAATCCCGGTGACATTTTCGCAACGAATTCCTTATTGTGCAAAATGATACTTGTTTCTGCACCCTTTGCCGGAGCAATTTCAATCCATCGCATTCCTTGACCGTTATCTTCTTCAGAAACTACACGAAATCCTACTTTTTCTGTCCAAAAACTCACTGCCTCATCTTGGTTATTTACATACAACATAATTTGACCGACTTTATGAATCATAGACTTTCCACTCCTCTATACAAATAAATGTCTAACCTTTTCCATCGCCAAAGTTTCTGATACCCTAGCGACAACTTAATAGATACGACAATAACTGAAAACTTCCTTCTAAAAAGAATGAAGCTTTTTCGTTTAGGTAGGAGATTATGAAGGGAAGATAGAATATTATCAAAATATTTTATAAGGGAGGAATATCCTTGCTAATTTCAAAAGATACTGCTAGTTACATGATTCGTACTGGAAAAATAGAAGATGCAGAAGCAACTTTAGACATACAGAAATCAATTGTTTCCGAAGGTCACTTTCTTATTTCATTACCAGAAGAGTTTAAAAAAACATCATCCGAGCAAAGAGAATGGGTGCAAAGCGTATTGGAGAATGAAAGAAAAACATTAATTGTAGCTGAAAAAGCTGGTGAAGTTGTTGGTTGGATTGTATTTATGAACGAGAATAAAAAGCGATTGTCTCATACAGGTTCCTTTGGAATAATGATTAGTAAAAATTACAGAGGAATAGGAATTGGAAAAATGCTACTCCAAGCTTTATTAGACTGGGCAGAGAAAAATCCTTTCATCGAGAAAGTAAGTTTAGGAGTTTTCTCAACAAATCATAGCGCAATATCTTTGTACAAAAAGATGGGGTTCATTGAGGAAGGCCGTAAAATGAAAGAATTTAAAATGAATGATAATGAATATGTAGATGATATTCTTATGTATAAATTCGTTTAGTGAAATCCTAATCACAAGTACCACGCAAAAAAAGCCGTTCTCCTATAAATGATGGAGAACGGCTTTTCCTGAATCCCCTGTTCATGTAACAAGGATTAAGCATTATTAGCTATTATCATAAAACGGTTTGAACTTGTACGGATTCCTTTTCCCGTTTTATTATAATAAATTTCCCCATCAAATCTTGGTAGGATCGGTGTGTGTTTAAATAGGAATATGAGTTCTTCGGGTGTTTCTTAATAATCAATCAAATGCCTTTTTCATTCTATTTCGTACGATTAATATCATTCCACCTAAGATTGATAACACCCCTAGAGGCATTGTATTGAATTCTGTACCTCCAGCGTTAGGAAGTTCCCTGTTATCGTTTTTCATTTGAAGAGCCTTGTTAGTCTGTTCTAATTCAGATACTTTCTTTTCTACATTTTGCTTCGTCTGTTTCAATTCAGTTACTTTCTTTTCTACATTTTGCTTCGTACCTGTTAATTCAATTAATTTATTTTCTATATTTTGCTGCGTCTGTCTCAATTCAGTTACTTTCTTTTCTACATTTTGCTTCGTACCTGTTAATTCAATCAATTTATTTTCTATCGTTTGCTTCATCTGTTTTAACTCAGATATTTTTTCTTCTATCGTTTGCTTCGCATGTGCTAATTCAGTTAATTTATTTTCTATATTTTGCTTGATCTGTTTTAACTCAGATAATTTCTCTTCTGCATTTTGCCCCGACTGTTTTAATTCAGTTAATTTCTCTTCTGCATTTTGCTTGATCTGCTTTAATTCAGATAACTTCTCTTCTGCATGTTGCCCCGACTGTTTTAATTCAGTTAATTTCTCTTCTGCGTTTTGCTTGACCTGCTTTAATTCAGATACTTTCTCTTCCACATGTTGCCCCGACTGTTTTAATTCAGATACCTTCTCTTCTGCATCTTGCTTCGTCTGTTTTAATTCAGATACTCTCTCTTCTGCTTGTTGCTTCGCTTCAGATACTTTCTCTTCTACATGTTGCCTCGACTGTTTTAATTCAGATACCTTCTCTTCTGCATCTTGCTTCGCCTGTTTTAACTCAGATACTCTCTCTTCTGCTTGTTGTTTCGCTTCAGATACTTTCTCTTCCACATTTTGCTGCGTCTGTTTTAATTCAGATACTCTCTCTTCTGCTTGTTGTTTCGCTTGCTTTAATTCGGATACCTTCTCTTCTGCTTGTTGCGTGATAGAATCATGTATTTTGATGGTATCAGGAACTTGAGCATTAATGGTATCAGCTCCTGTTATCATCGCTAAAGCTAGTGTGGATATCGCTACTGTTTTTTTAGTACTCATCATTTTGTACCTCTCTTCTTTCATGAGCAATAAGTTTTTACGTTCAAATCTTAATATATAAAAATTTAATAATATCAGCATAATTATACCAAATGTTTATAAAGGAAACTAGAATAGTAGGATGATATATAAAATACACGAGAAGCTTTTTGTATATTGCCTTTTTGCATCAAACTTATTCCCAAAATTAACTGCCTAAATTTGCTAATTCCTCTTTCTACATAATGTCCTTTCATTTCAGTTCCGCTTTTATTGAGATTTGGGAATTACAACTGGACCTCATACATCATCTTTCTTTATGAAATTCACAAGAGTGGTATTCTTCTTTAAACATTACAGAGAAATAGAAAAAGCTGGTAAACGGTAAATCTTTTTTCTATAATAAAACGTAGAGGCGATTAGGAAGGGTTATATTCAATTATTTGATTGCCTAGATTAAACGTTTAAAAGGGAAAAAACAGGGGGAAGAAAAATGTCGAAAAAATTAATGTCTTTATTTTCTGTCATGATGGTTGCAGCCCTTATGATAACTGGCTGTGGTCAAAGTGATAAAGCAAATAATGAACAAAAAGAGAATGTGACAAAAGAAAATAAAGAAGAGAAAAAAGATACACAAAAAGAAAAGAAAGAAGAAAAAACGGATACATCAAAAGAGAAAGAATCTAAAGATACAAACACGAAAGATACGGCAGCTAACGCAAGTGATTATTCAAAGCTTATCTCCTATATGGAGAAAGAAACACAAGGTAAAACGAAAGTTCTTTATGAAAACAAGGAACCGCAATTACATAAATTACAAGATGTTTCCGTATCACTTGATAACTACACATTAGTTGAATTGAATGATTTTCATACCAATTTTGATATTCCTTTTAACAGGCAGACAAATGGTGGGGTTATTCTTGCACACTATACTGTAAAGAACGGTTCAAATAAAGATGCTTATTATATGCCAACTTTAAACATAACATTTACAGGCGCTACAAAGGATTACAGTAACTATAAAGATTTAATTCCAACAGAAGAACAATTAACTGAGAAATTGTCTCCAAAGAATAATTATTTAGTAGAAGCAGGGAAAAGCGTTTCTGGTTATGTTGCTTACCCATTTAGTAAAGATGATTTAACAAAAATTTTAGGGCTATCAACGGTATCAGTAATGGTTCCTGAAGCGCAGGCTAATAAAGGAAAATTTGATGCTCCAATCGGAAGTCCGGGGAAATTTGCGTTAAGTTTAAATCAACAAGGTAGTGAAAAGACTGCAGCAGATAAAGCTTTTTATCAAGATAAAGTAACTGTTGATAACATGGGCGAGAAAACGATGCTAAGTGAGAAATCAAACATTAATAAAAGTGAACAATTAGGTAATACCAATGTTACATTAGAGGGATACCAATTCACTAAATTTACGCCAAATTCCGTTGAAGCTCCTCGATTTAAAAATTTCAAAAATGGCATTGTTTTAATGACAGTCAAATTTAAACTCGATAACAAAGAGCCTGAAGATATTGGGTTGTCTTCATTAAGTTCTACACTAAGAGTGAATGATGGTGCGCAGTATACGCTAAGCGAAGGCATGTTGCTGAATTATAAATATAATGATTTGATTAAAGCCGGAACATCTGGCGAGTTATTACAGGTTTTCACCTTAGATCAGGAGCAGTATGAAAAGATTTGGAAAGACAAAAGCTTCGAGATCGAATTAGGACCTATGAGAAATAAAGACGCAAAAGATATTTCAAAAGGGAAACAAGTGAAATTCACATTACCGAAATAAAGCCACAATAAAAGCCGGGGTGAGGTTGTTTCCTCCCCCGGCTAATGCTATTTATAAAGCATTCACCGAGAATGCTTTGTAAATAGATGAACTGCCTTTTCAGGTATATAAAATTTCCCATTACTCTCTACAACGATACTTCCTAACTCATAAGCTCTTCCATCGATACGGATTATATTCTTATTAACAAACAATTGAGCTTCCCCTTTATTGTGTTTTACTACGAGCACCGGGTTTGCTACATCTGTTTTATCGATTTTTACAGTTGCACCAATTTGTTTAAAGGCTGATTCAGCATCTAAAAATAATTTGTTTGTTAACTCTTCTAAGTGAAAGCCCATTGCTTTGGCCATTACCTTCGCAATATCTGTATTTTGGACGAAACCATATGGCTTCCCAAGGCCGTAAGAGTATAAGAATACATCTTCACCCGTATGCCCCCCCGTTGTAAAACCAATGTTCGCACGGTTGGCCAATAACTTAGTAAGTATTGGACCTACATCCGTTTTCTTTTGTGCAGCTTTTAACTTTGCTTTTTCATCATGAGTTAAATCTCCTAAACCATAAAGTGCAGCTATCTCTTTTACATTAGATAAATCATCTTTTAGTTTATTTGTAGCACCTTCAAGTGTCATTTTTGCCTTTTTCAGTGGAGCAATGTAGGCAGATACCGGTGTGGTATCATATCCTTTTGTGGTATTTTTGTTACCGATGGAAATACCACTGTTACCATGGTCCGTTACAGCAATGACCATCGTGTTCCCATCTTTTTTTGCAAACTTTAACGCTTCTGCAACCGCAGCATCAAATGCTAATATATCGCTAATCATCCCGATTGGGTCATTGACATGCGCTGCCCAATCGGGCTTACTGCCTTCTACAAATAAGAAGAATCCATCTTTATCTTTTGATAATGTTTGAATTGCTTTCCCCGTCATCTGGGAAAGTGTTGGCTGCTTGGGATTGGTTGCTTCACGATCCATATCAAACGCAAGTGCAGTATTTGAGAAAGAGCCCCAAATTTTATCGGATTTAGAGTTTAATAAGGCATCCTTCGTTTCCACAAAGTCGTACCCTTTGTCTTGGATCACTTTTATTAAATCTTCGTTGTCTTTACGGATTCCATTGTTTCTCACAGGTTGCAGCGCTGCCTTTCCTCCGCCTAATACAATTTCCATATTTTGATAAACCTGTTGTTCACCAAGTACTTCAAAATCTTTGCGGTTCGCATGATGAGCAGAGAAAGCAGCCGGAGTGGCATGCTGAATTTCTGATGTAGCAATAATTCCTGTTGCGCGGCCTGAACGTTCTGCGCCTTCTAAGACGTTGGCAACTGGACGAAACCTGTCTTCTTCTTTGATTGGTTCTAAGCCAGGTGAATTCACAACAGAAGGTAATACGCCCACATAGCTCGAATTTGATTTATTTCCTGTCGCTAAAGCTGTTGCTGCCGGCGCTGATTCCGTAATAGCTGATTCCGCCGAATAAGTACGAACCCCTCCTGATACAATTTGATCTAGCGCAAGAGGTGCACCTTTATACCATCGGGCCAATGTTGTTGCTGAAGAGCTTGTCCCATCCATAACCATCATAATTACGTTTTTGGGTTGCTGCCTTGCTTTTTTCACCTCAGCTTTTACCTCGTTATCATTCATCATGCTTCCTGCACCTAATAAACCTAGCACTATCGTTCCCGCTAATGTTGGCCCCATCATCTTTTTCCGAAAATTAGTCATTGTTGTCCCTCCATAGGTTGTTTTCGGCATCCCCACTCTAACATTCGTATGTAAACAAGCTGTTTCTTCTTATTTAGTAGTACCCTATTGTCACGAAGCTAACAATAAAGTGAAACTTGAATCAGTGGGGGTTTTCTCCATTCCCCACTGATTATTAGCCCTCACCAATCGGGTTTTTACGGACAGTTCATCTCCCACCTAACTTCTTTAGAAAGCGGAAGCGGCTCGCTCAGAATCACAGGACGTTGAAGCCAAGGGCAGAGAGGCGCTTTTTGCCTCGTCCGAGGGGCGCTTTTTACCTCGTCCGAGGGGGCGAAACGACCGGAGATTCTAGCCGCTAGAGCTAGACATCGCTTTCGCTGAATTTAGAGGTGGGAATGTTACTGTCCTAAAATAGCGGGATAACTCCTTCCCTTGGCAGCCAAGTATTTGCAAAAGTTTTTACAGGAATTACTGTTACTCTTTTAACCGAATCTTAATTTTAAATATTATAATGAATACAGGATTACCAGAAAATACAGACAAAGGAGAAAACATATGGATTATATGAAGGATAATTTAATCCCCCTTTTAGACGACTTTAAAAAAGAACCAACGAAAGAAAATGTAACCGAAATATTAAAGGAATTCGGTGTACAGTACCCTGAACATTGGGCTAAAGATGAGATAGAAGGTAAAGAAGCTGTTCTTGCCAGCTTTCGTTTTTTAAGGCCATTCCAAGAAATATTGGATATGTATTTATATAATCATGAAAGCTGGGTTCAAAACTCGATTCAGCGTGCGAATGAACAAGCAACACCCGATACAAACAACTTGATTATAAAAGAAATGGTGCAAGCAGGAATCCCACCTGAAAAGATTGGATTATTTGCGTACTGGATAGCTAGGTCCGCTATGAATGAAATTTTATATCGTCTATCAGATGCAGGCGGCGGAGATTATGATTTACCAAATGAAGGAGAAGAGCTACCCTCTTGGAGACTAGAAGAATGTTCACCACATAACGGAAATCCAATGAATGTAGAACGGACAGGGCGACTGTTACTTGAATTACATAATATTTTTCCGTTCCACAATCCAGGTGAAAAATAGGAAAAACGACAAACAATTGAATTCCCCTCTATAGCAGAATGGCAGGGAATTTCTTGATGATGTAGAAAAAAGTCATATGCTATATTTTCCAGCTATGCGAATCATATAGTGAATCGAATGATATAAGGGTGGGAGTTACGGTGTTAAGAAAACCAGAAAGATTACAACCAGGTGATCGCGTTGCAACAATTAGTCCTTCTTGGGGAGGCGCAGGCGATCCCGAACTAAGATGGCGTTATGAACAAGGGGTAAAAAGATTAGAAGAAGTGTTTGGTCTTGTGGTTGTGCCTATGCCAAATAGTTTGAAAGGCTCTGATTATATTTATGAGAATCCAGAGGCCCGTGCGATAGATATCATGACAGCATTTCAAGATAAAAGCATTAAAGGGATCTTTGCGAATATTGGCGGACAAGATAGCATTCGCTTACTTCCTTATATTGATTTTGATGTCATACGTGAAAATCCAAAAGTTTTTATGGGGTACTCTGATGTGACCATTCCACATTTATTTTGTCATAAAGCTGGTATTTCTTCTTTTTACGGTCCAGCTATTTTGACTGATTTTGCTGAAAACGTTGAGATGGATCCATATACAATTGAAATGGTGAATCGAACGCTCTTTTCAAATGAAATGATTGGTGAAATTGAGCCGGCTACAGAATGGACGAGTGAACGATTACTATGGATTGAATCGAACAAAAATAAACGACGTACCATGCAGCAAAATACTGGATATGAACTACTTCAAGGCTCGGGTATCGTACAAGGCCGTTTAATCGGAGGTTGTATAGAAGTACTGGAGTTCGCAAAAGGAACATCGCTTTGGCCTGAGAAACAGTATTGGGAAAACAGCATCCTGTTCTTTGAAACATCTGAAGACAAACCAGATCCAACTTATATCAGATATTGGTTACGAAATTATGCAGCGCAGGGCATTTTACAAAACACAAATGGCATCATTTTCGGCAAACCGAAAGACGAGAAATACTATGAAGAATATAAACATGAAATTCTAACCGTTATGCAAGAATATGGTTTAGAAGATTTACCGATTCTTTATAACTTAAACTTTGGTCATACCGAACCTAAGTTTATTTTACCTTATGGCGTGGTGGCAGAAATAGATTGTGAGAAAAAGAAATTCTCGATTTTAGAAAGTGGCGTGCAATAAAGTAAAACTTGAATCAGTGGGAGTTTTCTTCATCCCCCACTGATTATTAGCACGACCAATCGAGCTTTTACAGGCAGTTCATCCCCCTACCTAACTTCTTAAAGTGGCTCGTCCAGAATGTGAGGGGGATGGAGCTTCTGACGTAGAGGTGTTTTTTACCTCACAGGAAGAAGCGAAGCCACTGGAACTGTGCAATACTTTCGCTGAATTTTGAGGTGGTATTACTGCCCACAAATAGCGGGATAAACATAAGAAACATTTTACTGAAGAATCTTATAAAGAACGACTATATTTTTCTTCACCTTCCCTAGTTAAATGCCGCCCAAGGTTTATGCAAGGTTTTTCAATAAATAGATACCCCAATGAAGATAGTAAAAAAGAAAGAGAAAAGGAAAGAAACACTATTAATATGGTAGGTAGTTTATCATAAAATAAATGCATAACTGAGAATAAAGAAATAAGATGATATAAATAAAGGCTATAAGAAATCTTTCCAAGAAAAACAAATACTTTTCTTCTTAATAACGCACTAAATGTCCATGAAGCGACACTCATAATCATTACTATACAAACCCCAAATGAGACAACGTAGTCCCTCAATATATAATTGTTCAAAAAATCTACTTCTCCAATCATTCCTTCATACATAAAACAAATAATCGCAATCAGTAGCAATGCAACTTTTACCACTTTTTTTATATTGAAGGCGTAATGAAAAATCAAAGAACGATACTTGGCTAATAGAGCTCCCAGAAAAAAAAGAGTGATGTAGTGAAAACTTAAAAAAACACTAGTTATGCTTCCACTAGGATCAAAGAAATACAAACCTATAGTCGAAGAAAAACTTAAAACAATAAACCACAATAAGGAATATCTGAGCCTTTTGCGTATAAAAAAGAAAGTCAGAAATGGAAATACAAGCGAAATTCTCATTTCATGAACAAGAGACCATATAACATTGTTATATGCGTCCGTGTTATACTCACCGATAAAAACAAAATGTTGTAATAATAAAGTTAGCGTATCTGTAGTGGTCCATGATTTACTAAACCAATCACTAATATATGGCATATCATTACGAATAAAAAGCATTTTAGTAATAATAGCAATGCTGATTGCTACTACATATGGTATATAAATTCGGCAAATCCGTTTTATTATGTATGTATCATAATGAAATTTCTCATTATGAATAGATAAATACAAAACAAAACCACTCAATACAAAAAAGAGAATAACAGATTCGTTGCCGCTACTAAAAAAAAGACGTAAAGGAGTTTCCTTGAATAAATAAACTATGAAGGGACTATTTAACTCATATCGATAATTTTCGTACGCAGGCAATAGCATCATATGATGCCCGATCATTACAAGAAGTGCTGCTAATCCTCTTAGAGAGTCAAACTCCTCATATCTTTTCATCATATTACACCTACTAAAAAGGTTTTTATTAAAATACAAGTTGACTTCAATCTTTTTGTTTACAAAATTATCATGTTACTTACAGTTGTAGGAGAATAATAAAGTTTTAAAATGCGTTCTATATATACTTATTTCCCTTTGATACATACGAATACTAGCCATCCATTTCTACGATGATATGGAGCGAATGATTGCGTTTGGAAGGCTCCGTTTCGATTACAAGGAACAGATAAAGCTTACATTTCTCCATATTTTATATCGATTATTCGCTATGTCTTCCTACTCACACGAAAGAAATTGTGATACTTTTTCCTAGCTGCTTATATAAGTTCATCTGTAGTACACCTTCATTCATCAAGGAAGGTACTCCTCTCTTAATTTGTTTAGTCGCAAACTTAAAAATCTCCTATATTTCCCCTATTCATAAGACAGATGTATTTACACAAAATATTTTATGCTACCAAATATAACACGCGTTGGTAAAAAATGAAAATACGAAATGATTATTCTTTAATAGGAAAATAAAGTAAAAAAAGAATCCCGTAGGATTCTTTTTTATTTCGAACATTCATTTCATCCAAGCTAAAAAAGGTAAACAGAGAAATTTTTTGAGGTAAGAATATTATTACTCATAAATACTGGGATAAATTGAATCGATGCATTTATATGTGACCAAGTATTACACATATCTCACCTAACTGTTAAGATATCGAACCTATATCACGGTATACTTTTCACGATATTGCTTAGGAGTCATGTTACATATTTTTTTAAAAACTCTTGTGAAATAACTTTGATCATAAAAGTTAAGCCAAGCACAAATATCTGATAATGGATATGTAGTTAATGTTAATAGTTTTTTTGCTTCTTCTACTCGTTCCCTTTGAATATATTCACTTAAAGGAATTCCTACTTCTTTTTTAAACAATTTAGATAAATAAGTAGGATTAATATCAAGCAGCGTAGCGAGATTATTGAGAGTTATTTCATGGTAAATGTTTTTGCTAATATGATTTAAACATGTAGTAATTGTATTCGAATAGCTTTGAACGCTATATTCTTTAACACGATCAGCAAAAGCACATAAAGCGTCCTCAATTAATCTATTGACGGAATACATATTATCTAGTTGTTCAATGGTTCCCATATAGAGAGAACTAAGCGAAAAAGCAATTTCTGGCGGAAGATTCCCCTCTATTGCATAACGAGTAGCTAAAGTAATGGCCATTATCCCATTATTTTTTTGATTTCTTAGCTGATTTCTTTTTGATGAAATTACAGCATCTTCTTGCGGGAATGCATATGCATATTTTATTAATTTTTCTTTGTCCCCTTCTTTAATGCATGTGAAAAAATTCCGTTCCAATAATATATCGTAATGATCAGGATTATTTTGACGGCGGGCTGAAATATATAAGTCAGGATTCGCAATTTCATAGGCGGTTTTCTCTAATAATTTATTTTCTCTCCAAACAGCACCTACATCTAACTTTTCTTTAAAAATCATGTAATGCAATAAAATCCCTATATCAATTAAAGTTATTTTTTTTATCACAGGTACGGAATGATAGTATTCAATTCCATCTTGGATTCTAGCATTTTCGCCAAATTCATCCATAAGTCTAATGGCCATGTTCTCTGATACTTTGGGATATGTAGAAGGTCCAATAAAAAAGGTTCCTTTTATAGATTCATAATCTACTATGCGAATGAAAACGAAATTTTCCAGATAACTGTTTCCCCTCATAAGCGGAAAATTATAGAGATCATTTTCTTGAAAAAGCTCACTCAGTTGTTCTTCCCTAGAAGAATAAAAAGGACTGCAAATATCATTAGAAGTAGATTTATATAAGATTTTTTCATCTGCAGATAAAAATTGAATAGATACTTGAAATGTTTTATATAAAATATCACACAAATATTGTATATCCATAGAATGATTCATTATAGTCTCCTTTTAACTAGATAAGATTATAAAGCTCCATATAAAAAACCAAACATTTTAATTCATACATTTATGTAATACATTTGTGGATTTATAAATAGATTTATGAAGAGTTAAATATACCTAAAAATTCTATTATTTTCAATAAAATACAATTAACATCAAAATATTACCATAAATTTTCAGAAAAAACACTTATTATTTAGATTTATAAGAACAATCACACAATGATCAACTTCTTCATTTAAATATCCGTTCCATTCATATATTTGTTATGCACATCTTTCTTGTAGTCATAGACATTTCAAAAAACATACTCACATATACTCTCCTGGCACTCTTAACTTAATGATGATGTGGCTATTCCCTACATAGTAAAAATTTAGGAAGAAGCATTCTGTTCAGATGCTAAGTTTATAATTTTTCCACCCCAGTATAAATGTTATAAGGATTTTTTCTAAATCAAGGGTGATAATTCCTATTCGGAAAATCACGCCAAAACTCTACTATTAAATTGAAAAAGTGGTGAACGAGATGAATGAAAAAGTAAAGATAAAAGAGTTTATACAGATTTTAAAAAGGCGACTCTTAATCATTATACTTACGACAATTTGTACAAGCGGGTTCATTATTATTTCATCCATGTACCTTATGAAACCGATTTACCAGTACTCCACCCAAGTTCTTGCTGGATCTTTAGGTGTAGAAAAAGAGGAAAATCCAGTAAATAAGGTACAAGATAACAGACAGCTAGCTCTTTCATATATGGATATTATAAAAAGCCCATATATCATGATAGGCGTAAAAGAAGAGCTACACCTAACTCGTTCAAGCTATGATTTGCTGAAACAGGTTTCCGTTACTAATAGAAATGATTCACAGATTATTACGATTTCAGTGAAAGACTCTGATCCACAATTAGCTAAAAAAATTGCACAATCTGTCGCAAAGCAATCCATATCTAAATTTAAAGACTATGCAAATGTAAACCGACTTAATATTCTTAATGCTTCCGAGGTAATGGAAGAAGCCGAACTACTTTTTCCAAAACCCAAATTCATTATAGCCATTTCAATCATAATCAGCTTTTTTGCCGGAATTGGTTTAGCAATTCTACGAGAACACTTTGATAATTCAACTTACACCAGTCGGGAGCTCGAACACCTTGGTCTCCCGTTATTAGGAAGAGTGAACTTACATACCAAAAAAAGAAACAACAAGCAAAAAACAACTTATAAGAGCTTACCTTCTATGAAACGAGGTGAACATAATGGCTATTAAGTTTAAGAGGAAATATTTCTTTAATCCAGATGATATCACCATCAAAGAACGATTTTATAGCATATGTAACCATATTGAACCGAACCTTCAAAAGGAAACGTCAATATTAATGATTACTTCCCTTGCACAAACACAAAATATAACCCATGCTACTGCTTATTTGGCCCTTGCTTTTTCAGAACAACGAAAACGAGTGCTGGTAGTGGATGCAAATCTGCGTCAACCTTCTTTACATCATGTGTTTCATATTGATCATTCATTTGGCCTAACCAACTTACTCTTAAGAGAGAAAAATAAGGATACTCCAATAAAAATAACGGATTATCTATCTTGTTTACCTACAGGCGAGGATCTTTATGAGCCAGTGACATTGTTAACATTAGAGACCTTCCCAATCCTAATTGAGGAGTGGAAAGAGCATTTTGATATCATCCTGTTTCACACATCCGATTTCTTAAACACACCAGATGCACAAATACTCACAAAACATTGTGATGGCACTGTTTTAATGATACAGGAAGGCCGTGATAAGTTAGATAAAATTGCGAATGTAAAAAAACAACTAGAACATAGCAAACATGAAATAATCGGTACAGTCATTATTTCATAAAGGGGGAGTAACTTTTGGACCCAAAAATAAAGATTGATAGACAGGTAGAACTACAAGTAACGCCTCTATCAACTTCATCCTACCTTCTTGTTAAACGACTTATAGATTTTATTTTTTCGCTTTGCATGCTGTTACTTTTATCACCCATTTTAGTTCTTTTTTGCATTCTTATTCCAATCGAATCAACTGGTTCTCCCTTCTTTTATCAACAGCGCTTGGGGAAAAACGGAAAAGATTTCAAATTAATAAAGTTACGCTCCATGTTTTTAGATGCCGAAAAAAATGGTCCTCAATGGGCAAGTAAAGAGGATCCTAGGGTTACAAAAATAGGTAACTTTATAAGAAAAACTAGAATTGATGAAATCCCTCAAGTTATTAACGTGTTAAAAGGAGATATGTCGCTCATTGGCCCTAGACCTGAAAGAGAATATTTCTATAAAAAGTTTGATAAGTCATTGCCTAATTTTAAACATCGTTTACTTGTAACGCCTGGAATAACAGGATTGGCGCAAGTGAATGGTGGATATGATCTAACTCCCGAAGAAAAATTAGCATTCGATTTATACTATATCCAGCACAGATCATTCGCTATGGAAATCAAGATTTTATGTCGAACATTGGCCATTGTATTTACTGGAAATGGTGCTAGATAAATATTGAAGGGAAGAATAAAAAATGAAGAAAGTGCTAGTAACGGGGGGCTTCGGATTTATCGGATCCCATATTGTAGAAAAATTAATTCATAATAATTATGAAGTGGCTGTGTATGATAACTTATCCACTGGGTCCGTAAATAATGTCCATTCGAAAGGTATAGCTTTCTTTGATAATGTAGAAGATGAAAGATCATTAGAAAAAGCGATGGAGGCGTTTCAACCTGACTTTGTAGTTCACCAAGCTGCGCAAATTAGTGTACAAAACTCCATTTCAAATATAACAAATGATGCGCTAATCAATATAATAGGGTCAACAAATATCATAAAACTCTCTCAGAAATATCGTGTTAAAAAAATCATATTTGCTTCTTCAGCAGCTGTATATGGCGATTCTAAAGTCATGCCTATTTCAGTCTCACA
The DNA here is from genome assembly GCF_900107445.1 of Bacillus sp. 166amftsu. Classification (NCBI taxonomy): domain Bacteria; kingdom Bacillati; phylum Bacillota; class Bacilli; order Caryophanales; family Bacillaceae; genus Bacillus; species Bacillus sp. 166amftsu. The sequence goes on along the minus strand of NZ_FNQA01000005.1, from coordinate 154,499 downwards.
TCCTTCTCGCCCCTTATCACCTTATGGCGTCTCCAAAAAAACAGCTGAGGATTATTTAAAACTCGCAAAAGAATTATATGATATAGACTATGTCATTCTTCGTTACAGCAATGTCTATGGTCCAAGGCAAACAGCAAGCGGTGAAGGCGGAGTGATTTCAATCTTCATAAATCATTTCATTAAACAGGAGCAATCTATTATTTATGGGGATGGTTTACAAACAAGAGATTTTATCTATGTAGACGATGTAGCAAGCGCCAATCTTAAGGCATTGAACTACAATGGAAGTGGTACTTTCAATATATCATCAGCAACTTGTACAAGTATCAATGAAGTATTCTCGATGATTCAATCGATTGGGAAACAAAATATCCCCCCCATTTACCAACCTGCAAAAGACGGTGACGTCAAAGAAAGTTTGCTCTGCAATAAAAAGAGCATTCAACAATTAGACTGGCAACCTGTATATGCATTGGAAAAAGGTCTTGCGAATACATATGATTATTACCTGAAGCAAAAAGAACCTACATCTGTATTTAAGTGACTTTACAGTTGTGAATTGGGAGAGAAATAAGTGAATAAGAAAACAAACTCAATTATTAAAAATATATTCCACTTACTTTACAGCACGATTTTAGCTAATGTTTTAAATGCAGGTACGCTCATACTATTGGCAAATTACTTTAACTCAAAGAATTATGGAATATTTAGTGTAGCACTAGCTCTTTCCATGGTCATGCATTTTTTTACAGATTTAGGAGTCAGTAATACGTTCCTTCGAGAAGGAGCAAAAAAAGAAAACCCAAGCGCTACATTCTTTTCTTATATAAAAGTTCGAGTCATATGTTTACTTTTCACATTTATTATCTTTTCTTTCGGTATCCATGCCTTCTATCATGAACAACAAATTCTTTATATGATGTATAGTTTAATGATTCCTTTAATCATCGGCCTAGTGCTACAAAGTATAGGGATAACCTACTTTCAATTATCTGAAAGAATGCAATTTATTGCATCCATAAGAATCTTCTCGGCCATTGTATTAGTCACCTTAACCATTTTGTGTATAACCTTACAAGTGGATATACATGTAACAGCTTTTTTATATGGTTTTTCTTATTTAGCTGGAGGCCTTTACTCCCTGTATTTACTCAGAAAAAACGTGAAATTCAAATGGCAAGTCCCTTTTCAAAAAGAATTATTGATCAATATTAGCCCGTTCTTAATTAGTGGGTTATTTATTATATTAACTCCTCAACTAGGTCCATTAGTATTAGAAAAAACACTTCCTTTAGGGCTTGTTGGTCTCTTTGCAGTAGCTTACCGAATCCCCTCAGCTCTCTATCAAATACCAGGGGTTATTGCAGGTGCATTCTTCCCACTGTTATTTAAACATTATAGTCATGGGGAAATAAAGAAACATACAGAATTAAATATCCTGCAAATGAAATTTATGTCCTTAATTGGAATGTGTATGACAATAGCTTTATTCTATTTATCCCCCTATCTGATAACGATTTTATTTGGAGATAAATGGGGATCTGCAGTTGAACCTTTAAAAATATTATCCTTTATTATTGTCTTACAAGGATTTAACATCGCCATTGCTGACGGGCTCACAACAAGAGGACTGCAAAATCGCCGTACGATTGTTCAGTTTATAACCATCTCTATTGGCTTACTGTCTTTTTATTATCTCAGTGTTACTTATGCAATAGCGGGGGCAGCTTTTTCTGCTTTAGCGATGGAAATCGTATCATTTATTGGTTATGTATTAGCGAATCCAATCAGAAGAACCGTATTAACCAAAGTCGTTATTCCATACGGATCCTACTTTTCAATAAGCTTTATCCTATTACACTACTTATTATATAAGTTTCCTTTTATCGCCATGTTTTCTACCATGATCTTAATGTCTACGATGGTTTTACTATTTGATCAAGCTACTCGGGACTTGATTAAAGGCTTTATAAGAAAGAAAAAACAACAGAATATCAACCATTTAAAAGACGGGAGACAACGAGGGAATGGAAAGATTACAAATTAAAAGAAATACTTCTACTTTAGAAGTCTTTCTTTTGTTATTTTTTATTACACTTAGTAAATATAATGTATCCATCGGTTTTTCATTAAAAATTTACATGATTTTTCTAGCCGTTTTTTTCTGTATTTATTTTCGAGACTTTTATTTTCGTCCCCTTTATCATTATGAAATTTTATTGCTTTTATTTTATTTTACCTATTGTCTAAGCGGTGCTTTTTCACAGTATCCAGAAGCAAGTATTCGCGTCATTCTAGGAGTAATCCTTGTCCTTATCTGCTATTTCATCATGAGGTATATGCTGGAGCAAGCTTCAATTCATTCTATTGAAACTTCCATTGCAAATGTCGGGATACTATTTAACGTGATTAGTTTGTTACTATACATAATTGGACTACAAATAACCGGGGGATACCCAACAGGCGTTGAGATTACTTCTTACGGATTATTATTAGATAGAGATTATCCAAGGTTAATTGGACTACTGGATGACCCAAACATCTTCATTTTTTATAATACATTGTTTTTTTCGTATTATTTAACACACTTAAAAGGATTTAAAAACTCCTTTGGATTTATCTTATGTATAATTACTAACCTTCTTACTTTTTCTCGAGGCGGTATTGTTGCCCTAATACTCGTTATCATTTTGTATATAATATTAGCGGATTTTCAAAAAAAGGTGAAAATGATACTTGTTGCCCTGTTATGCCTAGTTGTAATGTACGCCGCAAGTTCTTTTATTCAAATCGATTTGAATCAGATTATTTCCAGCCGTATCAATGACTTTTCTTCTGATAAAGGAAGTGGTCGATTTGAATTATGGAAACAGGCCATTACCTATTTTATGTCTCATCCCCTTTTGGGAATCGGTGCCTTTAATTTTTCGGATTATTACGCATTTGAACATAATGAAAAACTATATGTTCATAATACATATCTAGAAATCTTAGTAGAGGCTGGAATTATTGGTTTTCTGTTTTACTTTTCTTTTTTATTACTGTTCATTATCAAGCTCTTTAAGACTAAATTACATATTGAAAAACCTTTTATTATTCTTACACTTTTTGCTTTCTTATTGCAGATGGTATCCCTTTCTCTCATGATTAATGAAGCGCTTTTCTCCTTTCTAGCAATTGCTTTAAAATATATTTCTGTATATGAAAGAAAAGAGGCTGGTTTTTATGATATACACGAAAAAAGATAGCGAATCATTGGTTTCTGTGATAACCCCCTCGTATAACAGCTCCCCTTTTATAAAAGAAACCATTGAATCCGTTCAGGCCCAATCATATGCTAACTGGGAAATGATTATCGTTGATGATAAGTCGAGAGATGACTCCGTCCATGTCATCAAACAATATATAGAAAAAGACCCGCGAATTAAACTGATTACTTTAACTCAAAATGTTGGTGCTGCTAGAGCTAGAAATATAGCATTAAAAGAAGCTCAAGGAGATTATATTGCCTTTTTAGACAGCGATGATCTCTGGTTACCTACCAAACTAGAAGAACAAGTCGCTTTTATGCAAAAAGATAATCTTGCTTTTTCTTTTACCTCTTATTCTTTAATTGACGAACAAGGAAATGCAATGAATATTCAAGTTCATGCACCGAAAGTTGTCGATTATAAATATCTGCTGGGAAATACGACGATTGGCTGTTTAACCGTGATGTTAGATAGGCATCAATTTAAACAAATTGAAATGCCCGTTATCCAGCCTGAAGATACTGCCCTATGGTTAGTATTATTACGGCTAGGATATCAAGCATACGGCTTACAAAGGAGTTTATCTAAATATCGTATTGTAAGTAACTCTACTTCAAGGAATAAATTAAAAGCTGCCTACCGATATTGGAAACTATTACGAAACCAAGAAAAGTTAAACTTTGTCAAAACCAACTTTTATTTTAGTCAATATGCCTATCATGCGTACAAGAAAAACAGAGGAGACCGACCTCCTTCTATGACCAGTGGAGGGAAATAAAAAATGAACAATATTCTACTATTAACTGATAAACTCATAACGGGCGGCGCTGAGATGTATTTTTGCAAACTAGAAAACCATCTCAAAGGTGAAAACATGACGTTTTATTCAGCAGCTGCCACAGGGGAGTTGTATCATCAAATTCATAATAAGCATCATTTTATTCCTTTAAGTTTAAAAAATCATCCTGCTAACCTCTATACATTAAGTAAACAAGTGATGAAATTGGACATTGATGTTATCCATGCAAATAGTTTCAGAATGTTACTGTATTCTATCGCAATTAAAAAAATCACGAAAAAAAGAATGAAGCTCATTTATACAAAACATAATGTTACAATACTTGAAAAAAAGTTTCCCGCGCTATTTAAAAAAGTGTTAAATCAACATGTTAATCAAATTATCGCAGTGAGTAACTTCGAGAAAGACAGCTTACTGCAATTGGGTATAAGAAAGGACCTTATTCGAACAATTTACAATGGTGTTGATGTAAAGCATTTTTCATTTCAACAAACACAACCTAAAGAAACCCTCAATATCGGAATTTTAGCCCGGTTATCAAAAGAGAAAAACCATGAACTTTTTTTAAAAATTGCAAATGAGTTAAAATATGTACGTAACGTAATGTTTTATATTGCTGGGGATGGACCTGAACGGGACTTTATTGAAAAAATGATTCATGATTTCAAGTTAAATCATAAAGTGAAGCTTTTAGGTAATACATCTAATCCCTATGAATTTATTTGCAGTATGGACTTGCTACTTCTAACGTCCCTAAGAGAAGTGTTTCCAATGGTAGTCATTGAAGCAATGGCTTCTGGAACACCTATTATTTCTGTAGATGTTGGCGGTATCAAAGAAGCTATCATAGATGATGAAACCGGAATACTCGTTTCCCATCATTCTGAAAAAGAATTTGCCAAGAAAATCCAGTTACTTCATGACAACCAAAATCTAAGAAAATGTTTAGGAAAAGCAGCAAGAGAAAAAGTAGAAAAATCCTTTTCCCTCTCAAATATGATTCATTCTACACTTGAAACCTATCAATATTAAAAAACAAACGATAATCTCGTTTGTTTTTTCTTTTATATATATGCATTTTTTCAAACATGCATATTATATAATATCTCACATATAAGGAGTGTTATAAGTTGACAGAGCCTCTTAATTTTACTGAAGACTGCCAAAATCAAAATGTTGTTAATATTGATTGTTTTGGTGCCAGTCCAGATTTACTCGATAATTCCCAAGCTATTCAAGAAGCCATTAACTATTGCGTGGCCAACAATTATTCTAAAGTTGTTATCACCGGGAAGAAACAGTATACGATCTCCTCCCCTATTATTATGAAGTCCAATGTACATCTTGAAATAGACCCGACTGTAACATTAATCGTTAAAGGAAATTTTCAAGTGTTTGAGCTTCAAAAAAACACTTCAATCTCTGGTGGTTCGATTGAAATCGTGGATAATAGCTTTAACTCATCCGTTCTTTTTCTTTCCGGTGCCAATCAAATAGAAATTCATAATCATACTTCTATATCAAATATTAATATTATAAACCGTACAACAACTTACCAAGGTATCGCAATTCATTTATCCTGTAAAAAGGCATGGGATTTCATAAGCTTCTTTAAAGCATACTCCATCCAAATCACAAACTTTAATACGGCTATCTATTTAAAAACAGAAAAGCTTGAGGATATAAACAATCCTTGTTGGATTAATGCAAACTCCTTCCATTCTATTTTTATAGATGGTTGTCAGTATGGTATCGAGATTATAGGAAATGGTGAATTACCTTACGAAATTTCAGGAAACACCTTTACGGGAATCCAAGTTCAATGCCGGAAACAAACAAAAAAAGTAATCCGCTGTTCAGGTGCCTATAATATATTTGAAGGAATCATATGGGACGTCTTTCGTATGGATGCTGCTCCCCTCGTTATCGAATTCTCTTCCACTTCTCATCATAACTACCTATTCTCAAATCAAGTTTCCACATCGATTATCGATCGTGGCCTATACAATCGGTATACCACGCCACATGAAGAATCGCTTCCTGTATACCCTCCTCTAGCATTAGGAAAAGCCCAGCTAGTTGGGAATCAAGATGATATATTAGTAAATGCAAATGTCCGTTACGCAGTGCGCCAACTTTCTGGAAAAGCCCCCTACGGAGGACATATTAATAATTGTTTTAACTTGCTTGATGAGCAAAGTGTAAATTACGTGGATGTTCCGAGTACGCAGCCAATTGTAATCGAGTTAGATTTTTCTAAGCAGCCTATTAATATGCTGAATTGTATTGGTATCTATTTTGGATGGAATGAAAGCCCAAGTCGCATTTTAATTGAATATCAACAGAGCCTAAATGGTCCATGGCAGGTTGCTAAAGATCTTCCGTTTAATGCTGGAAATACTGTGCTTTCAGAAGTAAGGTCAACTATATTGTATAAAGTTAAGTTCACACTAAGCGGATATACACAAGATCACAAACGCTTTCGGATAAATCGAATATTCGCAAGGTCATCTCTGCAACATGGCTCCTCATGGTTACCAACTACTGGTGGTACTTTATATGGAGATTTAGAATTTCAAAAAGGAAATGCTGTGACGTTAACTTCCCCAAATGGAACAAAATGGAGATTGAGTATAAATGATCAAGGGCAAATTAGCACATCTAAACTATGAAAATCATACAAATTAAGATTCATTTACTTCCATTAGTAGATGTCATATGCTCCCCTTCGATATCTTCAAATGTTAACTAAACAAAAAAAGCAAAATACTCTAACAATTCTACTTGCATCATCATGCCCCTAGAAGATCAATTTCAACTTATACGTAATAATTGTCCCCTTCTCTACATGAATCTAGGGGCTTCTCCTAAGAAAGCCACGTCCGATTGAGAGAACCTTACAGTTACTGTTTCACTTTATTTGCTTGTCCACTATCGGAGATTCTGCTCATAGGCACAGAAGAAATATCAATAGTCGTATCCACACTCTTATCCGTAAGCTCAACAATCGTGTTTCCATGATTGATTTGGTTCAAATCCCACAACATCCCATGAAACTCATTATGTTGTCCGCTCACCTTCAAAACACTTTTTGTTTTACTTGAAGGTTGTATCTGTAAATTGGTAAATTGATTCCCACTAGCCTCATTCGGTATCGTTGAATAACTATCCATGTAAATCATGTTTACACAATCCTCTAAAGAAAAATTCAGAAACCGATTAGCATTGATCCACGCATATCCAGAATTCGGTTTATCCACTTTTAACTTTACTCCATTCTTCATTCCTACTACCTTAACGTTTTCAAAGTTAACAAAAGAAATCTCATGCTCTTTTCCACCAGCGTATAACGATATCCCTGTACCCTTGTTCGTTTCAGACCAATTGATAATATTTATATCCTTTATATGTGTTTTGTTCCAAGTGTTATAATATTTATGTTTACCATCTAAATAGATCACTTCCGAATTAAAATTCGCATCATCAATTGCAATATAGGCCCCTTCCATTGAAGCATTCTTCTCAAGTTCAATTACCCTGAAGTTACCATTCACAATAAACTGTGTTCCATACCCGAATAATAACTTAACACCTTGCTTCACAACGATAGGTGAAGTAATCTTATACTTTTTGTCATCAAGAAAAACCGTCTTTATTTTACTATCCTTTGCTTTATTAATAGCTGATTGAATTTTATCAGAATCACTTGTTCCTTTAAAATCCTCAACATATATCTTCTCTTTTCGATCTGAATTAGAATGATTCTGATAGTAAATAACAAAAACAATTAGCACTATACCTAAGAAGATTAAACCAATTATCTTTTTCATCGTACTCATCCCCATATTTAGTTTCCTTTCTTCGGTTCGTTATATATGAATACTCTACTGTTATCGTCAATAGCCTCAAGTATTAACACAGTCATGAAACGAGATTAAAAGACCGCCATACATTCTCTATGAACTGATATGATCTCACCTAAGCAGGAAGTATAAAACCCCACCTTTTTATACAGTAATATTTAAACCTTATTTACAAGGGATTTTTAACTAAAAAGAGAATAATTGGATTTTATACCATTATTTATAACTCTTACCTCTTTTATTTTCTTGCAGATAGATCTTTTTTGCAAGCAAAAGGTGTATACGCTTACCATTTTCTTTTCCTTAAAGATTTACGTCCGAAGTATCAGAAGAAAACACATATCTCAACCGATCACTTTCTCTTGTAATTGCAATAATTTGAGCATGGCGGACCAACTCGTTCACCATATATGCTTCCATTCACGAGAGGTTTCACCCATTTCTTTAAATCTGTTTCCTCTATACTTTGAATTACCTGTAGTAATATGCAAACAATCAATACGAATAACTAAAAATTGAAGAATGTAACATGCTTTCAAAAACAACAAATTGTTATGGTAAGATTTCCAATGTATAATTATGGTATTGTTTGTTTTTAGGAAAATAATACGGGGGAATTTTTAATGAAAAAAATCATACTAGGGACACTTACAACGTTCTTGTTATTAGCTGGATGTAATAATTCTACTGAAAGTAAACCAGCTGATTCAAAAAAGATCGCGGCAGAAGAAGAAACGAAATCTACAAAAAATGAGGATAAACAGGATTCGAATCCGAAAAAAGATGAAGAAGTTTTATCACCTACCAATCAGATTACAAAAGATTTCATCACACCATTATTAGTAAAACCAGAAACACCTGCTGATATTATGAAAATACAAGTACAAGAAGATATGAAGCAAAAACTTGAGGAAATTAATAAAAAAATGAAAGCGAGTCTTCAAAAAAACTATACATGGTACATGGAGTATATAAAAGCAGCACAGCCTGGAGAAAGATTAGCATATCATGAAAATATGGGAATTACACAGGAAGAATATGAATTGTTCCTATCATCAGATCAATATATGAAACTTGTTAAAGGACAAGAAGGAAAAATTCACTTCAAAAAGATCAATAACAATGTATACGAGATTCAAGCTAGCTCTCCAATCAAATTATTAAACAAAGTTCAAATTGATTTTGCTAGCAATACATTAAAAACAGAGTTTGGTACACTAAATTACGATGGTAAAGTCGAAGCTTCCGATGCCCAAAAAATAACTGGCAGATGGAATGGTGAGCAGTGGAAACTAAGCACAGGTAGCTTCACCGCAACGTATGCAATTGGTCAACTTGAAGACTCAAAAAAAACAATTATTTATATAACAGCAAAAGGCCTTTTAGATGGAAAAACAATCAATCAAGATCAAGTGATTGAATTTAAGGCACAATAATTCATAAGATAAAAAATGTTTTAGGCTATAGAAAAGAGTATTAAACTGGTAAAAAACAGTCGTAGATGTGCAAAAATAATAAGTATCCCAAAACTCCGAAAAGCCCCTTTCAGAAATGAAGGGACTTTTCATTCATATCATCAGCGTTATTGGAAGTTTGTTTTCAATTCATTTTAACTATCATTTTAATTTGAGCCTATTGGGATTGGAAGGTATGATTTTTAATGGTCTCATCATGTCATGGTCTTCATGCTCTAAACGATGACAATGCCATACATAGTCTCCAGAATACGGTTCAAACTTCATTATAATTCGAACGATTTGTTCACCCCCTACTAGAACGGTGTCTTTTAAACCGAAATCGGCCGGGAGAGGATCTAACAATTTTCCATTCAGATCGTGGCGATCAAGGACACGAAAATTAACAAGATGTATATGGATAGGATGAATTCCAACGGTTAAATTCACTAACTCCCATATTTCGATAGAATCAAGTAATGGTGTTTCTGTCACTGGATCGTCCCATTCTTTATCATCTAATAAAAGCATAGGACGCCCAAATTCATCTTCTGAGTCACTTAGTGTTAACCGTCTTACTTTTCTTACCTCAACTTCCTTTAATGGGATAAATTCAATGTTGCTTAAGAGACATGGAATTTTGCTTTTATCAGGGCAAGACAACGGCTTAGTTACTTGGAACTCCATTACCTCGCCAGTTGGATTTTCTAAATCACTTCCATTTTGTAATACTACTTTCTTCCCCTCTAAACCTGAGAAGTCAACAATGATGTCCATACGTTCAGCAGGTGAAACATCCAAACTTTGTACTCTAATTGGCCGTTTAAGAAGACCACCATCTGTTCCGATTAAAAAGAATGAACTAAGGTCACTAAATTGGAACTGATATGTTCGAGTATTAGAAGCGTTTAATAAACGAAATCTGTATTTGCGGGGCTCTACTTTTAAAAATGGCCATACTTTCCCGTTAACTGTAATTGTATTTCCTAAAAACAGAGGAACAATAGAAGGACATGGTAAATTAGGGGATGGATTATCTGGTTGAGCAGGATAAAAGAGGGACCCGTCTGGATTAAAGGATCTATCTTGAACGATAAGCGGTATCTCGTATTTCCCCTTCGGAAGCGGAAGTGATCTTTCTTCCTTATCGCGAATCAAGTAAAGACCTGCAAGACCTGCATACACATTCAGACGAGTAATCCCAATCGCATGGTCATGATACCAAAGGGCAGTTGCTCGTTCTCGATTCGTATAATAATAAATCTCTTTCACGAATTTAGCGCCTGTTTGTTGAAAGTTTCTCGTAAACCATGCTTCAGGATGACCATCACTATCTGGTTCACTTGGGCTTCCATGTAGATGAACAACAGTGCGTACTTCTGGATTATCATGGGCTCCGTGAACGGTTTTATCAACTGGTAAAAAGTGTTTTTTAGGTAAATCGTTTGTCCATCTCACATATATAGGATGATTTTTTTCAACATCAAACGTTGGACCAGGTACTAACCCGTTATAACCCCATACCTTCGTTTTAGGTAAATCTCTATGAAACTTGTGTAGTGTTTCAATCATGCGTACATCATAAAGCGGCTTTCCTTTATATGTTCCTTTCGGTTTGATTATGGAAGGAATCGGAAGGGAATCCACAAATTTTTTTAGTCCCAAACATTTTTCTCTCCTTTCATTTAATAGAGTATAGTATATTTTATTAAACAAATATTTTTTTGTTTGTATACTTGTCTAACAAAACTTTTGATAAGTGGGGGAGTATTCATATTCATCAAGGATTTGATTTTCTTCTCTTTTAAAAGCTTTATGCAAGAATATATACATTCTTCTTTTGTTGCGTATGTTATTGATGCAATTTCAGTTGCATTACCAACAATCAGTTTTCCAAGTATTTTATACATCTTTAGCAGTGCAGGTACAAAAGAATGATTAGACGCAAGTACCTACACATCTCTTGTAACACTTGTATGAGCAGTCATCGCCACTATTTAATCTGAAAGAAAAAAGACACTCGGCGAAGTGCCTTTTTTTATACTCCTAATGTAGACCTCAATTCGATTCTATTCCCTACTGCTTGAAGAAATTTTCGATTAGCAGATCCTTAGTCTTATCCAGACTGTCTAAAAAAAGAATCAAGATCATTTTAGGCGGGGGACTTACTAGTATTTTTTTAACCCTTACCTCTCCACAAACCTCCCAATTTCCTTCAGAAACCGCAGATTCAGCATCCCAACAGGTCCATTCCGATGCTTCGCTATCTGAATTTCTGTTATATCTTTATGCTCCGTCTCCTTATCATAATAATCCTCCCGATACATCAGCATAATCACATCCGCATCCTGCTCAATCTGCCCTGTCTCTCTTAAATCAGAAAGTAGCGGGCGCTTATCATGACGCGACTCCACCCCGCGAGACAATTGTGAAAGCGCTACGACGCACACATTTAAATCACGCGCTAGCAGCTTCAGCTTACGAGAAATTTCACTCATTTCCTGAAACCTATTTCCCCGATATTTCGAATCGCCTGTAATAAGCTGCAAGTAATCAACAATAACAAGCAATTTCTTATCCCCATGCTTTCGTTTCAGCTTCCTCACTTGCACCCAAATCTCCTGCGTTGTGACTCCTGCTTTATCATAAATCTCTAGCGGCAGATCCCCAATTTCCGCAAATGCGCGGCTCGTTTTTCCCCAGTCCTCTATCGTAAAACGATGCTTCGGGTTTTTCAGCCGTCTTCCAGATACCTCACCTAAACAAGAAACCATTCGTTTCAAAAGTTGCTTATCGCTCATCTCCAGGGAAAACAACCCAACTGCCGCATCCGATTTTGCTGCATGAAGCGCAATATTTAAAGCGAACGCCGTCTTTCCCATCGAAGGCCGCGCCCCAATCACAACAAAATCCCCTTCCTGCAAGCCACACGTCATCTTATTTAAAGCTGGAAAACCAGTCTCAATGCCAGTAAGTTCTTCTGTATCTTGATGAAGCTCTTCATAAAGATCGACTAACGTATCCTTCAAATCAAAATCGAGTGTGCAATCCACCTCTTCCAGTTCACAAAGCCTCGTAATCGTCTCTCCAATTACTTTCTCATCCTTCTCCGCAAGAAGCCGTTCGCACATGCTGTGTGCCACGCTTCCCGCCTGGTTCATTTTCCAAGCATTTCGAACAAGCCCCTCATAATAAAAGAAGTTGGTAGTAGTAGGCACACCCTCAATCATATTAACTAAGTATTCCATTCCCCCAATTTGCGCCAAAAAAGCAGCATCCATTCTTGAAACAAGCGTAACAAGATCAAGCGGCTGCATATCTTCCTCTACTTCCCGAATCAACTTGAATATAGCTCGGTGCACAGCCGTAGAAAAGTGCTGCTCAGTCAAGCGGCACTCCTTAATCAGTTCTCCTTCAAGAAGTAAAGACCCTAATACCGTCTGTTCTGCCTCAACATTTTGAATGCTCATGGACGCCATCCTTCTTCCTTGAGAAACTTCTGCAACTCTTCTTCAGACGGCACATTTTTCTCCCACTCCTCGCACTCCTCAAGGAACTTCTCAGTTTCATACACGGCAGTCGGCTCCTTCTTCCGAAACTTCACTGCCGCCTCTTCTACTTCACTAACCTTCGTATATCCCTTTCCGTGCCAATCTCGCAAAATCCCCTTCACATAAGCAATCGTCCGCTTATTATTTTCATAAGAAATCTGAAGTGCTTTTAGTACAAGCTCCTCCGACAAATCAGCCATCCATTCACTTAATTCCTCCGCTGCATAAGACGACAAACTACCGAAGTGTTGTTCATAAAACGTAAATACACTGCTGCCCGGTTCCGCTTCTTCTACTTCCACATCCGCTTCACAGCTTGCAAAGGTTTCTTTAGGGATAATCTCAGACAATTCACTCGGCATACCGAAATGCTCTAGCAATAACGGAATATGTAACTCTTCCTCCAAGCATCTTTGAAGAAACATACGGACAAACTCTTTGCTTTTCACAGTCTTCAACTCACGTAACACGCACTTCTCCACGTTTGTATTCGTAATCGGATTATAGCGTAACCAATTCAGAATATATAACTCCTTCGTTTCCGCATCGTACAATATCTTTCCATAATCAACAAAGCGCTGCAGTAACTTCTCAACGGTCTCCCTGTTATAACCTGTTTCCATCTCCGCCAAGCGCTTCGGCAGCGAATACATCCCGCACTGCGTCGTCTTTGAACACGTCAGCAAATATATGTAAAAGTACCTCTCCTCCGGCGTTAAATCGAGCACAAAATCATCCTGCCAAAAATTCACCTGTACATTACGATATACTGCCATGTGTATTCCTCCTATCCTTTAATGAAACATATGTAATTTTGAGTTCCATCATGTATATAGGGATGAGGGAGGAATTTTGGCGGGGGTATTTTATATTTTTCAAAAAAATGACTACGACTACATTTCTTCGAAGGAATGCTTGTAGTAGTTTTTTTATTTTGTTTTTGTAATGCTTTATTATTTGTAAGGGGCTTAGTAGAGGTTTATAATGGGCTGTTGAGGGGCTATACATCCGTATGAAAACAGCAACACCATTTTATAACTTTTGGTCAACAGTTATGTTTTTTCATTTACATGTAAACCAGGATTCAAAAAACATATAGTTATAGAATGATACTTAATCTGTGGTCGAAAGTACATAAAAAGGTGCTAGTATGCATTACGGAGAATACAAAGAATAAAGTACAGAGACGAAGTAAAAACTAAAAAAATTAGACAAGGAAATTGGAGAGATGAATTAAATGTTAAAGATAATTAAACATTTAAAACCTTTTACTGCCTCAATCATTGCAGTTATATGTCTATTATCCATACAAGCCGTATGTGACCTATCACTGCCAGATTACATGTCTAAAATTGTGAATGTAGGTATTCAGCAAAAAGGTGTAGAAAACGCAGTACCTGAGGTTATTCGTAAGAGTGAGATGGATAAACTTAAGCTCTTTATGAATGAAAATGAGAAGAAAAAAGTAGATAACAACTATGCGCTTTTAGATAAGAACAATCTTTCTCAAAGTGAGCTAAAAAATGATTTGAAAGATTATCCGCAGCTGGATAAAGAACCCCTTTATAAGCTACATACAGAGGATAAAAATACAATTAACGAACTGAACGATATCTTTGGGAAACCAATGTTAATTACACAAGGAATTGAAAAAGGCGGCCCATCTGCTTTTACTCCTGCTGCGCCAGGTGATAACAATACACCGGCGAAACTTCCGCCAAATACAGATCCTTTCGCAGTCATTGCGAAAATGCCTCAAGATCAAATCAATGCAATGAAAGAAAAGGCAGATGAAAAGTTTAAGAATATGCCAGGCAGCATGGTAACACAGTCAGCCGTTTCATTCATTGAGAATGAGTATAAAAAGATTGGCATCAATACAGATAAGCTTCAATCCAATTTCATTCTTACTTCTGGCGGAAAAATGCTGCTTCTATCCTTAGTAAGTATGGCAGCAACCGTTGTCGTGAGTTTACTTGCTGCAAAAGTAGCTGCGGGACTCGGCAGAGATCTTAGAAAGAAAGTATTTCGGAAGGTTACAAACTTCTCAAATGCGGAGTTTGATAAGTTTTCCACTGCCTCTTTAATCACAAGAAGTACAAATGATATCCAGCAAGTGCAAACCCTTATGGTTATGCTGCTTCGCATTGTATTCTATGCACCGATTTTAGGAATAGGCGGCATTATTAAAGTACTTACTACAGACCTTTCAATGGGATGGATTATCGCAGTTGCAGTTATCGCCATTTTAAGCTTAGTCATTGGTTTATTTAGCATCGCGATCCCTAAGTTTAAGAGTATCCAAAAGTTAGTAGATAAAATTAACTTAATCACTCGTGAATCTTTAACAGGTATGCTCGTGATTCGTGCTTTTAATAATCAAAAGCATGAAGAAAAGAAATTTGAAAAAGGAAATCAAGACTTAACAAGAACGAATTTATTTGTAAGCCGTTTAATGTCATTTATGATGCCAATGATGATGTTTATCATGAATGCCGTTACTGTACTGATTATTTGGGTTGGATCACACCAAGTGGATATGGGACATATGCAAGTTGGTGATATGATGGCATTTATGCAATATACAATGCAAATCATCATGGCCTTCTTAATGATTTCAATGGTATCTATTATGGTTCCGCGTGCTTCTGTATCTGCACAACGTATCGCAGAAGTTTTAGACACTGACGTTACCATTCATGATGCAGAGGAACCAAAACCTTTCTCTTCAGACAAGAAAGGTTACGTTGAATTTAAAAATGTTAGCTTTAAATATCCAGGTGCAGAAGAAGATGTGCTTTCTAATATCACCTTTACCGCAAAGCCTGGAGAAACGACAGCTTTCATCGGAAGTACAGGTAGTGGTAAATCAACATTAATCAACTTAATTCCACGCTTTTACGATGTCACAAGCGGCCAAATCTTAATAGATGGCACTGATATTAGAGAAGTATCTCAGAAAGAATTAAGAGAAAAAATTGGTTACGTACCGCAAAAAGGAGTTTTATTCTCCGGTACAATCGAAAGTAATTTGAAATACGGTAAGAAAGAAGCAACCGAAGAAGAACTAACAAAAGCAGCAGAAATCGCTCAGGCGATGGAGTTTATTAACGCGAAACCTGAAAGCTTCCGTACAGAAATATCACAAGGTGGTACGAACGTTTCAGGCGGTCAAAAACAAAGGCTTTCTATTGCGCGTGCTCTTACAAAAAAATCGGAAATCTTCATATTTGATGATAGTTTCTCAGCTCTTGACTTTAAGACAGATGCAGCATTGCGCAGAGCTTTAAACAATGAGATTGCAGGAAGTACTCTTTTACTTGTTGCCCAAAGAATCAGTACCATTATGAATGCAGATAAGATCATTGTACTTGATGAAGGAGAAATAGTCGGAACAGGTACTCATGAAGAGCTTATGGAAAACTGTGAAGTTTATAAGCAAATTGCTTTATCGCAACTTTCAAGAGAGGAGTTGTCATCATGAGTGAGAAAAAAGTAGAACATAATAAACAAGGTGGTCCTGGTGGTGGCCATGGCGGCGGTCATATGGGCGGCGGCATGCGAAAGATTGAGAAGGCAAAAAATTTCAAGGGAACGATGAATAAGCTCCTTCAATACTTGAAGCCCTATAAATTATCAATCTTAATCGTTATCCTTTTCGCAATCGGTAGTGCCGCCTTCGCAATCGTCGGTCCAAAGATTTTAGGTAAGGCGACAACAAAACTTTTCGAAGGACTCGTAGACAAAGTAACAGGCGTACACGGTGCTGCCATTGACTTTACCTATATCGGAAACATTGCCCTTCTGCTCCTTGGATTATATATAGCGAGTACTGCGTTTGGCATTATCCAAGGCTATATCATTTCGGGAGTCGCACAAAAGGTATCTTATAACTTCAGAAAAGAAATTGATGAAAAGATCAACCGTATGCCGCTGAATTACTTTGATAAAACAACGCACGGGGAAGTATTATCTAGAATTACGAATGACGTAGATACGGTGAGCCAGACTTTAAATCAAAGTATGTCGCAAATCATCACATCCGTTATTACCATCATCGGTGTATTCATCATGATGTTATCAATCAGCTGGCAAATGACATTAGTCGCGCTCTTAATCTTGCCAGTATCCATGATACTTATCATGGCAGTCGTAAAACGATCACAAAAATACTTCAAATCCCAGCAAGAATATTTAGGACACGTTAACGGTCAGGTCGAAGAAATTTATAGTGGTCACAATATCGTAAAAGCCTTCAACAAAGAAGAAGAAGAAGTGAAAAAATTCGAAAAGGTGAATGATACCCTTTACCACTCCGCATGGAAGTCTCAATTTTTATCTGGAATGATGATGCCGATTATGATGTTTATCGGGAATATCGGTTACGTAGCTGTCTCGATTTTAGGCGGATGGCTTGCGGCCAAGAGAACCATCGCAGTTGGAGATATTCTAGCCTTTGTACAATATGTAAGAAACTTTACGCAGCCAATCGCTCAAGTAGCGCAAATCGCGAACGTACTCCAATCCACAGCTGCCGCTGCAGAAAGAGTTTTCGAATTTTTAGAAGAAGAAGAGGAAATGCCAGAATCAGAAAATCCAGTGAAGCTGCAAAAAGTAAACGGAGAAGTTACCTTCAAAGATGTTCAATTTGGATACAATCCAGATAAGATCATCATCAATAACTTCTCAGCTAACATTAAGCCTGGGCAAAAAGTAGCAATCGTCGGACCAACCGGGGCTGGTAAAACAACAATCGTCAAACTATTAATGCGATTCTATGACGTAAACAGCGGTGCGATCTGTATAGACGGTCACGACATAAAAGACTTCACGCGCGAAGACTTGCGCAACATGTTCGGGATGGTACTGCAAGACACATGGCTATTTAACGGCTCCATCATGGAAAACATCCGTTACGGTAGACTAGACGCAACCGACGAAGAAGTAATCGAAGCAGCGAAAGCCGCGCACGTGCACAGCTTCGTAAAAACATTACCAAATAGATATAATATGGAACTAAACGAAGAAGCAAGCAACGTATCCCAAGGACAAAAGCAATTACTCACAATTGCCCGCGCCCTTCTAGCGGATCCAAAAATACTCATACTCGACGAAGCAACAAGCTCAATCGACACTCGTACAGAGGTACTGATTCAAAAAGCCATGGAAAACCTCATGGAAGGCAGAACAAGCTTCATCATCGCTCACAGATTATCAACAATCCGTGATGCAGACTTAATCCTTGTTATGAAAGACGGAGATATTGTAGAACAAGGTAATCATGAAGAGTTATTGAAAGCTGATGGTTTCTATGCTTCACTTTATAATAGTCAGTTTGAAGGTGCGGATGCTTCGTGAGATTGATGGGACACTCCTCTTTTTTAGAGGGGTGTTTTGTATTTTATATAATATTTAATAACGAATTAGTTCGTATCATTTTATAAAAGTGTAATAAGGTCAAGCGGTGTCCGTCTTCCTCTATTTTCCTTATCGGCTTGAATACGGAAAATAGAAGTACTGCTCCGCGTCTGTTCGGCATCCATAAGAAAACCAGCAACACTCATTTTGTTGCTGGCTTTCTTTCAAAATATGCTTTATCTCTATCTCTCTAATCTAAATAATAAGCTGAACATTAGTCCTCATGCACCTCAACTAAAAAACGCTTTCTTGAAACCCACCACGTTTTTCCGATTCTAGCTACTAATTTTTCATTGTCACTCTTAACTACCTCTTGTACTATTTGTTATTGAAAATCTATAGAACATTTTCTTTTTTACATAATAAATGTTCCTTATTCGACTACCCAAAAACTACTTTTAATAAGCGTCCAAGTTCATTAGACGGCCAGGAAGTATAACATAAACGATTTTATAAAGATCCAGATTCATAAATTACTCTTCTAAAAATCCACCTGTTCTATTGCTTTAAAATTCTTACATTCCTCTATTTCAATTTAACTCCCTAATGCTCATTACATTCTGATTAGTGGGTAATTTTACTTAGTGTTACGAAAGTTTTTTTGCCTTATCAGAAAACTCCTGTAATACATGGATAAATTCCTTCATATCACTAGCTACTTTTTCCCCAAAGCTTTGTAATGTTTCTGAATTAGGGTTACCCTCATTGTCTATAAAAGTATAAAATGTCCTAGGATCTCTTTCTGTTATTAAAAAACGGAGATTGAATGATAAATTTAAAACATTCTTAGAAACTTCAAAAGCTTTCTTTTTTACTATTTTGTAGTTCTCCGCAATATTATAGTCGTCTTCCACAAAACATCCTTCGAATTGTTCATCAATAGGATAATTATCCGGGTCAAGAACCATTACCTTTTCATAGGCCAACTTTATATTTTCATCATACGCATCTAACTGAGCTGTTATTTTTTTGAAAATACTTGCTCTTCTTTCATCGTGAGTTCCCTCAATGAGGTACTGTCCTAACTTAGTTATAGAAATGCTTATTATATTTTTACTCTTATTGCTCTTTACATAATCTTCAGTCAAAAGATTATGAATTTCTTCCGAAGTCAAAAAGTATAAATTCCTTTTTTTAATTACATTTGACTCTCCAATTTCATCATGGTGAATCATTAAGAAAAAATCTGGTCTTGGTATATCTCCTAAAAACAACGTTTCATACATATAAGAATATTTTATTTCAACATGATCACTAGTCCTATACTTAGATTGAATACGTCCAAACCTAGGATAGTCTAACTGATTTATATGTTTATTTGTATCAAATCGTTCAATTAAAAAATCAGTACCATCCCAATCAACGGAACGGCTAAGTATAGTAAAATCTTCTACTAGTAATTCATAAGTTCTTGCCTCTCCAATATCTCTCTTTCTATCATTTTCAATACCTATTTTTAAATTCTCTTTAGACACTCTAATCCCCCTCATTATAACTTGGCATATTCATATATTCTTTAATTTTAATAATTAACTACTATATATTCCAGCTAAATTAAAGACTTCATTCAAAACATTTTTTATCAAACATAAATATACATGGTCAATCTTTATTTTAAAGCTACAGTAATAAGATTATATTTTTATATAAGAAAGGAGCGATAAAGAATTCTTGTAACACATTTAAAAAGATACAAAATCCTAATATAGATTTACTCTATAAAAATTATATCGCTAATAGTACGAATTCTTAACAAAGAAAATTCAAACATGAAAAAGCACCCTCTGATGTATTAGCAGAGGCTTAAGAAAAAGTCTTTTCATATGTACATAAACCACATTCCAGACATACGACAAGCCATCATTTCATAAAATGATGGCTTTACAAACTTATACAATCGAAAACATCAAATACACGCCAACAACGAAGAAAACAGCAGCTGTCTTAATTAAAGTAATACCAAAAATCTCTTTATACGCTTCCCGGTGCGTTAATCCTGTTACTGCAAGTAAAGTGATAACTGCTCCGTTATGAGGAAGAGTATCCATACCTCCTGCTGCCATTGCGATAACGCGATGCAGCACCTCTAATGGAATACCAAAATCCGCCGCTGCTTGAATATATTTGTCGGCCATTAACCCTAATGTAATACTCATTCCGCCCGATCCTGATCCTGTTAGCCCGCACAATATATTTGTCATAACTGCTCCATTGATTAAAGGATTGGAAAATGTTCCAGTCAAATAATTTTGAATCATAACAAAGCCAGGTAAAGCAGCTATAACAGCACCGAATCCATACTCGGCTGCCGTGTTCATCGCAGCTAAGATTGAACCACTTACGCCCACGCTTGTAATCGATTGAAACTGTTCTTTTACCGCTTGGAAGTTTAATAATATAGCGCTGAATATACCGATAAGAAGTGCGATTTCCACTGACCAAATCCCGACGACTTGCGCCATATCAATTGTTCCGTACTCCTTCAAACCGATGGATGCAAAATCAAATCCTTTCGTATACCAAACGGGGATAAATTCTGTAAAAACTTTATTCATCACTCCAACTAGTACAAGCGGCAGAAACGCCAACCAGTAACTAGCTGGAATCCTATCACCTGAAACAATCGGCGTTGGCGCCATTTGTGCATTAGTTGCGGCAGCCATTTCAGAAGCCGCATCCCCTTTTCCAAAATAACCTTCACCCTTGGCAGCCGCCTTCTTTCT
This sequence comes from Bacillus sp. 166amftsu, assembly GCF_900107445.1. Lineage (NCBI taxonomy): Bacteria > Bacillati > Bacillota > Bacilli > Caryophanales > Bacillaceae > Bacillus > Bacillus sp. 166amftsu. Next base: position 133,440 of record NZ_FNQA01000005.1, on the reverse strand, counting down.
ACACCTTTCCAAATACAGCATGCCGCATGTAAAAATAAACAACGCACCGATAATTCCTAATGTAGGGGCAGCATAAATATTTGTTTTAAAAAATGTAGTTGGAATAACATTTTGAATTTGAGGTGATCCAGGAAGTGAATCCATCGAAAACGTAAATGCACTAAATGCGATTGTCGCTGGAATAAGACGTTTCGGAATATCCGCTTCGCGAAATAATTGCGCCGCAAATGGATAAATCGCAAACACCGCGACAAATAAACTAACGCCGCTGTATGTAAGAATCGCTCCCATTAACACGATGGAAAGAATCGCCCTTTTCACACCTATAAAACGAATGATAATTTTCGCGATTTTTTCTGCGATTCCAGTGATCTCAACCACTTTACCAAATATCGCCCCAAGCAAAAACACAGGAAAGTATAATTTTATAAATCCAACCATCTTCACCATGAAGACATTAGAGAAGAACGGTAAAACGAGCGCTGGATCAGTCAAAAACACAGCTAGCAAAGCACATAACGGAGCGAATAAAATGACCGAGAATCCCCGGTAAGCAACAAATATAAGCAAGCCAAGCGATAACAGTACAATCAATAAATCCATAATCCCTAGTCCCCCCTCAATTCTCTCAAATTTGTTTTACGCTTGATATGTTGTTACGATGCCTACCAAAGGCAGACATCGTATTCTTTTTATTTATGCTGAAAAAGCGGTACTCTCTTTTCTATAAAAGCACCCACTCCTTCTTTTACATCACTCGTTTGAAAGACATGGCCAAAATTCTGAGCCTCTATTTTTAGCCCTTCCTCAAGAGAATAAGATAATCCTTTATTGATAGATTGCTTCATCAACGACAAAGCAGGAAGAGAAAATCGGGCCATCTTCGCAGCCAATTCCCTCGCCTTATTCAGCGCTTCACCGCGCGGAACAACATGATTTACCAACCCAACTCGCAGGGCCTCTTCGGCACTGAGCGGTTCACCAGTAAACATCATTTCTTTTGCCCTCGCAGATCCGATTAAGCGAGGCAAACGCTGCGTTCCTCCCGCACCTGGAAACAAGCCTAACTTTACTTCCGGAAGCCCAATTTTGGCCTGTTCTTCTATAATCCGCAAATCACATGATAGGGCTAATTCACAACCGCCCCCAAGCGCTAATCCGTTAATCGCAGCGATGACAGGCTTCGGCAATCTTTCTATTTTATTTAATGGGTTCTGAAGCCACAATGCTTTTTCCTCCGCATATTCACTTCCTTTCCCAATCCATTCCGGAAATGACTTAATATCTCCTCCAGCAACGAAAGCTTTTTCTCCTGCACCAGTTAGAATCACAACGATCACTTCATCATCCCGTTCAATTTCATCAACCACTGTCGTCAGTTGTTCAATCACAGCGTAGCTCAATACATTCACAGGAGGATTATCAATGATAATAGTCGCGATTCCTTTTTCTTTGGACCATGAAACAACTCGCTTATTTTCCAATGCAATCCCTTCTTTCTAATTATGTAATGAGACAATCTTCAACTCGTTCTTTTAATAACATACCCCGCCTGCTCGCGATCCCAAGCAGTACCGATTCCTTCTTCCTGCAACTTAAACTTCTGAATCCGTTCCGTCGCGGTTTTTGGGAAAGATTCACGAAACTGAACGTATCGCGGCACCATGAAATAAGCCATGCGTTCTTGACACCAATCGATAATCTCTTCATGGGAAATTGTTTCCCCTTGCTTTACAATTACATACAATTTAACATCCTCTTCTCCCACTTCTGATGAAACGCCGATAGCTGCTGATTCAAGCACTTTCGGATGATTATTCACGACCTTTTCAATTTCCCAAGAAGAGATGTTTTCCCCGCGCCTTCTAATACACTGCTTGATCCGGTCGCAAAAATATAAGTAGCCTTCCTCGTCCTGATAACCGCGATCTCCAGTATGGAACCAGCCTCCTTCCATCGCTTCCTCCGTTTTATCCGGCATTTTATAGTAACCTTCCATAAATGTTTGTCCCTGTAACGAGCGGATGAAAATCTCTCCGATTTCACCAGTCCGTACTTCATTTCCTTCCTCATTAACAACCCTCGTCTCTACGTAAGAATACGGTTTTCCGATAGAAGGTGGCTTATTAGCATTCAATGGATTCGTTACACAAAAGCCCGTCGTTTCCGTTAATCCGTAGCCTTCCACAATCCGAACGCCAAATCTCTCCTCAAATGGATTCCAAAATTCCTTAGGCGTAGCAGCACAAGCCGTCACCCTTGCTGGATTTTCATAATCATTTTCCTTTTCCGGTTGCTTACAGAGAATCGGAATCATAGATCCTAAAGAATTGAAAATCGTTGCGCCATGACTGCGAATTTCATCCCAAAAACGAGAAGCACTAAACCGCTTTCCAAGCGCAATCGTCGCATTGGAAGAAATAGCACCGAGCACTGTATGGGCCTGGGCGTTAATATGAAATAAAGGCAGCGCTGTAAATAAAATATCTTGCGAATTCGCGCCAACCATATAAGTAGCGAATGACTGTGCAGAATTGACATAAGCAGAATGACTTAACATGCCCCCTTTCGGTAATCCAGTCGTTCCAGAGGTGTAAAGGATACTGTTGATAGAAGAGGAGGAAACAGATTCATTTGGAAGATAGTGATGATTTGTATGCAATACATCTTTCAATCCGATTACCGGTCGTTCTTTACCATCACCCATAGTGATTACGTTTTCATTATTGTCGTAGACAATAATCCCAATTTCCCTTTTTATAAATGGCAAACACGAAGCAATTTGAGGAACAAATTCTTTATCAACGATTATTAATTTACAATCAGAGTGGGATACAATATACTGCAAACCTTCTCCCTTTAAATGCACATTAAGAGGTACCGCAATTGCTCCCATAAAAGATAAAGCAAACCATACATCCAGATATTCAGGGTTGTTATGAAGCATAATACAAACCTTGTCACCTTTTTGAATACCAAGTTCACTAAATCCCGCTGTGGCCCTTGTAATCCGATGATAAAGCTCCTCATACGTAACCCTTTGTTCTTCAAATTGTAAATACACCTTATCAGGCGACTTTTCGATACTTTGCATAAGAAAATGTGGCAAACTCTGATTCTCAAGCACTAGATTCCATCCCCTTCCTGCTAAAATCCTTTTTCTTTATATAGCAAGAAACATGCCAAAGCTTGTCTCATTCCCTATTCCCTTATTCCCTCAGGGACAAGCCCCCAATCTCTCTTATATGCCCATCTTCACATGTCGCATTTATGCTACAAATGATAACAACCATGTCGCATATATAAGAAAGCGTTGCAAAAACGCGACAAATAAAAAAAGGGCCTATTTGCCCTTCATCCAATTCCGTATCTCTCTATTTTTCGATATAAGCTAGCCCGATGAATTCCCAAAAGCTCCGCTGCCTCTTTTCTATTTCCAGCTGTCTTTTCCAAAGCTCTCGCAATCACCCTTTTCTCAGCGGATTCCACTTCCACCTGCAGTGAATAGCTTATCTCGTTCTCCCCTTGATATCCCTCATGATATATCTCTTCTTCCAAATCCTTTTGCCGTAAATAAACAGGAAGGTGATGTACGTGAATAATCGTTCCTTCTACAACGTTCATCGCTCTCTCCAGCACATTCTCTAGCTCCCGAATATTCCCTGGCCAATCATGCTCCATAAAAATGTCCCTTACCCTGTCGTCCAACGAAAGAACGCTACTACCAAGCTCCTCATTCAATTTCCGAATTAAAAATTCCGTTAAATGTACCATATCTTCCTTTCGCTCTCTTAGCGGAGGTATATCAATCGCAAACACATGTAGCCTATAATATAAATCCTCTCTAAATCCCCCTCTTTGTACCATTTCCCGGAGATTTCGATGCGTTGCCGCAATAAAACGGACATCAATCTTATGCGTTTTTGTGCCACCGATTCTTTCAATCTCTTTCTCTTGCAGCACGCGAAGCAACTTCACCTGCATGTCCAAAGACATATCGCCGATCTCATCTAAAAACAACGTTCCCTTATGAGCGAGCTCAATCTTTCCAGGCTTACCGCCCTTTTTCGCTCCGGTAAAAGCACCCTCCTCATATCCGAACAATTCAGCTTCTAAAAGATCCCTCGGAATCGCAGCACAATTCAAGCGAATAAACGCACCATCAGCACGTGGACTCGCATGATGAACCGCATTGGCAAAAAGCTCCTTTCTCCTCTTATCAAAACCGTAGAACGGCTTTTCGAAACCTTCAAAGCCATAATTTTCACTTCTTCCATTTTCGCACTCTCACCTACAATACTTTGAAACGAAAACCGTCCTTCTTGCAGTCGCTTTAGCTCAGTTTGATAGTATGATAACTTCGATTCCATCGTGCTAATCTGATCCGCCAAAGCTTTAAACTGCTGGATATCATGAAACATGATCTTACCAATCGCACCAATAACCCGTCCTTCCTTCATAATAGGAATACGATTTGCAATAACATTCTGACTATTGACACGCTGAATATGCCCAATCTCCACCTGTCCCGTCTTCACAATAACATGCATCCGCGTATTCTCAACAACCTCCGTACAATGCTTACCAATCGCTTCCTTCGGATCATCAATCCCCAAAAATTGCGCATAAGCACCACTAAAAAAATTGATAATTCCTTGCTCATTCACCCCTATAATACATTCAGACAATAAATTCAAAGCATTTTCATATCGGCTAATAGTGCTTTCCAAAGACGATATGCTTTTCCCCTTATTTTCTAGAATGACAATCGATCCGTCTTCTTTCCCGCCCTTATATACAGGAGATTCATTCACAGTGAACACTTGGTTGCCGATCTTGCACTCATACTTGTGCAAACTATTATTTTGATTCACTACTATCTTTTTACTGTTAGCAATAATCATCGATATGTGCTTACCTATTATTTCGTTTTCCGTTTTGTTTAACATGCTGCAAAATGATGGATTGCTGAACGTGATTGTTCCATCATAGCTTGTAACCGCAATTCCATTATTCATTACCCCAAGAGCTTGACTCGTTAACTGCATATTTCCCCCTTCGTCCATATACATTTGGAAGCCTCCTATCAAATCTTGCTCTTTCTCACCTGTCCTATATATTTTATAACACCTTGTGAAATACTTGGACAATTTAAAACCAATATATGCTTTCGAAATTAAGCTGAACTTTAGTCTTCATGTACCTCAACTAAAAAGATTCGCTCCTGAAAACCACCGCGTTTTTCTGCTTTTTGTTTCCGTACTTTTTCCACATCTTCAAGCGTTATACCTTCGTGCTGGGCTAGTGTGTTTATGAGTTCTAATAGATCGGCTAGTTCTTCTATCTTATGTTCCTGAATTTCTGCTTCTAAATACTCCGTTAACTCTTCTCCTATTTTCTTGCCTATTTCTTCTATGTATTCTTTTTCATTTAGTGTTCTTGTAATCGGTGTTTTTCCGTTGTATTTGATGATTTCTGGGATGCGGTCGCGTATTAATTTGTTGTAGGTTGGCATTTGCATTCCTTCAATAATTTCGATTTAATTTTATTATATTACAAAAAAAGTACATATTAATACTTAACGTAAAACAAATGTATGACCCTGTTTCAGCGCTCCTCCCTATTCCAAGCAGGACCGGATAATTGTGACATCCCATTATTCTATCTACTATTTTTTATTTCTCTATTCCTTTTGGTATCACTTGTTATTTAAATTCTATAGGTTATTTTTTCTTCACATAATAAATGCTTTCCAATGAACTTGGCTACCTCTCAAGTATACAACTACTGATCCATTTAAGGAGCTACACAGATAATACTTAGTCATTCCAAACCATTATTAACACTTAAATAGTCCTTAACCTCATTTTCAAGAGCAAGGCATAATCCCCTTAACCTATCTAATCTTTCTTCCATGCTTTCACTTGGTACAATGAATTTATATAAGCGTTCCCCTTGGATTTTGTTATGATGATTCTGTATCTGTTTTATCTCATCTATATTCCACTTAAACTTTGAAAAATCTGTTTCTATAAAAGGTGGATGAGCAGATTCATCCCCATCACTAAACATATACTTCATTTTCATTGAATCAAATATTAACCAAAGTAATTCATCCCCTGTTACAAACACTGGAACTTTTTTAGCAGACATAAATTTTTGACTAACTAATGTAGGTAAAGTGAGATCTAATGCAGCGTTCCAAATTCCATGTATAAAATGCGGAATAGTTTTCTTGCTTGGATGAATTAGTTTTCTAGCCTTAGGATGACCACTTAACAATAAATTACCGTAAATTATATGAGTCAAGCTCATTAAATCTACTTCATTAGAAAGAAAATCCATATAATCAATCATTTTTTGTACCTTTGAAGTTTCAGTCCTATCGTTATAAATTAGATATAATTTAAGTAAACATGCATAGCTCAGCATCATTAAATTTTGAAATGAACTCTGTTGTTCTAAACTTGCTACTTTAGATGGTTGTCGTTCCGATTTATCTCTTACAGGTTCTGAAAATTGAATCAGTTTACCATGTTCAATTATTTGTATAAAATCCATGTTAAATAAATTTCTTAAAATATTAATCGTTTCATTGAGTTTTTCTTGATTAATTGCAAAATTATTAAGATTTCTGCAAGATTCTTCTACTCCTAAGGAATAATCAACCTCTATATCATATTGTTCAATATGCATAAGGAGTTTTTTCAATTCATTCCAAAGTACTTCATTTGATATTGTCTTACTAGGCTGTCTATAAAAATCTCTAATATATATACAAATATTAGTATCGAGCTGTAATTGAATTACACTTGGATTTAATATTCTAGTTAATTCTTCTATGGACTTAAATTCTTCTCTAATATACATAGAACTATATCGAAATTTCATACCTTTTCCCCTCTCCCAGCACAATTCAAAATACTTATATTGGTACTCTTTATTTTTAACTCTACCATCTTTACACTAGCTTTAATTCCTCAATTTGTTTTGATTAATAACCTAAGCAGCTACTTGATTGTTTTATTAAACCTTTCACTCAACCTCTGATTTACTTCAATCATTATTTTATCTCGTTCATCCCTTTTCAACCAGTATTACCATTCTGGTATTCACACCGCTTTTGATCTGTTAAAAAGAAAAAACGCATCCTGATACTTTCTGCAAATAATAGAATCAATCAACTGATCTTTACCAATAAACCCTTCACACATTTTTTCAATATCATTTCCTACACTCTCTAATTTTTGATACTGTTTAGTTAAATCTTTCGCTGTCTTAAAACCATAGATTAGGATGGACATAGAAAGCAAATGAATTTTCAAAAAGTACACTAGTATAGCGATGTAACTATTTACTCATCCCCTCTAAAATCACCCTAAACAACACCGAAGAATTCCTCACAACTAAGTCCAACGGCAACTCTTTAAATCTCCCTTCTTTCCCAATCATTACAATCTCCTGCTCATAATCAATCCTGATCTGAACATCTTGAACACAATAACTCTTAATAGAAGACGCCTCATCCAAATCAGAATGATCCAACACAACTTTCACTTGCTTTGTAAATCGTCGCAGTGTTTTCCAAAGAACACGTTCTTCTCTTGCTTTCATGAATAGTTCAGGAAGTTCTTGCACTTCTTTTAATAGTGACATGCTTGTAAGCATATACGTTTGAATCCCATATCCTACTGGACGAATGAGATGATCGAGCTTTTTCCATGGCTCTAATTCAAAATAAACGCAGTCATTTGTTTCATTGCTAGATAATGGATTCTCCCTGTTTATATGGATATCTTTAATTTTTGCGACATATTGAATACCACCGTTTTCTCCGTACCACTTTTTCGGTGCATATAAGGCTATGTATTTCGATTCTTGCCAGCCTGGTTTTAATTGTGAGACAGGAATTTGATATAAGCCTTCTTTCATATATGTTTCATAATCTTTTTCTGTTTTCACGCTACCGACTAGTACCTTTGCATCTAAAGAGGATCTCCATTCTTCTTTTGTTCCTCTTGGAAGAATCCCTTCTCTTATAATCTCTTCTGGGCTTTTTTCAATGAGGTGGTCAAGAAATTGTTCTACTAATGTTGTTGCGTTTGGTAAGAATGGGAATCCACCAATGTTTACTTTTTCAATGCTTTTATAAAAAGGATGGTGCTTATATTCTTCCTCTTGATTCCATGGGAATAATACATAAGCTCCGTAAGCTGTTCGCTCAAACGGTCCACCTTGGTCTACTACTAATGCATCTCGATACCTATGCATCGTGTTAATGTCTTCTTCCATTGGACCCGGTGTTCCATACTGTCTTTCATAATGGGAACCACTTTTGGCAAAATCAATTCGATATTTGGCGTCAAAAATGTATTGATATTGATAGTCCTTCCCTTTCTTCTCAATAGCGAGCATTGTATCCGGCTTTTGAGTAACCGTTGGTAATGCTTTGTTTCTTTTTTGAAAATAAAGCTCAATCACTTCATCTGTTTCCGGGTGCCGAAATACTCTTTTTGCCGTTTTACTTTCATCAAGTGTCACATATAATCCATCTTGCCGAACTTTAATAATATCTTGATCCACTGTTTCATATTTTTTAGATAAAATTTGTCCAAGTTTTAAATACGTCCAATACTCATATAATCTCGCAACATCTTTAACAGACATTTTAAAAATTTGCCCTCTTAGTGTTAAACCTCTCGATAACATTAGAAAAATTTGATACGCATCTCTATAACCAGATGCCATTTGAATAACAAGAGAAAAAACAGAGCGATCTAATGTACCAATCCTATTCCAAAATGGATCATTCAATTCATTTTCCATTCGAGATTTCATTTTTCTTACGTTTTGAATCAGATCATCATCAATTGACAAGCCCTGAAATCCAGAATCCTTTTCCAAACCTTTAAGTAAATCATCGATTTTATGTATCACTCTTTGAATCATCCACTTAACAAATCGATTTTCCAATGTATCGTACGTTACTTCCTTATAAGCAGTAATGCCTTTTGTCGGAATCATGTTTGCTCTTACTTCTTGAAACAAGTGAGGTCTTTTTCGTAAATAATTCATTCCAACAGAATCAAGCCTACGAATCTTTTCCCCTTGTACAAGCTGATGTCGAGTAGTAAGTGTATGGTGCGGCTGCCTTTTAATATGAGAAATTGCCTTCATAAATCTATGAAAAGAGTCATTGAGAATACGATAAAACTCACTTTTAGATGGATTAGTCGCATAGATTGTTGATGCCCCTAAGTAAGTTCTTTTCAATAAATGAAACGCCAAATTATAAATTTCATCGTTCACTTCATCCAATAGCGCTCGATAGTCATCCTTGTAATCAAGCTTTGATGGAAAAATCTCTAATGTAACTGTTAGCAGAGACTTTTTATCATTTCGAATTTCAAATGTTGTATAACCTACTTCATTTGGAAATGAGAGATTCCCCATTAATAGTTTCAATGAACCCATTTGAGTAGAGCTGATTGCCTTTCGAAGTGATGGATGTTCATGGTGAAAAGACAACTCCTGATCATTTTTAGGAACGACAACAAGCTGATAACTCCTATTCTCGAAAAAGATAGGAGAGTGCTCAGCTAATTCGCTAAGCTTTTGTAACCGAGCATCATATACCATGACAGAATCACTTGTTCCAAACACATGAAAATGCATCATTTCATCTGAAGCAATTGATTGATGTTTTTTTAAGCTCTCATATTTTTCATGATAGGGATTCCCTTTAATCGTCAATGACAAATCTTTTGTCTCAATCTTAACTAACTCTATATCACCGTTAGATCCAGAAAGAGGTGAAGCCATCATACTCGAACCTCCTTAACATATGAGACAGCTTTTTAGCAGAACGAGGATACTTCGCATAAGGCACAACATCTTCATTATCAAATTCTTGATTTGTACATAGCGTATATAATTTCTTTAGTGCCTCTTCTGTCCTTCCATCGCTTCCTGCAATACGCGGTAAGATCTTTTGATAGATTTGATAGTCTAACGCCTCATCAAACGATAATAGTTCACTTTTTTCATTGTAAGCCACGTAAAAACAAATTTCGTCACGTATCCGGTACCCAACTTGCGCTCCAATCAGTTCAAGAATCTCATTCATTTCAATTAAAATATGAGATACTTTCTTCACGAGATCTTTATTAAGCTGAAAGCATTCTTTTAAATGAAGAAACTTGGCTGTTAAGGAACTATTGGAAACGCACTTTTCCTGTACTTCTTCTGCATCCATTAAAAACTCAAAGGAATCTAATTTCACTTGATTAAATTCAATCGTATTTGCACGATCCAATACCTTTTTACTTAATGGATGTGTCGTTTCATCCATATTGATCGTTCCAACGACGTACACATTTGATGAAATCGTAATTCGTTCCCCAACTATTGATTCTGGAAGAACAGCCGATGTAACACATACTCCCTCTTCCCATCTACGACTTTCAATGACACTTAAAAAATCACTGAAATAGTACTCTACGCGAGCTAAGTTCATCTCATCGAGCACAACGAAATAAGGCTTGTCCAGATTCTCTGTTGCTTTTTTCAGAACTTGAATTAACGGCCTTTCCTGAAATTCACCTTGAATATTCACATAACCAAGCAAATCAGAACTATCGCTCCAATCAGGGCGCACGGGAATAAGCGTGAACTGTCCATTTTTCTCAGTTGCCCCTAAGCTTTCAGCAAACCACTGAACAATCTTTGTTTTCCCTGTACCTGAAATACCAGACAAAATAACAAAGGGCTTCGTTTTTAAAGAAAGGAAAAAGTTAACAATATCTTGCTTATCGTAATAGAAACCTTTGCTTTTCATATAGGAAGATACATGATCTACAATTTCCTTCCCATTCAAATCCATTTCTTTTTTCTCCTCATGAATCACTGCACGATTAGTTCCTTTCTCTCTAAAGGCAATGTATCCTTCATAATAGCGAAGCATTTCTTTTAAATCTTCCACTAATTCTGCTTCACTTGGCATTTGTTCAACATCATATGGAATGTATGCAGCTGTAGAGTTGGCATATCCCTTCGCTTTTGGACTTGTACCAAGGAAAATATCATCATCTTTTTTTATTTTTTTAGACATTTGTATATGTTGACGGATCTCAGACTTAATCTTTTCCATTTCCTCTTTAGAAGTTTCAGTTACTCCTTGTGCCATTGTTAAATATAATTGCTTCATATCTTCACTAAATAAATAAACGATATAATACCCTCTCTGCGTCGATGTCGTAATGTCTTTATTCATGATAGCAAGCCATGGCACAGCGGCCCAATTCCCTTGTCCAACTGAGCCCGTAACAACGTACTGATTATGATCGATAAAAGATAAACGAGTTACCTCCGTTGTCATTTCATTTCGAACAACTGAACCAAGTTTATGACCTGCAAATTTTTCCGTTCTTGCTTTTAAATACTCATGCATAACAGTTAAAAACTTTTCACGTAAATTACTACTCATATTACCGCCCTTTTCACTATTCTCTTTTAAATATCGTTCAACTGGATCCCATTTATCGTTAATTAATCCTACCTTCTCAAGCCACATTAACAAATTATGAGTACGTTCCTTGGCTACTGATTCAACCATTAAATTATCCCCTCGTGAATTTCGAACAATCGTCCTTCCTAAATTCACTAAAGCCTCTTTCTTCTCAGGCTTTGAATAACTACGTAAGAGATCAAGTATAAATAGGGCAATTTGAAAATATTCCTGTTTCAAAATCAAATTGCGAATAAAAGCATCCTTATTTTTTGATTCAATATATTCATTTAATAGAGTTGTATTAATCCCATGAGCTTCATTCAAAAAGCCTAATAGTCTCAAATCTTGTCGTCCACGAGATTTCACTCTATATAAATTCCCATCAATTTGGTGACTAAGATTTTTCGGATCATATGTATTATCTATTACCTCTTCTAAAAATGTGATTACTTTATGATATTGCTCACATGGTAGATCATCTGTTTGAAATTCTTTGAATGTAATAGCCTTCGAATTATTAATCGTTGTTACATTTACAAAAGGTAATTCTGCAAATAATGATATACGAAAAGCATTATGCTCCTCTTCTTGTACAAAATCGCTACTATTTATCACTCGAATATTTATGAATTTTTCCCATGCTTGTTGAAGAGATTCATAAGTTACACTAAAGCGTGAAATTTTCTCCGATCCTTTTGCACGTAAGGATTCTCTTTCAACATATATCTCTTTATCACCTACCTTTGTGATCCAATTAGAATCTCTATCGATATCGGTAATTTGCTTCATGACTTTAGCAAATTCAATAATTGTTGTATCCAGCATTTTTATCCCCCATAACGACAATTAATTACAATTACTGTTATTTTATCAAACTATCATAAAAGAACAAAAACATTCGAATAGAACCATATCCTAGCGTAGGGATTTTTGGTTATATGGTAAAATCAATTTATAATTTGTATTTATTATCCATAGAAGGAGTGGCTTCATGCTGAACATTGACAAGTATGCTCCAAGAAAAATATTTAAAAATAATCGAAAAAAGTATCTTTTTGATCCGATAAGAAAGAAGCTTATTCTACAAACACCAGAGGAGATAGTTAGACAAAAGTTTGTCCAATATCTAATTTCAGAAAAAAATGTACCAAAAGATATGATTGAGTTAGAAGTACCCATGTCGTATTTTGTTCCAAAGGCAAAAGGGAGGGCAGACATTATAGTCTACACCTTAGAACATAACAATCGTGTTCCAATTTTAATAGTCGAATGTAAATCGCAAAATACTCCGTTGATAGATGACGTATTTGATCAAGTATATAACTATGAAGAAATTCTATATGCTAACACTGTAGCAGTCACTAACGGTGTTGAACTTTTTGTTGAGGCCTGGAGTGAAAAATCCAAGTGTTACATGCCGTTAGAAGAATTACCTAATTACATAGATTTAGTTAATGCGAATAATTTTAAATACATTACTAATGAGTCCTTTGTTTATCAAAAAAGGAAATTTGAAGATTTCACTCAAAAGGATGTTATTGATTTTTATAAAGGGCATTTTGGGGGAATTACAAATGAAAACTTATATTCCTTTATTATTAATCTTAATGAATTACTTTGGGATGACACTGTGAAAATTCCATACAAAGAGCTTTATGGAGTAAAGTATCTAGAAGATGTTGGTATAAGATATACAAAATTCGGGAACGTAGCAGGATATGATTGGACTGGCGAATACCGTTCGATAATAGTTGAGGATAAAAAAGGAGACCATCAAATAGTTAGCCTAGCAATATTAGGAGGATATCTAATTGTCGCCATTGACAATGATAAATACAGTCATAATTCATTACAATTGTTTATTCAGGATTTTGTTAAAGTAAATGGACATTTCATTGAAATACTTCATAACGGGAGGCTTACTTTAGGTAAGAGTGGCATGGTTAAATTTTCTGAAGTTCTAGAGTTTATTGAGAAAAAGGAACCTAATTTGCTGAACAATGATAGAAAAATAGAATTGGGTAAATTAGATAACTCAAGACAATTTGATTGGAATCAGGAAGATGTTAGAGAATTCATTGGCCGATTAATCAAATATGCATTGATAAGGGATGAATTTAGAGATTACAAGAGACAAAAATTAAAGAAACGCAATAGGAAAATAAAACATTGTTAATGAAAAAGATTTATTGCCTTTACTTTAACCAGCTACCATCAATTACAAATATATTAAATACCATTTAACACTTTCAAAAATAAAAAAGAGAACAAAACTGTTCTCTTCTTTTAAACAATTGCCAAGTACATCCCCTGCACTTGGCAATCCACTTCTATATATGAACCTCTTCCTTAGCAATATCCGTTAGCAGTTTTATAACACTTTGACATTCTCCATCATTGAACAACTCACTCATTGCGTGTAGTACTGCACCTTCATCTGACCAATCATCAACGTTACATGTACTCGTATAAATTCGTGTATAAGCTGCTTCCGGCTTTTTAGCCCTTGCACTTATTTTTATCCCTTTACTCTCTAGCATTGTTAATAAGGCTATTCTTTTATGAGATTCTAACGGCCCAACTTCTATTATGAACTTCAATCGGTTGTCTTTTAAACGTTCAAACCACATGATTACACAGTTGTTTAACCACCAATTCCATTTCGGTACACCAAATTGTTCTTCAAGCAATCGGAACTCTGGCATAATGAATGATGGAAGTCTATGATGGATATTGTAAAAGTCTCCTTGAAAGCCTTGTTGATGAACGAATAATTGAAACGCATCCGCTAAAGTATCCACTTCCATTTGATTACGCTCTACTTCAACAATTTCAGAAGAAGGTGTCTCTTCTCCATATATAAGGCCTTCTATCGTTTCCGATATCGTTTCAATTACTTTGTTAAAATCACTACTGTTATACATTTTATTCATGACACGAAGAATCTCATCTTGATCTGCCCAATCACTTATCTTTTCATACCCTGCATAAATTCTTGTGTACATGGATCCAGATTCTTTAGATCTTCCTTTAATGTTGATTCCGTTTTCTTCTAACTTACATAATAACTTTAATCTCTGTTTGTATTCTAGCGGTCCAACTTCGATAATCAGTTTCATGCGCCCATCTTCTTTTCTTTCAAACCATGTAATAAGAGCGTTATTTAGCCACCACTCATGAGTTGGAATGCCTACAATATCATCAAGTTGTTTCCATTCGGGGAAAATAAAAGACGGAATGCGAATATGTTCATGATAACAGTCATTCGGAATTTGATTTTGAGTTACGAATTGTAAAAATGACTCTCTCATTACACTATTTCCTGCCTCACGTATAAAGGTGAGAGTTTCAGCATAATTCATATAAATTTTGCGAAGGTCTTCTTTCTCTTCCGCACTTAAACCTTTCACCGCATCTAACAAATTATTATTAGCAAACTTTCCGGCTACTTTCCCATCACCGCTTAGACATAGAAAATCAACAGCATCTTTATGATTTTTATATATAGTTAGCGCTAGTTCAATATCTTCCTCATCACGAACAAGTTCACCTTCTAATATATCAATATAATAGGAAAGAAAATCTTTAATCGTACTAGACGTATATTCACTGTTAATTTCAAGCTGTCCTTTTAATATATTTAATATATCTCCATAATCTAAAATGAAATATTCTTTATGGCTTGGTGCACTACCATCTAAACTTAAAAATATTGGAATGATAGTATACCCTTCATATTTACTACTAACAAAATCTAAGTAATTTTGTAATTGTCCATCTGATTCTGATGACTTATATTTATTTTCAATGAGAATTACGATCTTTTGTGATTCTGATATTGCTAAAATATCAATTCGCTTATTTTTACTTGTTTGTACTTCACGAAAAACTTCCAAATCTTGAAGTGACTGTTTATGTAATTTAATAAAATTATACTTACTAATTAAATCTTCATTTTCTGTTTTTACAAACGTTTTAGAAAGCACCTTACTTACAAAGAACGAACTTAAATGATGATTTCCCTTTGGATCTAGTAACCAAGAAATCATGTTAGAATGCCTAATCTCAAACTTATCTACCTTTAATATTTTAAAAGGATTAAAACGATTAAACTTACTGTGCAACTTCTCAAACTCAATTGAATTATCTAAGAGTGATAAAATCTCAAAATTGTAATCCATTTCTAGCACCACCATTTACAAGATTATAAAACCAAAAGTTGTTATAACTGAATTATACCTTACAATATGGCACTATTTACGTCTTATATCTCATCCTTTATATTACCCTTCAAATATATCAGCAATTCAATATAAAATAGTAACCACCCAACACATTTCACAACTTCAATACACTCCAAGCAAACAAGCCCCCTTAAAAGATATCTACCGAGAGACTCACTCGATCCACGACTAGATCTACCCCTACAATAGAATAGCCGTAACTCTGACACCAGCATGCGTTGGGACGACGGGATGAATTTTCGTTATATTGAGACTTTTCAAATAAAAAGATATAATTTATTTACGCTTTCATACTTAGTCCATAATGCTGTTTTTCAAATTACTTCTATAGTCTTCAAATGCAGAAAACGAATTTTATTCAAAGGAGGGTTTAATCATGTCTCAATCCACCAATCGCGCAAATACGAGGCGCATTACAGGAAACATCTTCAAAGGTTCGGTTGGAAATCTGATTGAATGGTACGACTGGTACGTCTATTCTGCTTTCGCCGTGTATTTCTCAGCTGAGTTCTTCCCTAAGGGGGACTCGACAAGTCAACTGCTTAACACGGCAGCTATCTTCGCCGTTGGCTTCTTAATGCGCCCGCTAGGAAGCTTACTGATGGGCCGTTATGCGGATCGTCACGGCCGACGTGCCGCACTAACGCTTTCCATCACCATCATGGCCGGTGGTTCTCTGATCATTGCCTGTACCCCAGGTTATAGCACCATCGGTATAATGGCCCCTATTATTCTAGTTCTTGCACGTCTGCTTCAAGGGTTGTCATTAGGTGGAGAATATGGAACTTCAGCTACATACCTGTCCGAGATGGCAAGCAGCGGTCGCCGGGGGTTCTACTCGAGCTTCCAGTATGTAACACTTGTTGCTGGACAGTTGGTAGCACTAGGTGTTCAAATCGTCCTCCAGCAAATACTCAGCGAGCCGGATATGAAGTCTTGGGGCTGGCGTATTCCCTTCATCATTGGAGCAATGGGAGCAGTGGCTGTATTGTGGCTGCGCCGTACGATGGATGAATCGGAGCAATTCTCAAAAATGGGATCTGAAAGCCGCGAGAGTGCTGGAACCATTAAAACTCTGATGAAACATCCTAAAGCAGTATTAACAGTGGTCGGGCTAACGCTCGGTGGAACTGTTGCCTTCTATACTTATACGACGTATTTACAAAAGTTCATGGTGAATACTGTAGGCCTGCCTAAAGAAGTCGTTAGCTGGATTAACTTTATCGCCCTATTAGTATTCGTCGTACTTCAACCGCTCGCTGGTATGTTATCCGACCGGATTGGACGACGTCCGCTATTGATTGGTTTCGGCATCCTCGGAACTTTACTAACAGTGCCACTATTTCTAATCATGGAGCAAACGAAATACCCTATCGTTGCTTTCTTACTTATGATGGTAGGTCTCATTATTGTCACCGGTTATACTTCCATCAATGCGATTGTGAAAGCTGAGCTCTTCCCAACTGAAATCCGTGCCCTTGGCGTGGGATTCCCTTACGCAATCACTGTTGCGGTGTTCGGCGGGACGGCAGAGTTCATCGCGTTATGGCTGAAGAGCATTGGACACGAGTCACTCTTCTACTTCTATGTAGCTGCTTGTATTGCTATAAGCTTTATCACGTATTGGCGTATGGCTGAGTCTTCAAAAACCTCTCATATCGAAGCTGAGCTAGACGATGAAAATACGCTAGCTACTCGCAAATCTGGTTCACGACACTCTTAAATACCATAAATAGCTATTTTAAAACGATAATTCACCTAAAAAACCCCTTGTATATCAAGGGTTTTTTTAGATAAAAAGCCTTTCTTCTTGAATGGTTTGAAGAAATAACGTTTCTTTTACATTTTCTATATGTATTTACCTCACTGAACTCATCATTTCCCCAACCTATATCTATCCGCAAAAGAAACCCCACAACGCGGACAGTGTACGTCCCAATCATGCTCAGTCGGCTTATGATAATTACGATGTAAGTACTTATATAGCTTTTTACCCGGCATGCTATGTCTATTGCTATTCCAGCATTTGCTTTGTACCCAAAACGATTGGCAACTTGTACACTCGCAATATTTTTTAAAGTCGTGATCTGTTGGTATTTCACTAACCTCTTTGTTTCCACAATCAGGACATATGAGCTCCCATCCAAGATGGAAATGCAGCATCATTTTAGAAAATAAAGAAAGACCCTCTTCTTTTCCTGGTTTGAGTAAAAAGTAACCGTACTGATGAGGTTTTGTTTCTTCAAAGTCATTTTCTAGTTCAGCATCGGCATGAACTAGAAATGCTGCTTTTCCACGAGGGTGCATCAATTCTCTGTACCTTTTTGCGGATTGAATCAAATCTCCTTCTAGCTGTTGTCGCATTCGGCTATAGGGCTTGTATTTAGCATCTAAAAACATATATACTTTCTCTTTTTGTCCCTGTTCAATCGCAAACCCTATATCAGGGAAATTCCCTTGTATATTCACTTCACTTCCAATTACTATCGAACAAGAGGCGGTAACATATAACCGAATACAAAATCCCCGCAGCGTACCGTTTTCTTTATAGTATTCCAAAACCTTCTGAAGGGCCGCTTCTTGTTTTGGGGCGAATCCGAGAGTCATTACAAAGTGCTGCAACACTTTAAAAAATGCCCATTTTTCATAAAGATCAGGGGATTGTAATAAGTCATTCTGAAATGCCTTTAGAGTCTCATACTGCCGAAGACACTTTTGTAATTCCTCTATACCTTCGAATGCTTCTTGGTATAGAGGGTGAAAGTTAAATAGGTGCGTATCCCCCTTCGCTTCTTCCTATATAACATGGATTTAAAAAGAAAAAGATTCGCAGCAATACAAATACCACGAATCTTTTAACTACTAATTGCAAGTATTTTCCCCACAGGGTTTCGAAAAGAATAAAAAAAATTACTTAGAAAACGATGAATGTCTTTCATTCTTAGAAACAGTACGGGACGTATTGATAACACCTTTCACTTTATGACCTATTACTGCTTTCCTAATGTATTATATTCTTTAGGATACCCAAGCTCCATTCATTAGCCCGGTTCCATAACTCATCTGAAAATGCTATGATTTCATTGTCAATATTATCTAATTATCGAATAACTAAAGGAAAAGACAACAAAGAGGAGGAGAAATTATGGGGTTTTTTAGTAGATTTTTTAAAAAAGTGGAACAAGTAAACGATGGTGAGGCAACCCTCAATGAATTAAATGAAGAATTATATGTTGAATCTCCAATAGAAGAAGCAAATAGCTATTGGGTATCAATGGCACAAAATTTAATTGTCAATACTGTAAAGGCCGCTGACAATAATGTAGAACGCGCTTTTATATTGCTTGATTTTAAAAAAGGAGAGGCTTCTTTTGATATTTTTTATCAAATTGACGGGCAATTGTATTTTTGGAATCAGTTAGAAGATCAAACGATTAAAAATAGAATTAAGAACGAGTTGTTACCTCAAGCTTCGGAAGTTTCAGATGCAGTAAACCAGCAATTTCATGAAGCGGACCATCCTACAATCTCGTATGCAGAATTGCAATTTGAATGGGAAACAAAGGCCTGGTTTTCACACATCATCTGGGAAGACGACCCTGCCTCTCAATTACCAAAAGCTCAAATATTAAACGAATGGTTCAACCTAATTAAAAAAGAAACTCAGAATAAGCCACTTGATAGTGATACAAAATTTTCTTGGTATCCATCAATTTCTTAAAGTTGATGAACATGATTGCTACACCAATAAGAAATAGACAAAAGCCGATGTCCTTATCGTATGGAAATCGGCTTCAGCTAAAGCGTCGCCTAAAAAATGGCCTGTAACGTGTAATTCTACATCTCTTCCCTTACAATGTTCTTTTACTTTTCAGCTTGTTCAAATTGATTATGATATTCCCACTGTTTATTATCTTCATTCCAGTATTTTTCTGGATGAGCACCTTTCGTTCCTGCTGTTGGAGGTAATACTGGATCATGCACCCATTCACGCATAATAAAATGATTCCAATCCGTTTTTATATCATTAAACGTTTTACTAGGACCTATAGGTATTTCTATCCCCCTATGTTCACTGTTTTGAATGTTGCACCTCCCTCTGTCCCCCGACTACCATTACTTGTGTTTTCCCATCTACTACTCTTTCAAAAGCTACAGCGTCCATTCCAGTTTGTTTGTCATGGAATGTTTTTTCTACTTTACATGTTTGAACAACATTATCATCAAAATCTTTAACGTCAAATTTTTTTAAAATCCCTTATTGCTACGATATGCAGCCCTTGCTAATTCATAATAATTCAAAACATTTTCCCTCCCAAGAATTTTAATATATTCTAAATATTAAATAATATTTATGGAGGGAAGTGGAGTGAGAAAATATTGTTTAGGATTAATCATGGTCTTTATCCTAATATTTATAGGAGGTTGCAGTATGGATCAAAAAAATGAAGAACAACAAATAATTGATAAAGCAACAGAAATAGCCATACAACATTTTAAAGAAACTGAACATACAGATATAGTTGTAACGAAAACAAAATTTGCTCCAAAAGAGTTAGGTGGAATATTTGTAATTGGATATGTAAAAGGGAATAAAGAAAGAAAAGTTACTGCGACAATCCATTATAATAATAATTATGAAGTAGAATCTATTACCTTGGACTCTGAATAATACCTAAATAGAATCCACACTCACAACCGAACCCTATTCCCTACCCCATTTTCAATCGCTTTCTCATACAAATACTTCGCCACTACAATATCCACAACGGCCAGCCCA
The DNA here is from genome assembly GCF_900107445.1 of Bacillus sp. 166amftsu. NCBI lineage: Bacteria > Bacillati > Bacillota > Bacilli > Caryophanales > Bacillaceae > Bacillus > Bacillus sp. 166amftsu. Next base: position 112,907 of record NZ_FNQA01000005.1, on the reverse strand, counting down.
ACAGATTTAAATACGGTAATTTCTTGATCCGTTTCCCTGCCAGTTCGTTCGCCGCTAATAATTTGTCCAAGTTCTGCATGGATATCGCTTTCTTTGAAAACACCTTCTTGTATTGGGATTTGCAAGTCACCTGTTTCTTCTAGTGCTGCTTCTTTTGATTCTACTACTACTTTATTGGCTGAAGAAATGACATGAGAAGGTAGTTCTTGCATTTCCGGCCTGAAAGAACCGACAGCATTTACGTGAACACCAGGTTTGAGTGTGTCTGAAAAGACTGGCGCGTGAGAGTTCGTTGTGGTGACAATAATATCTGCTTCACGTACTGCTTCATTCGAATCTGAGTATATGTAGGTAGGTTTCCTAAATTTCTCTTGTATATATACAGCAAATTCGGCAGCTTTTTGTTCTGTTCGATTATAGAGGATAAGCTTTTCAATATCTCGTACAGCAAGCACAGCCTCAGCAATTCCTTTCGCTTGTTCTCCTGTACCGATAATACATAAGTTTTTCGAATCTTGACGAGCTAGATGCTTCGTTGCCACACCTGATAAGGCACCTGTTCGAATCATCGTTAAGTATGATCCTTCCAAAAGCGCAAGTGGTTCCCCCGTTTGAAAATCCGATAGCATAACAATCCCGTTTATTGTTTTCTTTCCTATTTTTTTATTATTTGGAGCCACCGTTACTACTTTTAATCCAAGTGCCCCAAGTTCTTCAGCTACTGAAGGCATGATTAATGCGGTATTTTGCGCATTCGCAAATGGCAAAGCGGAGCGAATAGGAGTGATTGTTCTTTCTGCCGAAAACTCCTTTAAGGCAATGGCCGCATATTCAATTATTTCGCTCATATCTACTAAACTTCTTTGTTCATCAGTACTTATGACTAACATGTTTGCTCACCCTTTTCTAAATCTTTCTCCACTGTTTCACCAGATGCCATATTCTTATTCACAACCTGCGCCCCCACTAAATCACCTGTAATATTTACAACTGTATGTCCCATGTCTACAAGCGGGGACACAGCTGCGATAATAGGAATAATTGTGAGCGGTAGGCCTAACGTCGAGAGTAAGATCGTTGCGGTAATGACATCTGCACCTTTTACTCCTGCACACCCCGCCGCAAGTACGATTCCTAGAAATACGGTTTGTACAATAAGGCCAAACGTAATTGGAATGCCGTATACGTTTAATGCGAAGATAGCTAGAACACCTAGTGCTGCTGATAATCCATTCATGTTAACAGTGGCGCCAAGCGGAATCGTAAAACCAGCTACTTTCTCAGGTATATGAAGTCTTTTTTGAGCTACCTCCATTGTTACAGGAAGCGTAGCACTACTTGATGTTGTACTAGCAGCCACAAGCATAGCTGGACTCACTTGTTTGTAAAAATAAAGTGGACTGATTTTCCCAATCGTTCTCAATATAATTGGATACATAATTAACAAAATAAGTAGTAATGACAAGTAATCGGCTACTACATAGCTAACGACTGCCGTGAGCATGTCAGCTCCAAATGTCCCAACTACATTAGCAATCAGTGCCATAATGCCGTAAGGGGCCAATCCAATAACGAGTTCAGCAATTTTAATCATTAATGCCGATCCTTCATGGGCTAATTTACGAATTCCTTTCGTTTGATCTCCAAGAAGAATGAGTGCCATACCGACAAAAATTGCGAAGATAATAATTTGAAGCATATTCGTCTCTGAGGCTGCCTGAATGACGTTAGAAGGAAACCACTGGGTGATGTTATCGACAAAATTAAATTCTTCTGCCTTAAAGTTCTTCCCTTTCTCAAGAAGGCCTTCAACCCCTTTACCAGGATTAATTAAAAAGGCTATTGCGACACCAATGCTTGTGGCTAATACAGCGGTTACTGCATAGTAAACGAAAATTCTACCGCCGATTGATTTTAACATTTTCGGATTTTCAAGCTGGGCAATTCCCGATACAATACTTAAAAACGTCAATGGAACGATAATCATCTGTAATAAACGGATAAAGATATCCCCAATCGGTTTTAAAGCGACAACTTTCGGTCCTAGTGTTACTCCCAGCAAAATCCCTATGAATGCCCCAATCAAAATTTTGATAGGTAAACTCTGTTTCCTCCACCACTTCATCCTGAATCCCCCCTTATAAGAAGAGTTGTTTTCTAAGCAGAAAACAACTCTAAAAAAACATTAAGCTAGTAAAAACCCTCTCTTCAACGGATCTCTTGGGTCCATTACAAATTGGTGAAATCCTGTAATAAACGCCTGCCCAGTCACTTTTGGAATAACTGCCTCATATTCCTCTACTTTTGTCACTGACAATACTTCACCGATAAATTGTCCGTCAGTGATACACTCATGGATGAAACTTTCTCCGCTTTGCAAGGCATCCTTTTCAAAAAGAGTTGCAAGTCTAGCTGAAGTACCAGTGCCACAAGGAGAACGATCTACTTGCCCATCAGCAAAAATGGTCACATTTCGTAAAGTAGCATCTTTTTCATTTGGTTCATCAGAAAAGATAACGCCATATATTCCCTTTAAACCTTCTTCGAGAGGATGTTTTACATCCATTTGACTTTCAATATAGTGTTTAATTTTCCCGCCCCACGATTGAATGGCCGATAAATCTTTAAAGTTTACTTTCAAATCAAATTCTTTACTGTCTACAACTGCATAGAAGGCTCCTCCAAAAGCAATATCTACTTGAAATTCATAGCCATCAATCTTTATCGGAACATCTTTCTTGTAAACAAAGGAAGGTACATTTTCAAATGATACAGATTCTACTTGAGTTCCATTATATTTTGCATACGCAATTACCTCTCCTGCAGGGCTATCAATGATAAACTTCTGTTTGTCGCCCGTCACTTCGAACATGCCCGTTTCAATTCCTACTGTGACGACCGCAACAATTCCATGACCACACATTGTACTCCAGCCTTCATTATGCATAAACAATACGCCAAAATCAGCATGAGGGCTTGCCGGCGGCGTAATGATACAACCATACATTCCATGATGCCCTCTTGGTTCATACATCAAAACTTCGCGAAGATGGTCTAAGTGTTCCATACAATAAGCTCTTCTTTCTAATTGTGTGTTTCCTTTTATCTCTGGCACTCCGCCTGTAATAATACGTAATGGTTCCCCCGCTACGTGTGCATCAATTGTTGTATACATTTTACTAATATTCATACCTTTTCCCTCCATTATCGTCATTCACTTATTTTATGAAATACTTATCATTTTAAAAGTATCCTACCTTTTTATTAGCAAGTATCGTGCCAAGTATAAATTAACCTAACATTATTAATATTCATTCAATTTCATTTACATTGTCCTGAAAAAGTTGTATCCTTTTAGCGACAAATCTGTCTACGAGTGTCTACTTTTGTATACGTTTTATATCGGGTTTACATATAAAATCATTGGAGGATATTCTATGAAACAATCTGATTCTTTTGCGATTCCTACATTGCATACGCTTCTCTCTTCTGTAGAAGAAGCAATTTCTATTGTAAATACGAAGGGAGTAATGCTTTATTGGAATGAAGCAGCAGAAAAAATGTATAACATAAAGAAAGAAGATATTATCGGAAGGAATGTTCAGGAATTTTTCTTAAAAGAAGATATTATGAATTTAAAAGTCCTTGAGAGTCAGCAACCTGTTCGGGATATTTATCACCTCCCGCGGCCAGATAAACATGTATTGATTAGCACAACACCTATTTATAATGAAAGCAATGAACTAATTGGCTCTATGTCCGTCGAACAAGATATTACCGCTACGATTAAATTAAATGAAAAGTTATCCTCTACATCTGAAGAACTCCAGCAATTAAAACAACAAATAATTCAAAATAATAGAGATGATCCTTTCAGCAACATAAAAGGAACTAACTTGGAAATCCAGCATATTATTCATGACATGAAAAAGGTCGCGAAGACAGATGCGACCTTTTTGATTACTGGGGAAAGCGGTGTTGGGAAGGAGCTTTTTGCTCAAGCGATTCACGATGCTAGTTTAAGAAGTAAGAAAGCATTTATTCCAATTAATTGTGGCGCTATCCCAAATGCTTTGTTCGAGAGCGAGTTATTTGGTTATGAATCAGGAGCATACACCGGAGCCGCTAAAGGAGGCAAACCTGGAAAAATAGAATTAGCAGACGGAGGTACGTTATTTCTAGATGAGGTAGGAGAACTCCCACTTGATATGCAAGTGAAACTTCTTAGAGCTTTACAAGAAAAAGAGATTTATCGAATTGGAGGACAAACACCTAAAAAAATTAACGTCAGAATTATTGCCGCAACGAATCGTATATTAGAAGATATGGTTTTAAGCGGTACTTTCCGGTCTGATTTATTTTATCGACTCAACGTATTTGCTGTCTGCATCCCGCCGCTTCGTGAGCGTACGGATGATATTTCCTACTTAGCTCATCATTTCTTAAAAGAATTTTCTTTTAAATATAACAAGTCAACTCCTTTTGTTCATCAAGAGGCAACGAAGCAATTACATGCATATTCTTGGCCAGGTAACATCCGCGAGTTACGTAATATGATAGAAAGATTGATTGTCCTTCACGAAGGCAGCCAAATATACGAATCAGACATTCTCAAGCTACTGCCGCAAACAAGGTCTTTTTCAGGCCCCGTGAACCAAGATGTACTTTCACTTACTGACGAAAAAGAAAGTCTAGAGAAAACACGCATTCTTCAAACCTTGCAAGACACGTATGGGAACAAAAGCATTGCAGCAAAAATATTAGGAATGTCACGAGCTAATTTATATAAGAAAATCAAAAAGTATGGGATTGTATTCAATAAAGAAGAAAATTGATACCATGCCTCTAAAAACTCCAACTTACTTCTATCAAGTTGGAGTTTTGCTTACCTTGCTATCTCTTCCCACTTCATAAAACACTACGAATCCAATCCTTAATGATCAGGCAACAAACTGAACAGCAGAATCCTTCCGTTAAGAAAATATTATAAAAAACCATAAAGCTACTCCTAAGTAATTCAATTATTGCGGAGAAATCTAAAATAACGGGCTACATAACATATTCATTCACAGGTTAATTTGCATAGTAAATAACACGCAAAAAAAGCTCAAAGTCCCTATATGACCCTGAGCTTTACTTTTGCATAAGACTTATTTCATTACATCCACTCTTTTCCATGTTCACGAATGAATGTAATATCGTTTTGATAATGTTCAAGGTGTCCTTCATCTATCATTTTTTGAAAATTTATATCGCCTTCTTTGGCTTTTCTTTTCATGTATTTACATAACCCTTCTAATCGTAACAATACCATCTCTAAATAATCTTCTTCCATGCCCTCACCGTAGGATTCAAAAAACAATTTAACTCTTTGTTTTATACGGTCGGCATGCTGTAATGAATTATAATAAACTGCCTCACCTATTTCAGTATGATACACTCTGCTTAAGGGGACACAAGTGTAAAGAGTATAGGCTATGTCCCAGAGTCTTGGACCAGGACCAGCAACATCAAAATCAATAATACCTACTGGTTTTTCATGATTAAAAATAATGTTATATATTGCAAAATCATTGTGGCATACAACCTCTATTTTATTTGGAGTATTGTCCATTAATTTCCAATCATCCGATAACGGAAAGTCACTTACAGCATCATGGTAAAGACGGAGCATCTTCGCTATCTCTTTTAAAACATCATTAGACCACATGTATTCTTTTAAAGGATAATTACCAGCTTCTCCTTCAATAAATGATAATATCTCTCTATCTTTTTCATCAATCCCTAAAAACTTTAATTCCCATAAAATATAGGTATTTATAATCTCCATCATATGTAATTTTTATCTAGTTTAGAATTGCAAGAACAAGAAGATAAAACGGCGTTGAAAGAAATCAGGAGAATCTAGATTTAGGGTGTTCAGAAAGAGCGCCCGGTCCTTGTGTTTCAGCTAATGAATAATGAAGATAAAACAAACCATTATAATGAAATTGTGGATGAAACGCTAGCCCTAGCAATCCTCTTTCATCATATCCACTGCCAGATCCACCTTGTTCAGACTTCCCTAATTTTATGATTCGAGAACGAATATCTAAAAAAGTTCTTATTTCTCCATCTCCTATGTAAAAGATTTCTCCTATTTGGGTTGCAATAAATAATCTTTCAATTGATTCACCTGGAAGTATAGTTGTTCTTAAAACGGTGGGTAGATTTATCTTACTTACAATGGGTTGTAAACGAACTTTTACTTTTATCAATTAACGTTACACCCCTTTCTATTATAAGAATATGATTTGGACTGTGCTATTAGTATCAAATAAGAGATGGCAATTGAATATAAAAAAGCGTGTTATGATTATCTTCTTCAAAACACGCTTCTTCCTAATATATCGAACATTCATCAACTTTATATTTTAAAATACACCTAACAATTTTTCTGTAAATTTTTCAGAATTCCTCTTAAAAAATTAGACTTATCTTCCTGGTCTATTCAAGACTATTGCTGAGTACGCTGCATTTCCTGCTTCTCCATATGATTGCGCATCTGTTGCATATATCTAGGTGCGTCCATTGGATCTTCTACAATCATTTCAATAATACAGAGTTTTTCAGTACTTTCTATTTCAGCTTGGTTTATTGCCTGATTAAGCTCTCCGTAGGTACGAACTGTGACGGTAAACGCGTCACCTCCAAAAACTTCTGCTATCCTAGTATAAGACCATTGAGGAATTTTGTTGTACTTTTGATTTTTTGTTTTCACATTCAAATATTTTTCAATCGTATAACCATCATTGTTTAAGACAAAAATTATAGGCTTGCATCCATAATAGAACATGGTACTGATTTCTTGAGCTGTCAGCTGCAAGGCTCCATCCCCTGTAAACAGTAACACTCGCCGTTCAGGCACAGCCATAATAGCACCGAACGCCGAAGGGGTTGCGTAACCGATGGACTGCCAACCGCCTTGCCCAATATATATTACATCGCTCGGCAGTCTCACCTCTGCCATTCCGTTATAGAATGTCCCGGTCTCGACAACTACAATGTCTTCCTCTTTCAGCATGTGCTGAAAACGTGGATAATAGTTGGCCGCTATTAGAGGGGCATCGGCGTTAGCATTTAATTGGTCGTAAGGGAATGACATTTTTTCTACCAAACCTTGTCCCTTATAACCCACATTCTGTATTGCAAGTAACATGTCAGCTGCAAGAACATTCGGATACTCTGCCTCAGCAATTTTAACCATATCTGGTTGAATATTGACCGTTATCAGCTGGTTTAGTTTTGCGGTAAAACTCGCGGTATTAGTATCCGCCAATACCATACCAATTGCGATGATACAATCTGCATTTTCTACCTTACTTTGAACTTCAGAATCTCCAAAAGATCCTAAGTACATTCCCACATAATTTGGATGGGTTTCGTCGAATCCTCCCTTTCCGTACATCATCGTTGCAACAGGAACATTCATGGTGTCTGCCAGTTGCTGAACTGCCGTTTGAAGACCAAAACGCATGGTTTTTACATCCACCAGTATAACTGGTCGATGTGCACGATCTAGTAGCCTATGGACATGATTCACCGCAGCATGAAGAGTCTTCAAATTAGATGTTGGGCGCTGGGGTGTTGGCTCTACACGGGTTTTAATCGGCTTGGTTACTAAATCATCGGCCACAACTAGATATACAGGCTTTTTCTTTTCTTTAGCAATTCGAATTGCGGCTGGAATTTCAATTTTAGCATTTTCGGGCGTAAGCACCGCGGTGTATGCAGTAATTTGCTCATACATGTTGCGAAAAACATCAAAATTCCCATCCATTAAAGTGTGATGCATCAGCTTATGCTCTTTTTGATCATTTTCGGGAGGCGCACCCACTATATGAATGATTGGCACATGCTCACTATTAGCTCCGGCTATAGCATTACAAGCGCTGAGTTCTCCGACTCCAAAAGTTGTAATAAGAGCAGACAACCCTTTAATTCTTGCATAACCATCTGCAGAATAGCCCGCGTTTAGTTCATTCCGACCTTCTATAAAGCGGATACCCTTATAACACTCTAGAGTATCAAGAAGTGTAAAATTATAGTCCCCTGCAATACCAAAAATTTCGGTAATGCCCTCCAATTTTAAACAATCGAATAAATACTGACCAACCGTTTTTTGAGAAGGTTGCCTTTGTAAACCAAAGTTATCCTCATTTATCATGTTTTCCACCACTTGTTCACCCCTTATCTATTTCTTAAACTGTTTTGTTTTATAGTATTCTTTTTGATAATACCCTTTAATTGAACCCATTATCCGTTGCACTGAGCCAAAGCAGTATATCAAACGCAATTAACTAATACAAAAACCTGTTGTTATTAAAGATACATTTTTTATAATTCAAAACAATTGTAGGCTTGAGATAAGGTTTAAAAGTTAAAAAAGAATACTTTTTTGAAGAAACTTTAATCATTTTAAATGTGTCAAAATCTATCAAATATCGCTATATTAACAGTTATTTAGAATTATGATTGCACCTTCTTTTACAATAAAAATTATCCCTTTTGATGATCTAAAGGGCATATTTATAATAAAAAGAACATCTTCTGGAATTGAAAAATCGATTAAGGAACCATTGAATGACAATAAAATATTCTGTTAAAGAGCCAATTAATTGAATAACGGTTATTAAGTTAACAGTGAGGTTGGGTATGAATAATTAGAGCTTTAATAACATATAGAGGAAAGAATATAATTATATTGAATATAATAACGTATTTTTAATTGTACCTTTAAGGGGGCGTTGTCGATGAGAAAATATTTCTATTTGATTGGGCAAAAAAACAAGAGGATAACGTTTCACTAGCCCATAAACTACGTGGTTCCTCTTCAATATTAGAAGGAGAGTATCAGATTGAAGAAAATTTATTTAAAACCTATTGACAAAAGTAATTGGGAAGAAGCAATTAAACTGTCTGTTAAAGAAGAACAACAAACATTTATTACATCCAACCTCTATTCTATCGCAGAAATTCAATTTCTAGATAATTTCTATGCAAAAGGTATTTATCTTGATGAAAAAATGATAGGATTTACTATGTTTGGGATAGATTCTGATGATAATAATTATTGGATTTATAGACTTATGATTGATAAAAAATTTCAAGGGAAAGGTATAGGTAAACAAGCTATATATCTGGTTATTGATGAAATAAGACGAAATAATTACGCAAACATTTCTTTAATAATGATTGGATATGCTCCTGAAAACCTTACAGCTAAATTTGTATATAAAAAAGCAGGATTTATTGAAACTGAATTATCACCTTGGGGTGAACAGTTAGCTAAGTATTCTTTATGAGCACTTGGATTCTCCACGTTGACTATTAGACTTATTAAAGAAAAGAGTCCAATAGTATAACAATGTAGATAGGAAATGATTAAAATTTTTTATAAAAGAATCAACCAACTGAAAATATTAAGAGCGTGTTTTGATTAACCTTTTTTTCAAAACACGCTCTTTTCTATGATTATTTATCAAAGTTATTAGTATCAATTTGAATAAACTTTATTTAAAAGCAAAAACAATGTTCAAATAAAAGTATGTCTAAATTGAACATACCATACAGCCACAATTTGCTGTTTTCTAAGCTCAAAGTTTACCTCTCCAATAAGTGGAAATAATAGAACTATAAAACATCGAATGGAGGATTTATAGTGACGAATAATGAGAATTACAGTGGAATATTACCCCATAATACCGAATCTTATTGGACGAGCAGTATTCATTTACCAGAATACCCTTCCTTAGAAAATGACATGCAGGTCGATGTTATTATTGTAGGAGGAGGAATTACTGGCATTACTTCTGCCTATCTTTTAGTAAATGAAGGTTTAAAAGTCGCTGTTATAGAGGCAGACAAGTTATTAAATGGAACGACTGGACATACGACAGCTAAAATTACGGCCCAACATAACATGATTTATGACGAGCTTATCAAATATACTGGAAAAACTACCGCAAGATTGTATTATGAAGCAAACATAGATGCTTTAAAATTCATTCAAGCCACAATTAATAAACATCACATTGATTGCGATTTCACTCAACAAGATGCTTATCTGTATGCCACAACAGAAGAATATGCATTTAAATTAGAAAAAGAAGCAGCAGCTTATAAAGAGCTTCGTATTGAAGGCGAACTTGTAAACAAACTTCCAATTGACTTAAAAATACATAATGCACTTGTTATGAGAAATCAAGCACAATTCCATCCCCTTAAGTATTTAGCTCATCTTTCAAATATAATTACAGAAAAAGGTGGATACATCTTTGAAAATACCACAGCAGTAAATATAAAAACAGGCGAACAACCTGTAGTTCTTACCCGTGGAGGAGCTAAAATTACAGGAAAGTATATTCTCTCTTGTTCTCATTTCCCTTTTTATGAAGGCGCAGGACTTTACTCTACAAGAATGCATGCAGACCGATCCTATATAATTGCTGCTAAGACAAAAACAGATTATCCAGGTGGTATGTATATTAGTGTAGATGAACCGACACGCTCTCTCCGTTCTACAACAATTAATGGAGAAAAATTTATTCTTATCTCTGGAGAAAGTCATAAAACGGGACAAGGCGGAGAAACACTAAAACATTATGAAGCCTTGGAAATATTCGGGCAACAAGTTTTTGGGCTTGAAAATATTGCATACCGTTGGTCAGCTCAAGATTTAATTACACTAGACAAAATTCCTTATATCGGTGAAATTACATCCGATCAGAAAAATATATTAATTGCTACTGGATACAGAAAATGGGGTATGACAAACGGAACCGCAGCGGCGCTTTTATTTCGAGATATTATATGTAGAGAAAAGAACAAATACCGAGAATTGTATACCCCTTCTCGTTTTCACATGAATCCAAGTTTAAAGAACTTCTTAGTAGAAAATGCAAATGTTGTTGGCCATTTAATTAAAGGAAAGTTAGAAATTCCTCAAAAGTGCATCCATGATTTATCTAACGATGAAGGAGCTGTCATTGACATTGATGGACATAGAAAAGGAGCTTATAGAGACGCAGAAGGTAAACTTCATATTGTAGATACAACTTGTACCCATATCGGATGCGAAGTTGAATGGAACAATGGTGAACGTTCTTGGGATTGCCCATGCCATGGTTCGCGATTCTCGTATACAGGAGAAGTACTTGAAGGGCCTGCTGAAAAGCCATTACAAAAGTATGACTATAAAATGCTAGATAATCTTACTTCAGAAGACTCTGGTTATTAATAAAAAACACTTAACCAAAAAGAAAGAGCGTGTTTTGAAAAAATATTTATCAAGACTTAATTTTATAAAATGGTTTAATATAAATCCCCCCAATATATTATATATGTTGGGGAATTTATATTATTTACATTCGTTCTTCGTTATATGGGGACCCACCACATCACTATCAACTAGGGATACATTAAGGAAAACTTCAGAAGAAAAGCAAGCCCACTCCTTATCTATTTGTGTATAAGGAGTGGGCTTGCTTTTCTTACTGATAATGATAAGATAGGTTAATTTTACATGTATACGAGATTTATCATTATCATCATGAACTTTTGTTGATGGTATATATATATTTTTTTACTCATAAGAATAGAACTAGCTTAGTATTTACTGGGGGGGATTAAGAATGAATAGGGATGAAACCTCATTACACCCTGATACGGGTGTTACGTCTGTAATGTTTGTTGAACGATCATTAAATGAAATTCGTTTTTGGTCTAGAATCATGAAGGAGCATTCTTTTTTTCTTCGATTAGGATTTAGATGTGAGGATACCCAACTAATCGAAGAAGCTAATCAATTTTATCGATTGTTTGAACATATCGAACAAATAGCATATTCCTATACAAATGAAACAGATCCTGGGCAAATAAAAAGATTTAATTCAGAAGTACAACAAGCTGCAACTAATATTTGGGGATTTAAACGAAAAATTCTAGGATTAATTCTCACATGTAAATTGCCAGGACAAAATAATTTTCCGCTGTTAGTGGACCATACAAGTAGAGAAGCTAATTATTTCAGAAACCGTTTAATGGAATTAAATGAAGGTAAATTAGATGCCCTTCCTGATGCTATTATTAAAGAAAATGTTTTCTTTTTAAGGATTATGGCAGACCATGCTAAATTTATTGGTCACCTTCTTGATCCATCGGAAAGAAAGCTTGTAGATACAGCCCGGAATTTTAGCAATGATTTTGATGAATTGATGTATCAAGCAATCGACTTAGAATCTATGAAACCACAATCTCAAACAGTGCCTCTTTTAGATCAATTTTTAGATCAAAATCGTGTGTCAGTTACATCTCTTCGTGATTTCAAGAAAACGGCACGTGATTTAATTGAGCAATGTAAAATAAAGAGTATCATTCATCCATTATTAGCAGACCATGTATTTCGTGAAGCTGATAGATTTCTTGAAATAATTGATATGTTTGATGCTCATCTTACCAATATTAAATCACAACCTAGATAGTGAAAAATAAGAAAAGATACTATTTTTCCTTAAGCTGAGAAGTTAACAGTTTATTGTTAACTTCTTTCTCTATGATGGACTCATACATTATTTTATTAAATATTACCAAAGGGATTTTTAATGTATAATTTCTTTTGATAAATTGAGGATTTCAGGAAAATTGACGGTAGGCAATAGTTTCAGGAATTTGAAAGTAAACGAATAATAAAAAAGTTACTTTCATGGATGATAAAGAATGTTAATTATTAAAGGTTAACTTAAGGAAGATTTTACACATGTTTTGAAGAAAAAAGACGACCTATTAAATGTCATCTTTCGTTTTTCTTTTAGAACAATGCTTTAATAAAAACATTTTATAAATTTACGTATATTTAGGGGGGAACCCCTTGCTTAGCTTTCCCCACCCTTTGCCTCACACCCCAAAATACGGGATCAGCCCCTAATCTACAGGCTGACTGAGAATTCGTCGATTGATGGTAATCCAAGTAACTGTAAATAATATCATTAATAGTATTACAATGGGATACAATTTGGTTTGAGGTATCATGCATTAATCCTCCCATTGCCTCTGCTACAATCTGATTTAATATGAGATCATATTTTAAAATGGAAAACTGATAATAATACTAACAAAAACATCCTCTGACTATTTCCTTTTATAAATCTAAAATTCAATAAAACTATTTCTCCTCATACCATGGGTTTAAATGAATTAGTACTTCATATACTTCTGGGTTCTGATTTATTATAGTATTTTTTATCTCTCTACAAATATCATGTCCTTGTTGGATAGTTAAATATGCCGGAACACTAATTCTAATATCAATTAATACATAGTGACCATGATCACGCACACGCATTCTTCAAACCTTGCAAGACACATATCGGAACAAAAGCATTGCGACGAAAAAATTAGGAATGTCGCGCGCTAATTTGTATAAGAAAATCAAAAAGTATGAGATTACATATGTAATACATCAAAACCTCGAATGATGAGCTTTATTAAAGAGACCATCATTCAGGATCATTCAAGTTTCCTTTTCATAAAAACTAGACTAAGCTTCTCTCTAGTTTTTAAAATTTCACAACTTACTTTGAATAAAAATTCTTCTTTCTCCCATTGAAATTATTTAAGAAAAACAAAATAGTCAGAAAAATAAGTATAATGTTGTTTAAAACGATATTAAGAACCATTATTTCATACTACATTTGCTTCTACGATATTTTTTAAATATACTTTTCTTATAAATAAAAAAAGGAAGTGCATGATATGATTGATATTTTTAGTAGATTCCTTGAGATAACGAATAACATTTTATGGTCATATATTCTTATTGCAATGTTAATCGGCCTCGGGCTTTATTTTTCTTTTAAATTGAAATTTGTACAAATTAGCCATTTTGGTGACATGGTACGATTAATCAGTAATGGCTTTAACAAAAAGACAAAGAAAAAGGATAGCATATCCCCGTTTCAAGCATTTTGTTTGAGTGCAGCAGCCCGCATTGGAATCGGAAACTTAGCTGGTGTGGCGCTAGCTATTTCAATGGGCGGACCCGGTGCAGTCTTTTGGATGTGGTTCATCGCGATTATTGGAGCTGCTACAAGCTTTGTAGAGTGTACACTTGCACAAATTTATAAGATAAAAGACGGACGTGGATTCCGCGGGGGTCCCGCTTATTATATGGAGAAGGGACTAAATAAACGCTGGATGGGCGTTTGGTTCTCACTCCTGATTACTGTTACTTATGGATTAATTTTCAACTCTGTACAAGCAAATACAGTAACATTAGCATTTGAAAACGCATTTGGTTTAGAACGGTACATCGTAGGAATTGTAATGGCTGCATTAGTTGCGATTATTATTTTTGGTGGTATTAAAAGTATCGCACGTATTACAGAAACGATTGTTCCGCCAATGGCGATTGTTTATATCGCCGTAGCTGTTTTTGTTGTAATTAAAAACTTCTATATTTTACCTGATATTTTTCTAGAAATATTTAGAGGTGCATTTGGTTTAGATCAAGCAATTGCTGGCGGCATCGGGGCAGCAATGAAGTATGGTATTCAGCGTGGTTTATTCGCAACGGAAGCGGGTATGGGTAGTTCACCAAACGCCGCCGCTACATCAGATGTCACTCATCCTGTAAAGCAAGGACTTGTTCAAGCGCTTGGCGTTTTCGTTGATACGTTTTTAGTATGTACTTCAACAGCATTTATCGTCTTATGCTCCGGGGCATATAAGCAAGCGAATTTAGAAGGAATTGAGTTAACACAAATTGCATTAAGTTCACAAATCGGCTCATGGGCAAGCAGTTTCTTAGCGATTATTATTTTCTTATTTGCGTTTAGTTCATTACTAGGAAACTACTATTATGGTGAAACCAATATTGCATTCATTAAAGAAAGTAAATCATGGTTAATGATTTATCGCGTTGCAGTAGTTGCGATGATTTTATTCGGATCCGTTGCGACACTTCAAACTGTTTGGAATATGGCTGATTTCTTTATGGGTCTTATGGTATTTACAAATTTAATTGCCATTACCCTTCTTGGTAAGTTTGCATATGCCGCTTTAGCAGACTATATAAAACAAAAGAAAGCTGGAAAAACACCAATTTTCCAAGCTGATTCTATTCCTGGCTTACAGAATACAGAGTGTTGGGAAAAAGAGAATTCAAAGGAAGAAAAACAAGCCGTATAGGAAAAGAAAGAAAATCCAATTTCTTACTATGAGAAATCCCCCTTATTACAAATTGAATTTGTAATAAGGGGGATTTTTTTGAATGCATAATCCTACTCATTTTTGTGCTTGTTTGAATTAGAGAAAAGTGCGATGCGTTACTTATTCAACCAAAGAGTTTTAAAAATTGCAAAAATACAAGTTACTTTTCATACACATTATGAATTTTTCACTGCTTCAATTTCTAAAGATTCTTCGTGCCACCAAAGTGCTTCTTCAGGGTCTTGCTTCGCTATTGCGTGTGCTTCTTTTTTCGTTTCTACAGTCGGGTACGAACCTTTCAAGGCACGACCTGACGTTGTCACAAATAGTAGGCTAAATACAATGATGCCAATTAAGCTGACACCGGTTAAATAAAATGCGGGTGCAAGTGCATTTCCAGTAGCATGAACTAAATATGAACATACGAGCGGTGTTGTTCCACCAAATATGGATACGGAGATATTAAATGATATCGAGAGTGCACGATAACGTACATCTGTGAAAAAGAGAGATGGTAATAAAGAAGGCAGTGTTCCTTCATAAACACTAAGGAAGAAACCTAAAACAAAGATACCTATAAAAATAGCTGCAATATGTCCATTGCTGATTAATAAAAAGGCAGGAATTGAACATACTGTCAAACCGAGTAATCCGAATTGTACTACACGTTTATTACCAACTTTATCGCTTAATTTCCCGAAATAAAGCGCCAGTGGAATCATGAGTGCCATCGTAATTGAAATAATGATTAAACCAGTCGTTTCTTTAATTTTTAATACTTGTGTTAGATAAGAAGGAATATAAGAAAGGATCATATAGTTTGTAATATTAAAGAAGGCAACAATTACTGTGCTTAAAAGAAAGTCTTTTTTATGATATTTCAAAATATCAATAAACGGAATTTGTTCATCTTCTTCAGAATCTCCCTGCGCTTTTTCCATCTCTTGGAATATAGGAGATTCATCTAAATGGCGGCGTAAATATAAACCGACCAAACCAATTGGGGCAGCAATTAAGAACGGGATACGCCATCCCCAGCTAAGCATTTGTTCATCTGTTAACACTACCGTCAAAACAGTAACGATTACTGAAGCCGCGATGTAACCAGAAAGCGTCCCAATTTCAAGACCACTACCAAGTATACCACGCTTCTTATCGGGAGATGATTCAGCGATATACACCATCGCTCCTGAATATTCCCCACCTGTGGAAAACCCTTGAACCATACGAGCAACTAATAATAAAATCGGTGCCCAAATTCCAATTTGTTCGTAGGTTGGTAGTAGTGCAATGAATAATGTCGAAAGTGCCATTAAGATAATAGTTGTACTTAACACAATCTTTCGGCCATATTTATCACCAATTCTACCAAAGAAAATACCACCAATCGGCCTAACTAAGAAGGCAGCAGCAAATGTACCAAATGTTAATACAAGCTGTAAGCCACTATCGTGAACACCAGAGAAGAATAATTGACTTAAAATAACCGCTAAATACGCATATAGGCCAAAGTCAAACCACTCCATTGCATTCCCAATACCAGTAGCAATAACGGCTTTCCTGGCTTGTTTTGGGTTCACTACAATTACATCTTGAGGTCCAAAATCTAAATTATTTTTTTGTTGCATATAATAAAAACAGCTCCTTATTTCATTTAAATCATTAAGCACACTTTCTCTTATAGAATAAATTCAATACGAAGCACTTAAGGAAAAGCACCCTCTCTTTACCTGTTACTATTGTTTCATAAAATCAATTCCTTGTCTAACGATATGGGGTATAGATCACATAATAAAGCGCTTTCATAAAAAGGGATACACCCTATAAATATTTCGGAAACATCCGTATACCCCATATTTTATACAGAAATATTGAGTATTCTTCTCCTATACCATTTATTTTCCAAATATATCGCTTGTTTCTCAACATATATCCGTAATTCAATAAATTTCGGTATTCGCCAAAAAAAATTAAAAAGCTACTTCAAAAAGTAGCTTTTGACAAGAAATTTCGGTCCACAACCACATCCGGCACTTTCCCCGCAATTTCCTCCCCAATCTTCAAACTAGCCGTTGCTGCTGGAGACGGTGCATTACAAATATGCATAGAGTTGATGCCCGGGATAATACAGAAGTCATCTACCATATTTCCATTCGATAGAATCGCCTGCGCCCTTACACCAGCATGAGTTGGAACGATGTCTTTCTCTGTAAGTTCTGGTATGAGATGCTGCAAGCTTTTAAGAAAAGATTGTTTACTAAAAGAACGAATCATTTCCTTCATGCCCTCTTTCATATTCGGCATCGCCATCTTCCAAAAGCCTGCGTATGTCATTGTTTCCATAAAGTCTTTTATATCAAAATCCTTTTTTGTATATCCTTCACGTTTAAAACTTAACACTGCATTAGGCCCAGCATGTACGTCCCCATTTATCATTCTTGTAAAGTGAACGCCTAAGAATGGAAAGTCTGGGTTGGGAACAGGGTAAATTAAATGTTTTACAAGATGACGTTTTTCTGGAATGAGTTCATAATATTCACCTCGGAACGGGACGATTTTCATATCTGTTAGTATTCCTGCTTTTTTTGCGATTCGGTCGCTATGTAGTCCAGCGCAATTAATGAGAAATCTTGTTTCAAAGACGCCTTTGTTTGTTTCGATTGTAACGAAATCTTTGTGTTCAAAAATTCGTTCTGCTTTTGTACCTAAGTGTACTTCTCCTCCGCTTTTCTCTATGAAACGTGCAAATGTATGACTGACTCCTTTATAATCGGCAATGCCGCAAGAAGGAACGCGAATAGCTCCTACTCCTTTTACGTGGGGTTCGATTTCCGCTAGTTCTCCTTGGTCGATTTTTGAAATGTTCAGCCCATTTTGTAGACCTCTTTCATACAGGTTATGCAAAAGAGGAATTTCTTCTTTTTCTGTTGCAACGATCACCTTTCCGCACATGTCATAGGCAATGCCATTTTCTTTGCAGAACTGAACCATCGCTGCGTTTCCTTCTTTTGCAAATCTCGCTTTATAGCTACCTGGTTTGTAGTAAATGCCAGAATGAATGACACCGCTATTATGTCCTGTTTGGTGATGCGCAAGTTCGTTCTCTTTTTCAATTACTGCGATTTTGGCATGAGGAAATTTTTTCGTTAAGGCCATTCCAGTTGAAAGCCCCACAATTCCTCCGCCGATAATTAGAAAATCATACATTTAACTTCCCCCTTATGTCTGTATCCCCTATATTAGGAAAGGCAGGCCTTATTGTAAGACCCGCCACATGTATTATTTAGAAAAACAGCCGCGCTGGCGCATGAGTTCTCGATATAGATCTTTGTTTTTCTCAAAAGGAGCGCGCCCATGCATCCAAAATAAATTGTTTAATAAAACAAGATCCCCAACTGGTAGTTTTAATGCGTGTGTTGCTGGAGAGTTTTCAACAGAGTATGATAATTCCTTCAAATATGTTGCCTGTTCAATATTATCCGGATAAGCAAATTGATCAATAAAACAAATGCACGGTGCATTGTTTACATCAAAAAATGTTTCACGGTATACGATTTCTTGCGCATTTTTACTTGGAGGCGCTTTGTACGTAACCTTAACTGATGCGAGTGGATGATTGCGAAACTTATCAAGTTCTTCCCAATCATCTAAATGAAGCAGGCGTGATTCGCCGCCTACTGCATTCTTTTCCTCTATTTTCATCATAAGGAGCCAATCTGTCGGTTCGTCAACAAATGTCCCGTCTGTATGAAGCGTAAATAATCGATATGCTTGGCGAAGATACGAATCACTGCTATCTGTATCTTTCACGTTAAATCTTGCGTAATACGTTCCTGTCATCGCGTCAAAGTTAGACGTACCAATTAAATGTGTTAATGCAGTTGCAAATTTCACATAGTCTCCTGCATCAGTCGTTTCGCCTTGTACACCAATTGTAAACCCGCCCGTTTCACGGTCATGAATAATACCTCGAACATTTTCCATAAAGGATTCACCAAAGAGCTTTTTCATTTGATCCGCAATAATAAAACGCGAATACGGAATATATTGTAAGGATTGCTCCGAATGTTCTTTTACCCCTTCGAAAAACTGCCCAAGCAATTGCCCGTCTAACACAATATGATACAACCTTTTATGTTCTGGATGAGGCACAATTTCATACCCCTCATATTTCTTCGCAAACTTCATCTTCACTTCTTGCTTTGTAATCACTGACATGTTATTTCCTCCTTTAGTTTAAATAAAACGAAAAAGCCAGTCATACGCATCTACAATAAAAATTGTAGAAAACGTACAACTGGCTTTAAATTACGAGTGTTCTTTAATCTCTTAAAGTACAGTAATAATAGACAGTTTTTTTATGAAAATATGTGCAAAACAGAAAATGAAGATCGGATATAGAGAAGGCTAATTTCTCGTATGGATCTTATCACTTTGTAATTATATGATAATTCAAAATATTTACACTGTCAATATGTTTTTATTATTTATTTTCATGTAGTTAACCATAATACTTAATCTCAGCATTCTCTTTCTTTGCTCGAATCGTGATTCTTCCAGTAAATTGTGGTGGATTTTCATATTTTTTCTCAACTTCATCAAACATAGCTGTTAAAATAGATTCTAACTCGCCTAATGTAGTTTCCTTTGATAACCCTTTTACTCTTGCAATTTCAATACTTTTATAGGCACCCTCAACATTTACTAGCTCTTCTTCACCGAATCCTTTTACTTCAAATTCTACTTTCATTTTCTCCAAGTCATTCCCTCCTTCTGAAAACTGCTCTTTAGTAGAAGAGCAATCCTACTTTTATTGTATATGAAGCAGCAATGATTCACACTATATTCATCTATTATAATTTTTATATTTAAGAGAACCTTCTTTTGACATGTACTTTTCATTTTCTTTTTCCTGGACACACGCTTTACATATGTTACACGTTTTCACCATACCATTTTTCGCGCACCCTCTTTTTTGCTTTACACCTTGATTTAATTTTGACATTTTATCAGCCTCCTCATTAGATAAACATAAAAAAGCCAGTTATATTCCGCTCACTAAATAAGCTGAAATATAACTGGCTCTCGTCTATGAACGCTCTTTACAGAATAAAGTGCAATAAACTAGGCAGTTTGTTATAGATTTGTCTCCTCGCACTCTTCTAGCGGTTTGTTGCCATTTAAATAGTTTGTATATTGACGATATAAATCTTTTACAGCGCTAATAATTGCATTTTGCGCTTTTCCTTGATAGTGATACGTGATTTCTTGAATGATATCTTCAATACCATCTCGTAAACTATGTCCTCTTAACATTTGAGCAATAAAGTCTCTCCCATGTTCAGTAGCAAGGGTACATGACGCTTCAATTATAACGTGATATTTGTGATCTGCTTCTATTGTAATTGTTAATGTTTCATAGACACTGCGTACAGCCATCCCTTTCGGAAGTCTTGAGTGTCCTGCCATGAAAAAAGTACCTTTACACATGTTCATCCCCCATTTTATAACTTATACTTGATCGATATATACTGTCTTCACTCTTGTATAAAATTCTGCAGCTGTTTTTCCTTGTTCACGTGGTCCCGCGCTCGAATTTTTCATTCCCCCAAACGGAACTTGCGGCTCTGCTCCTGCAGTTTCTGAGTTGACATGGACCATTCCAACTTCCATATCATCGATAAACTGCTGGGCTAGACTGAGATTATTTGTACAAATAGATGCGCTCAGCCCATATTCTGTATCGTTCGCCAAATAAATTGCTTCTTGATAATTGTTCACCTTAAATAAACAAATAACAGGGCCGAAAATTTCTTCTTTCGCAATTCGCGCGTCTTGCGGTACGTCTTCAAAAATAGTCGGCAGGACATAATATCCTTGTTTTAACTCATCTTCTTCTGGTACGTCGCCTCCGCAAAGTAATGAAGCCTCTTTCTTTCCAACTTCAATCATCGATAAAACAGCGTGCTGTTGACTCTCGGATACGCACGGCCCCATAAACGTATTTTGTTCGAATGGATTTCCAGCCTTAAGCGCTTCTGTACGCAATAGGAGCTCACTTCGAAATTCTTCATAAATGTCCTCTTCAATAATCACTCTGCTTGTCGCTGTGCATTTTTGCCCCGTTGACATAAATGCACCTCTTATCGCAATATCGACTGCCTTCTGAACATCAGCATCCTTTAATACGACTAATGGGTTTTTCCCTCCCATTTCTAACTGCACTTTCTTTCCGCTTGCAATCGCGGTTTGCTGAATGGTTTTTCCGACGCTATTCGAACCAGTAAAGGATATCGCTTTTATATCCGGGTTTTCTGTTAATTCCGTTCCAACGACTGAACCTTTTCCGAATACACAATTAATCACTCCAGCAGGAATTCCTGCCTCGTGAAAAGCATTCACAAGGTGATAGACTGATTTTGGCGTAATTTCAGCAGGCTTTATGACAACCGTATTCCCGTAAATAAGTGCCGGCGCCATTTTCCATGCGGGAATCGCAATTGGAAAGTTCCACGGCGTAATAAGTCCGACTGGTCCAACTGCTACACGTTTGCTGTAGAGCATCGTTTTCGGATTTGCCGAAGGAATCATTTCTCCTACTGGCTGATTCGCTTCTCCTGCATAGTATTCAAGAATACTGATTGCTCGCTTCGTCTCTCCCATTCCTTCCGTAAGCGTCTTTCCTTCTTCGCTTGTTAAATCTTGACCGATTTCCGTCACTCGTTCTTTTAAAATTGCAGCTGCTTTCCACAAATAGCTAGCACGCTCATGAAATGATAACCCTTGCCAACTTTGAAACGCTTCTTTCGCGGATGCGATCGCGGATTGTGTATCCTCTCTTGAGCTTAGTGGAAATTCCCCTAACACGTCTCCGTTATGCGGATTATAATTTTTCGAATATTGATTCGCAGATGGCTCTCTCCACTGGCCATTTATATAATTGAAAAACTGCATTCTTCTACCTCCATCATTGTTTCTTATTTTGATAGATTCGCAATCGCACTTTCAAGAATCGCAAGCCCTTCCTCAAGTTGTTCATCTGTAATAACAAGTGGCGGTAAGAAACGAAGGACATTTCCATAAATTCCAGCGCTTATTGTGATTACACCTTTGTTATGCGTTTCTTGCATAATCGCTTTTACTTCTTCTGTTGCTGGCTCTTTCGTATTGCGATCTTTGACAAGTTCGATCGCCGTCATAGCCCCAAGGCCTCTTACATCTCCAATACATTCATATTTTTCCTTCCAGCTATGGAACACTTCCATCATACGGCTACCGATGACTTCAGCACGTTTTACTAATTGCTCTTCTTCAATTACATCTAAAACAGCGAGTGCAGCTGCGCAAGCAACCGGACTTCCTGAAAAAGTACCACCAAGTTGTCCCGGCCCAGGAGCATCCATCAATTCCGCTCTTCCTGTTACTGCGCTAAGCGGCATCCCTGCAGCAATGGATTTGGAAAATGTCATTAAATCAGGAGCTACGCCAAAATGATCTATCGCAAACAAACTTCCTGTACGAGCAAAGCCCGTTTGAATTTCATCAGCAATCATGATAATTCCATATTTATCACAAAGGTTTCTAACGCCTTGTATAAACGTAGCACTTGGAACGATAAATCCACCTTCACCTTGAAGCGGTTCCAAAATGATGGCAGCAATATTATCACTCGCTACTTCCTCTAACATAAAACGTTCGAAATACGCTAAAATTCGCTCATCTACTTCTTCTTTCGTCATGCCGTCTTCTGCGCGGTAATAATACGGATAAGGCAGCTTGTATACATCTGATGCAAACGGGCCAAATCCATGCTTATAAGGTTTTACTTTACTCGTAAGCGACATCGTCAGAAGTGTACGTCCGTGATATGCACGTTCAAACGAAACGATGGCACTGCGCCCAGTCGCTTTCCTAGCGATTTTCACAGCATTTTCTACCGCTTCCGCCCCGCTATTAGCAAACATTGTTTTTTTCTTAAAATCTCCTGGCGTTAATTCATTCAATCTCTCAGCTAGTTCAATATAGCTTTCATACGGTGCTACATGAAAACAACTATGAATAGAAGATTCCACTTGGCTCTGAATGGCTTGTACGACCTTCGGATGACAATGCCCAACATTTTGCATACCAATCCCGCCTGCAAAATCTATTAATTCATTGCCATCTACATCCGTAATGATTGCTCCTTTTGCCGACCCTACATATAACTGCGTAATATTATAAGGGCCACCAGGCACCGCATTGTTTCTTCTCTCATGTAGACTATTAGATTTTGTCGTTACAATATTTTGCTTTTCTTTTAACATGGAACATACCCCTTTCTTACTCCTTCTCTAAACTAACTTTCGAATCTTGTATAATCGTAAACTCTTCGTTTATCGGTACTCGTTTATTTCTATCTCTTAAGAAATAAATTGCGATAACGATAGCAGTCGCTAACATCGTCATATAAAATTGCATTCTCATATCCTCTATAAACGCTTGTGCAACAAATATCGTAATAATCATCGCAAGTGTTGCATATGTGAGGTAAGGGAATAACCACATTTTTACCTTTAGTTGCCCCGGGTCTTCTCTTTCAGCTTTTCTTCTTAACCGAATATGTGAAACGGCAACGAACATATACATCAGCATTGTAACGCCGCCTGAGCTATTCGCTAAAAAAGCAAATAATTTATCAGGTGATATGAACTTGAGCATAGCGCAAATGAATGCAAATACAATACTTGCATAGATTGCCCAAACGGGTGTCCCTCTACTGTTTAACTTTGAAAAAATAAAAGGAGCGTCTCCCTTTTTCGCAAGTGAAAATAACATACGAGAACTCGTGTATATTCCGGAATTCATAACCGAAAGGAGCGACAGAAACACAACTCCATTCATAATTTCTGCAGCAGCAGGGATTCCTGCCATCTGAAATAAACTTGCATATGGTAGTTTCAATAATTCTGCATTGTTCCACGGCATAAAAATGACCAAAATCGTTACAGACCCTACAAAGAAAATCATAAGACGCCATACAACACTGTTAATCGCTCTTATTACGTTTTTCTCTGGATTGTCAGACTCCCCGGCCGCAATCGCTGCTACTTCACTCCCCGATAAGGAGAAAGAAATAAATACAACACTGAGCAATACAGGCATAATCCCTTTTGGAAAAAAGCCCCCGTTTTCAGAGATCATCGAAAGGTCTGGTCTATCTACGTTAGGAACAAGTCCAAAAATCATTGCAATTCCTAACACTAAAAATGCAAGAATCGCTACAACTTTAATAAATGCTAACCAATATTCAAACTCTCCATATAACTTCACTGAATAAACATTTGTCATTGTCATAAGGATAATCACGAACAAACTCGCTATCCATGTTGGTATGGAAGGAAACCAATTATTGATCATCACGCCTAACAATACCGCTTCAATTGCGATAATGATGAGCCAATTGAACCAATATAACCAACCGATTGTGTACCCAGCCCAAGGTCCAATTGCCTTATGTGCATATGTTGAGAATGAACCACTATCAGGGTTTACCGCAGCCATCTCCCCGAGCATCCGCATCACAAGTACAACCATTAAAGCGCCAATGATATAGGACAAAATGGCAGCTGGACCTGTTGATTGAATAATTGTCCCACTTCCTACAAATAAGCCTCCCCCGATAACCCCGCCAATCGAAATCATTGTTATATGCCTGGTTTTTAAGTCTTTTTGTAATTCCTTTTTTTCTTGCACCAAAAAGATCACCAACCTATAAGTATTTATTTTCATAAATCCTTTTCTTAAAGTGAACATACATAATATCGAAACATCACCCATGATTGATAACGCTTTCTCAAAATCCTCCTATAAAGTGAAACTTTAATCAGCGGGCGGGTTCTTCATCCCCACTGATTATTAATTGAACGAATCGGACCTTTATGGGCAATTATCCTCCACCTTCTGAATCTTGAGGCGTGGAGTCTTACTGCCCGTTAAGACGGGATAAATAGAAACAATAAAAAGAGCCAGAAAAACAATGTAAAGAATTACATTGGATTTTACTGTCTCTATCCTTATGGCTCGTCTTCCTGCTAAGGAAGTTCAAGTGGAAAGAAGCCAATCATCCTCGATTAAATTGAACGAAATCATATCCGGGCATGCAGAGAGGCTAATCACTGTCATCCGATAATAAGCTAATAATAATACAAATAGACTGAATATTCAACATTTATTTTAAATTCAGTCATTCGCTATAAAAAAACGAAATTTATAAATTCCAAAACATATACTATTTAAAAGTAAAAAAGGAAGTGATTTCCATGTATTACGGAACAAAAGGATGGTACGTAGCCGAACTTAAAAAAATAGGCGTTCGTTATTATGAAGGAAGAAAATTAGAAAGCTATCGTGCCCATGTTTTACGCAATTTATTAGCTGCAAAACAAGAAGAACTTAAAGGTAAGTAATCTATTATGATTCATCGATAAAACGATATCGACTGTTCTTTCGAATATATAAGGTAGCACCGCACACCCATCAAACTAAGATTATATAAGTTTAATTTCATGTGAGATTTTTTCTTCCTTTTCAACATAAAAGATGCAGCTACGAAGACACCAATTACTGACCTTGAAACATATCTAGATGCAATTAAAAATACCTTCATGTACATCCAGTCGATACCAAGACTATGGGACCTGGAGCTATGTTCCATACAGAATTTCCAACTAGCGGCACTTATAAAATATGGGGACAATTCCAGCATAAAGGTAAGATATTTACAGTACCGTATGTAATTACTATTCCTTAACAACAATCAATACAAATAATAAAAAAATCGCTTCAGATAGCGATTTTTTTATTATTTACTTTTATCTTATTTAAGAGCAGTTAGTATCTTCGGAAAAACCAGTGAAACATATATTCTTTCATAAAGCTTTTAATAAGAATATAAGGTCTAATCCTTGTTGAATATAGAATTAGTCCCTATGTTTACTTCATATAATGTTTTGTTATGTAATCCTGACATGATTAGAATATTCTTAATGGAACATTTTGTTATTTCTATTAAAATGGAATAAAAAGGAGATGATTATACTGAAAATCTTTTTCTATTTCTTACTCATCCTGTTATTTCTTGTGGTTGATTACTATTGCTTAGATATGGATAGCAAAAGATGGGGATGGTTTAAAAATAGAAGTAAAAAGCAAAAAACAATCTTTTTTACTCTTGTTCTTCTCTTAACCTTCATAGGATACATACTTCTTGATGCTAAGTACTTTCTTTCATAAGCTAAAAGAACCAATTTTTCTTTCAGACTCAATAGTTCATAGCACTCACTTTCCGTTCAGTACTTGTGAAGTGGGATATTAAAGGTTTTACAATACTTTATGTTATTGACACTCCCCCCTAAAGGAGCAAGCTGGAAAAACCAGTGGGATTCTTGCAACCAATTAAAAAAGCGCCCTATAAACAGGGCGCTTCACTTTTACCTAATGACTAATATTAGCCGATGGGTATAATGTTGTTCCTCCAATTGAAACTTTTATTTCATTTGTTAATGGAACATTTTGTTCATTAATAATTGTTCTCCACCATTCCCATGCAAGACCTGTACATTCTCTTGCTACGACTTTTACATTTTTTGAATTCGGTGGAAGTGGTATGACTGTATTGAAATGAGCAGTTCTGTCTCTTCCGTTTCCTTCCCAGGTTTTATGTGTTAGTACTTCTTTTCCATTTTTATCATATGAGAATTCATCCCAAGATACATCAAATTGAGCAACATATCCACCAGTATGATCAAGCGTCATTTTAGCACGAGAATATTCTGTAGTTGTAGTCTCAATATAATCTGTATTGTTATGAACAGCAGCAGTTGCGTTATCTTTTAAGAAAGTGCTTGTATATGAAATTGGGTATGCTGGATTTTTAGAACTTAATTCTGCATTATCTTTAATGATATTTCGGATTTCATTAAAATCTTTTGTAACAACTTTGTTATGCTCTTTTGCATCTCCGCCTAATACTACAGCGGTAAAGGTACTGTCTTCAAAAATATCTTTGTACTGTCCACTCGCTTCAACGCCTTGCCCCTTAATTAAGGCTTTAAAAGCAGTTTGTACATCTTTGCTCTTAGATGATGTTTCTAATTTCACATAAACTGTTCTACCATAAGCTACATTTGACACCATAACAGGCGGAGCCGTATTACTTACCCCTTTACGAGTTAACTCTGGAAAAGTAACGCTATTATCAAAAAGGTCTGATGGATTGTTAGGTAGTTCTGCACTTACGGTATAAAAGATTTGCTTATATGCCGCAACCATCACTTTTTTCTCTCCATTTGCAATCGCTTTAAAGTCAATGTTCAGTGCATTGTCAAGATATTTAGCGTTAACATTAAGAGCACTTGCTATTTGAGATTTACTATACACCATAGATTCTGTATACTGCATTCTTGCAGGTAACGTATGTGTTTTTGAATACTTTTGATTCCAAGTAGATACTAATTCATCTACTGCACCAGACACATTACCATATGTAGGATTTTTGACAGTAATTGTATTGTCTTTTCTCATACCAGGTAAGTCTATACTAATATTCAATGGTTTTCTCTTAGCTACTAACAAACTAGGTTGATTATCTGCAAATGCTTTATTTGCAAGTTGTACTGCTCCTGGATATGTACGATTAGCCACAGAATCAATAATTGAAATATCCACTGGTGAAGTTGTAAGTGATTTTTTCTCACGTTCAACTACTACAAATTTACCATTTGAATTTGTACTTTCTTTCGGAACAAAACTCTCTACTTTATCACCATTTACTGCTAAAACCTCTTGATTATTATACTTTAGATTTGCTATACCAGTATCAATGCCACTAGCATTTTTTGTTACATCAGCTGAATTACTTGTTTTTGTTTCCGCGAAGGAAATAGATGAATAATTAATAGTGCATAAACTAACTGCTAAACATGCTAGGAATTTTATTCCTTTATTCCTTTTTGTAATTTTCATAAAAATCAACTTCTTCCTTTTTTCTCGTATTAAGGTATGATCATTATTTATAAATAATTGCTAAATAGTAAACTTACATAAATGCTTTTAAAAGCTCTTGAACGAATGGAAGTACTCCACCTACAAATTTTAAAATTGGCATTACGATTGTCATGTTATTGCCTCCTCTTTTGTTGTTGCTAAGATGTGACTTATTCTTTATGATTTTATTATAGTAAGCGCTTACATTTATAGCAATATATTTTCATATGCAATATTGCATATCTGAGTAAGATCAACGAAATCTCACATTTCTCATTAAGGCATGTGTTTGTATAGCACCACATCGCTATCAATCTCACATTTTGAATTGCACCCAAAACGAGAAAATTGGCATCTCTAGGTGAAATGTACTTTAGTTCATCTCGATACCTTTATCTTGAGCTTTCGATAATATACTCGGAATAGCAATAGAGTTACTCCATGAAAGGGCCAGATTACGGAATACGGGAAGAATATTTTTATTTAAAAGAAGGAAACATCCCCTTTTAATAGAATGTAAACATTTTAATTAAGAGGAGGTTGATGTTGTTGAAGAGACGAGCTTTACTGGTATCTTCATTACCACAGTATGAAGAAGAGATTGGCAGATGGCTATGGTGTCTAGAGGATGTTCGACGTACTCTTATAACTGAATTAACTGGAATCAGCCAAAGCTTAATTGATCAAAAATTAGGCGAAAGACAATCAATTGGGACACTTTTGTATCACATTGTATTGATTGAGGCAGATTGGTTATATGTAGAAGTACTTGGAACCGATTGGGATCCTGAAATTAGCGCATTATTTCCTTTAGAACATCGAACTGACGGCAATTTAACTCACTTTGAGGGAGAAAGTATAGAGGAACATTTTTACCGCCTTAATAAGGTACGTGAAGTATTTCTTTCCCACTTTCGTTCAATGGACTTAACCGATTGGCGTAAACCGAGAGTACTTGAACATTATGACGTCACACCTGAGTGGGTTGTTTACCATTTGATTGAACACGAATCGCATCATAGAGGTCAAATTTTTCAAATTCTTCGGGAATTACGAAATGATAAGTGTTAAAGAGGAGGAACTATAATCCATCTTGAATTAACGGAATGGCTTTAGTTAGTTATTACATCAATAAATGATGTTTAAGAAACAATAGATAAATCAAGTGGTATAGTTATTTCATTATTTTATCACGTTATTTGCGGGCAGTAAGCCTCCCAACCTCAAAATTCGGCTAAGGCATTGTCCAGTTCCAGTGGTTAAAATGTTCGGTGGCTTCGCTTCTTCCCCCCTCACATTCTGGACGAGCCACTTCCACTTTTCTTTAAGAAGTTAGGTGGGAGATAAACTGCCCGTAAAAGCCCGATTGATGAGGGCTAATAATCAGTGGGGGATGAAGAAAATCCCCACTGATTACAGTTTCACTTTATTGCATCACCACAGAAACTGCTTTTTCACCATTTTCATGAAATCGTCTTACAAAATGAATTTTTCCTTGTTTGTCAGCAAAAGCGATATTGCCATTTTCCAGGATGCTTCGTTTGTTCCAAACCCTGTCCATGCCTCATTTGATGAGATTTGTGCGTACTACCCCATATCCATCAACTTAAGAAAAGTAAACACCCCCAAAACGAAAAAAACAGCCGACTTCTCAAAATAACTAACTATAGAGAAAGAAAATTTTCATTTGGGGGGTACTTCAAAATTTTAGCTTGATGGCCATGGGATACCGCCAGCATTCTGGAAAAAAACTACGCTAAGAGCATGCAAGATTTTATACAATTTTTCAGCTAATCTAGTAACAAGTGATAATCCTAAAACCCACGCTAGGATAGGAATGTATAAAAGAGTGAACAGAGTCATAGAAAAAGAAAAAGGCGGATTCCTTGTGAGAGTATGGATCCGCGTTGTCCTTGCTACCGATAATGAGACGTTATGTTAAGTAGATATGTATATATTATTCATAAAAAATTAATCATTCCTTCTTTTAATTGATTTCATAAAGTTTTTTACACATAATTGTAACTAAGGGGGATGATTCTAAGTTGAGTAAACAGAATATTAGCACAACGGTTTCAGGGGATTTAATTGTTACCCATCTGATTGGCAAGATTAAAACAGATGATGTTAACGAATGGTTTAAAGGATTCGAGAAAGTTTGTCAGCAATTCATTTCCGAAGGTCGGAAATACAAATTGTTGGTAGATAGAAAAGGGTACACCCCAGATCATTTTTCAGTTCAAAAAGCATGGAAAGATAAGTTTTTCAATGAAAACATTTTGAATCATAGTAAAGCAATTGCGTTTCTCCTTGAGGAAGGAGAGATAATGAATTATTTACAACAGTCCAATACAAAAGAATCTGTAAATTTTTTCGATAATTATGAACAAGCATTAATTTGGTTGAATGAATATCCAATATAAAACCTTTAGGACTAGCATTTAGCTAATCCTTTTTTTGTTGAAATCAAAACTACCGATAACGAAAATTATTGTTAATTTTTTTCTCTCTTTGTCTATACAGAAATGTGAGCAATACGGTCAGTCTTAGAAGTCATAATATCAAGTATACCTTCAGGGGATATTGGTTTCTGCTGTAATTGGTCAGTAGTGCGCCAAACTAGTTTTACCTCTTTTGGCAGTTCTTTATGTATAAAGATTTCTTTGTTTTCTGTCATATGAACAAAACAGCGGTGTATTAAAGTACAATGATGGTTTGTCTTCCCGTTGTATTCAAAAACCGTTTCATTAATACAAACAAGCTCACCTACATTTACTTGCAAATCATATTCCTCTAGCAGCTCCCTCACAATCGAATCAGAAGCTGACTCTCCAAATTCAATGCTTCCACCAGGCAGACGATAAAAACTCTCTTCTAGATCACATTGAACGAGAAATTTGGTTCTATCCGCATTTGAAATGATTCCTTCTGCCCTAAGCTTTGGTCTATCCATGTACATTCCCCCTTGCTTCTAATTGTAGCATTTGAAATAAGAAATTCAGCACGAATTTTATATTGTATATTACATTCGCTTTTTGTTAACATAACGCACCATTATTGGTAGAGAACTATTTAATACATAACGAAAAACAGCTGTTTACTTTAGATAGCTCTTCCTCACAAGAGAATAATGTTAATAATTATAAGAGAATAGAAAAATTTAAAAACGGGAGTTGAATAAATGGATGCTAAGGTAATTGCTATTAGTGGAGTAACTGCTGGAGGAAAGACTACATTGGTTAATCAGTTAGTAAAAGAATTTCCTAATGCATATGCTTTATACTTTGATAATTATGAAATAGAAAATGCACCAGATGTGAAAGGAATTTTAAACAGACCATCCGATTATTTTAATGCTTATCAATTAGATAGCATGATAAATGACTTAAAAAAAGCAAAAAATAAAAGTGATTATATTTTTTTAGATCATCCAATAGGTTATGAAAACAAACAAATAGGTATGCATATTGATAAGGTAATTTATATAAAAACCCCCTTAGATATAACCTTTGCAAGATATTTACTTAGAGACTTTTCTGATTCTTCCGCGAGTGAGATTTTAGAATGGGCAAAAATTTATTTTGGGGAAGCTAGACCAATGTTTATTACACATGAAGAAATAGTTAGTAAACATGCAGATTATATAATTGATGGCACACTTGGATTAGAAGAAAAAATAGCCAAAATTAAACAGCTATTAACTTAGAAACTACTTAATAAACAACTGTATACTACATACATGTCAAGTTAACATAACGTAATATTATCGGGATTTAATGTATTTAGAAGACTATTAAAAGTTCTCCAGATTGTTTAACTGGAGGACTTTTGTATTCACGTAATCTTTGTTATCGGTAGTTAGGTTTCTTTAATTGAATGGGAATGTTTTGATCCAGTAGAAGAATGCAAAACCTCCAGCTACAAATAAAGCAGCTAAAATGAATGTTATTAGAGGTATTTTATTTTTCATACTTTTTCCTCCAATGATTTAATCTTAAGCTAATTTAGTTAATATAACATGCGTTAGCGGAAGTTAAGAATTCTTAGTTTCTTGCTCAATTAAAGCACTACATTAATCTAGAAATTCAAGTAATTTCAATTTTTCAATTATCATTGACTTATATTTGATAGCTTCATACTGTGAATTATCAATTTTTGTCTTTTTTATATTTAACATATCAAATATTTCTCTTTCAATATCTCTTCTTGCTTCTAAAACTTTAATTGTTCCGTCTAAACCGTGATAGCCTTTCATTTTCACATACCCTTGATTTGTATAATACTCAATAAATCCAGCAGACCATTCTTTTGCTCTTTCATTAAATACCTTTCTGAATGAGAATTCCAAATCATCTTGTTCTATATAAAACAATACTGGATTTAATTTCTCTATGATTTTCGCTAATGAATTAATATAACTTATAACTTTCTCTTTTTTTTCACCATATTTGACCATTCCGATTGTTAATGGATTTTGTATGAAGCAACATTCAAAAATATAAGTTTTATTTTCGTTGTTGGCTATTTCAACAAAATCCCTCCATTTTTCAGTTATTAATTCAATATTCCTCTCTAGCGGTAATTCATATATATCATTTTTGAAAATGGTATTTAATAAACTTTCAGGAAAATTAGAGCTGTATTCATTTTTAATTTTTTTATATGGCAATAAATAATTGTTTCCTCGCTTCGTGACTCTATCACTAATTACTCCCCTAAAATTACCACTATTCACTAACAAACTTTCGAATTCACTTTTATCAAAACAAGATACCCCATCATAATCAGCAGGGTGGTCTGGATTCCCTTCAAGAAATAACTCAACGTCAATATTTTTTTCAATTAGAATATCGTAAAGCAAGTTTGCAGTGGTGGATTTCCCAAAGCCAGGAAGCCCTTCTACTATGATTAATTTTGTATTCAAAAAAATCTACACCCTTCTAAGACAAAATAAAAAGTTTCAAATTAAAAATAAATCGTCCACTGAACTCACCCTCACCTTTTTTCTAAATTTTACCATCTGAATAATGCGGTAGTAAAGAAGTTTTTCTTGTATATCGTATACATAATCGGTTGACATAACGTCTCATTATCCGTAGCAAGGAAAAAGGCGGAACCTTACTCTCACAAGGGATCCTCCTTTTTTGTTCTATGGATTTATGCATTTTTTTATACATTCCTATCCTGGCGTGGGTTTTAAGGTTCTCGTTTGTTACTGGATTAGCCGAAAAACTGTATAAAATCTTGCATGCTCTTAGCGTGGTTTTTTTCCGAAATGCTGGCGGTCCCCCTTCTTTTGAACTTGATGCAAATGTAAGGGCGCACTATAGTTAGTGTTTCATTTTCTTTGAATTATTTTGCATTCTCGGCACGATTGCTATGTAAAAATTGCACAAAAAACGAGCCAACTTTCTTAACTAAGAAAAATTGACTCGTTTCAATTTATTCACGTTCGTTTTTCAATTAACTGAATTTGAAAAATATCTGATTCCTTTATACCTAGAACCCGCATTTCATCTTTAAACGTTCTCTAGGATTCAACGTGAATGGATTTTGTACTTCTATCCCTTAATGTGTACACTCTCATGTACTGTAGCTTCTGTTTCTTATTTCTTTCCACACGGTCTTCCCCCGTTATTTTTGATTGATGTAATCATAATATCTTTTTAACGAAAGTTTAGACTTAAAACCTACCTGTTTTATTATTTCGTATTCTGAAGTTTGATGCTCAATAAGTCTTAAGATGAAAGTGTTCCGTAAGTGTTGCGCTGAAATACCTTTACGTAAATTTGCTCGAGCAACTTCAAGTCGAATCATCTTTTGAACAGCAATTTCTGTTAAAGCTTTTGGTGCATCATTTTCATATACCCACCGAAATGTATTTCGAGTATAATCGAATGCCACAAATAGTGGGTCATTGCTATGATATTTTGGGCGAACAGGTTCAGGGATCGTTTTATAATAGCTAAACAAGCGTTTTTTATCATCTTCACTTAATACAATCGTTCTTTCTATCCCTGTTATTCCTGGAACTGTAAGAGTATTATTCTCAAAATGAACGTGCTTCATTTGTAATCCCACAAGCTCTTGTAGTGATAGTCCATAGTTCAGAAGGAAATGTACAATAGAAATGTTTCGATCCTGAAGCATGGGACGAACGGCACTTTGTCTCTCTGTTAATCCGTCCAATGAGGTTAAAATATACTGTAACGTTTTTTCTTCCTCTTTTGAGATAAAGTCCTCATCACGTAACGCACGATTTGGTTGGATACTCAATTGCATCTCATCTAAGGGATTTGGCAGTTGTAAATACTGATATAGTCTATTTAAGACAACATAGACACGATGCATTGTTTTATCAGAGTACTGTCGTTGCTGTTTTAAATCAGAGAAATACGCTTCATAATCCTTTGTACCAAGCGTCGTCCATATATTACGTGTAGGGAGTTTTTTAGAGTTTTGCAACCAATGACCAAAATCTTCAATATCATAAACATATCGTTTTATTGTAGAAGGCTTGCGGCCTTTATTTAATAAGAAAGAAGAAAAATGTTGTACCGTATCTTGAAATTCTTTTGTTGGCATAAGCTTATCATCCTAATTTTTCTTTTAGTATATCAAATTTTACACATATTCCACTCACCCATTCATCCCCAAAGAAAACATATAAATAAAAAAGATAAGACCAGAAACTCGGTCTTACCTTTGGCATAAGGAGAAAAAACAGGGTGATAACCATTACTTTTCTATCATATTACATTAACTGTTAATCTCGAATATTATAGATAAAAATAGTGATAATACCCATATTGAGAAATTTATTACTAATTTGTTTGTACAGTATCAAAAAGTACATCTTTTGGTAGGGTGGTTTTTGAGTAGAAAACATGGTGCCAAAATGTATGAAAATAATTTTAGGTTTATACCGAAATCAAAACACACCTTTAGGTACACATTAGCTATAAGAATTTAATGATCAATTTTACAAACTATAAAAAGTCATGAACTTAGTTTTACTTTCTATTATATACAAGTTGTTAGGGGCGATATCATAGGCTAAAGATTGTTCCAAATATCCACTTAGAAATTTCTGATAAGTTTAAAAATATAACAACAAAACGTTTAAAATATGATAAAATACAATTACATTTGAAAAAGAGCAGTGGGTTCAAGTTGTTATTTACATGAACTCCAAAGAAAAAAGCCAAATCTATCTAGAATTTGGCTTTTTTCTTTTTATGCATTTGTAGCTAAAAATAGCATGGTCTATAAATCCTTGTTAGGGGCAAGAATTTAAAGAAGAGTTTAGCTTAATTATGATTTTACATAAATTACATATTATAGTAAATTGATATTATTTGTACTAAATATTGTAAATGTTCAGATATTTAATCCTTATATTATTTATGAGCAAAGTTATAATTAGTGAGTTTTAAAAATGATACAAAATGTTAAAATAATAAAACCCAGTGATATCAGTACGTGTGCATGATATCACTGGATTTATATTTGGATATTTAACGGTGTGTTTTACAAATTATAAAAAGATGTAAACTTTGTTTTACTTTTTACTTACGAACCGTCTAAAAATTGAATAAAAAAGATGGGGTCCCAAGAGTTGTTAAACTAACGGGTGCTTTATGAAGAAGATGGCATTTAAATTCATAAGAAAAGGAGCTTGATTATACAAGTTCCTTTTTATTGTGCTATTTTCACTGTTTTTTGGTGTTTTGTACTCCAAAACCAAACCCATTAGAAAATAGTTAGGGATATTTTCGTTAAAATGTGGGTGGCACGCCATCGCCATCAAGCTAAGAAAAGCAAATACCCCAGAACGAGAAAAGTGACTATAGCATTTTCATGATGTATGAAACAATGAAAGCTACTTTCTATCGGTTTTTATGAAGCTGATAGAGAGTAGCTTTTCTATTTGGGTTATTGAAGAAAAAGACGAACAGGCATATTTAAACTCAAAAATGCTACACACGTCATGTGAGGAACAGGTGGCGGTATGATTCCTAAAAAAATTATAGAAGATTATTATAAAAAAGGATGATAGGCATAGGATCGGTATATTTGTTTATCCCGCATTAACGGGCAGTAATAATTCTGGCGTCCCCTCTCTAGTTATTAGGATATTTTTTCTTAATATATACATACTAAACATACTATAGAAGGCACATAGAAAGTGAGGGAGTCATGGCTAAATTTCTGAAACGGTTAAAATATAGAGGCAATCCTAAGTCATTTTCCATACGAGACAATACTCATTTTCGGGAAAAAGATATTGAGGACTCCCTCTTAGACGCTGATTTATCGAAAAACATAGCTGATATTCAGAATGTATTTCGTCAAGCACCTGATTTAGTGATTCGTCGATTTCAAATGAAAGCTGATGGATTAGAGGCAGCTTTAGTGTATTTGTCTGGATTAACAGATAAACAATTGATTCAAAATCACGTTCTAAATCCTTTGATGAATAGTGTTTTTGATACGAATACGGAACTCCCAATTACATTAGGACATATTAAAATTATTAATACATGGAGTCAGATTGAAAATGCTATTTTTGGAGGAGATAGTGTTTTATTAATCCATGGCCGAACAACAGCGCATCAATTGGATACGAAAGGATGGCCACAAAGAAATATTGAAGATACTCATAACGAAATAGCCCTAAAAGGTGCGCATCAAGCATTTGTAGAAACTGGAAGCCAGAATATCGCAATGATTCGAAGATATATTCCTCATCGCGAATTAATGATAAAAGAAATAATAATTGGTGTACGAAGCAAAACGAGGATTTCTATTTTATATTTGAAAGATGTAGCTTCTGACGATGTGCTAAAGGAATTAGAAACACGGATTCAAGATATTACGGTCGACGCTGTTGAGAATACTGGTGAACTTATCGAATTTATTGAAGATAACCCGTACTCACCGTTTCCGCAATTTATATTAACTGAAAGACCCGATGTGGCTGTATCTCATATTCTTCAAGGTAGATTTGTGGTTGTTGTGGATCATTCCCCAAGTGTATTAATTGCTCCGACAAATTTTATATCTTTTTTTCAAGGAATTGATGATTACGGGACACGTTGGTTAGTTGCCTCGTCTATTCGTATACTTCGTTTCTTGGCTTTTATGATTGCTCTATTTTTACCTGCGAGTTATGTTGCGTTTATTTCCTTTAATTTTGAAGTCATTCCTGTAGAACTTTTTTTGTCTATTGCAGAATCAAGAACGCGCGTACCATTTTCTCCAGTTATGGAAGCACTGCTTATGGAAATGACATTGGAAATGATGAGGGAAGGGGCTTTGCGGCTGCCTACTCCGATTGGTCAGACGGTTGGAATTGTAGGTGGAATTATTATTGGACAAGCGGCTGTTCAGGCGGGGATTGTAAGCAACATTATGATTATTGTTGTTGCTGTTACAGCCATCGCTTCTTTTATTATCCCTAATTACGACATGGGAGCGACAGTTAGGCTTTTACGCTTTCCGATGATGCTATCAGCTGCCTTATTTGGAATTGTAGGACTTGTTATCGGGTGGATGACATTAATTGCGCATCTTATCAGTCTTGAATCGCTAGGAACTCCTTATGGCACTCCGTTAGCACCATTTCGCTTTGCAGATATGAAGGATGCTTTTGTACGCTTTCCTCTATGGACAATGAGAAGTCGTCCTAAGGGTACGGAAGCCATTCAATCTATTCGACAAAGAAAGAACCATAATAAAAGGTGAAACTATGAAAAAGTATGCCTATAATGACATCACCCTTATGCAGTATATTTTTTTAATCAATGGAATGCAGGTGGGAACTGGAGTGTTATCTCTCCCACGAGTGCTTGCAGAAAAAGCTGGAACAGATGGATGGATAGCTATACTGATCGGCTGGGTATTCTCCACAATAGCAGGTATTTTTATAGTGAAAACAGCTGCAAGGTATCCCGAGGACACACTTTACGACATTCTTATACGATTATTTGGAAAAATAGTAGGGAAAGCACTCGTTGTTATTTACATGATATATTTTGCCTTTTATTCCGGTATCATTCTTGTGAACGCTATGCTTTATCTTAAGGGATGGCTTCTTCCGAAAACGCCTGACTATATCATTATCTTTTTGTTTTCGATTCCTACCTTTCTTGTTGTACGCAACGGCCCTCGTATTATAGGACGGTACTCCGAACTTATTTTTTATATGATGCTTTGGATTCCGCTGTTTTTTTTGATACCACTAAAAGGGAGCGGGAGCTGGCTGCCCTTCTTTCCACTCTTAAAAGAAGGGTGGAAACCGGTATTAACGGCTGTACCGACCACTATTTTTGCTTATTTAGGGTTTGATATTGCTTTCTTTTTATATCCCTTTTTACAAAAAAAACAGTATGCAGTCCATGGAATCGTTATCGCAAACACTTTAACGATGTTATTTTATTTATTTGTTACTATTGTTTGCTTTGCCTATTTTAGCCCTGATAGCATTACACAATTTAACCAGCCGGTACTAAATTTACTTAAAGTAATTGAATTTCGTTTTTTAGAACGTTTTGACATGATTTTATTAGCTGTTTACTTAACCGTTGTTTCCACAGCCTGGATTCCTTGCATATACTGCGCTGTATTTTGTTCGAGCCAATTACTTGGGAAACAAGAGCACAGCTCTCATGTCGTTGTTCTATTATTACTCATTATCGGCTTCGTATTTTGGACTCGTCCTAGTTGGAATCAAGCCGAAACTTGGCAACAGGTAGTATCGAATACTGGATTTGGATTGACGTATATATCACCTATCATTTTATGGATATATAGCTGGGTATATGAGAAGTCTCGCTAGGGGGGGATACATTGAAAAGAAAAGTACTATGTTGTATTTTGTTATCGGTATTCATGATGACTGGATGCTTTGATCAAACAAATGTTGAAGATGTTTCCCTTACCCTTCTCCTTGGTATCGATTTAGATCGCAATAATAATTTATTGGTGTACATGTCAAGTCCTGTTTTTAATAAAGAAGCAAAGGTAAAAGAAGAAACTACTGGTGTGAAATCTGTTACAATTCGAAATGCTAGAGCGCAATTTGATGCCACGGTTATGGCGCTAACCTCTGGAAGTAAAACACAGGTTATTTTAGTTGGCAAGCGGCTAATGAAACGAAAAAACTGGGGAGATTATCTCGACCCATTTTACCGAGACCCTAAAAATTCAGTTACTACAAGGGTTGTTGCTGTAGATGGACCTGTTTCGGACCTCATCTTTTATCACCCAAAAGATAAGCCGCGTCTTCCTTTATATTTAACACAACTAGTTGATACTGCCTATTTAAGAAATATCACAGTAAAAACAACTCTTCAAAAATTACATGAACAAATAGCAGACAAAGGGATAACAGCAAGTATTACTGAGATGAAAAAAAAGAATAGAATATGGGTGACAGGTACAGCTTTGTTGGATGAAAAAGGAAGGTATAAATTAACGCTAAAATCCGATGAAAACAAACTATTACGCATTTTGCAACAAGAAACTACAGGTGAGTTTCCATTTACAATTCCAATTAAACTAAAGTCGGATAACCAGGATAAAGATTGGATAAGCTTTAGTGCCCAAAATATTAAAGTAAAGACAAAGGTAAGGTATGATAATCATTTTATATTTAATATAGATGTAAAAATGAGAATCGGTATTACAGAACGACTTTTTTCGTTCAATACAAGAAAGGACGCAGCAAAATTACAAAAGGCGATTGAAACTAAGCTGGAAGCTGATTTCAAACAATTAATAAAGAAAGTACAAGCTGCCAAAATCGATCCGATTGGGCTTGGGGTATATGCAAGAACTTACACATATCCAGAATGGAAAAAAGTCCAAAATAAATGGAATAATGAATTAGCAAAGGCCGATGTAAACGTCAAGGTAAATGTAGAAATTGGTGGGATGGGAACGATTAAGTAACATGAGTTCACCTGAGATTCATACCAAAATTACAAGCCGCTTCAATTTTAAGAAGGTAAATTTCTTTAATAGCTGTGCAACTCCACATGTAGTATGTAAGGAGATTGCCTCATAGGTTATTTACAAATTGTAGATAAGAAATATTTAACGCTTATTCCAACAACATTCACCATATAAAAAGAGGTTACCCTGGTACCAGGGTAACCTCTTTTTATTATTCCCCAATCAACTCCGACATCACATAAGCAAACACAAGCGCCTCCGTATGTGCAATTGAACTCTCATGCGTACGCTCAAATGCATGAGAAGAATCAATTCCTGCTCCAATTAGCGCGTGTTTCACATCAAAACCTGCACGGATTGCCGCAGATGCATCTGATCCGTAGTATGGATAGATATCTACTTTATATTCAATATTGTTTGCTTTTGCAAGTTCCACTAAATGTTTACGTAAACCGTAATGGTATGGACCACTAGAATCTTTTGCACAGATGGATACTGTATATTCATCTGATGCCTGCCCGTCTCCAAGCGCTCCCATATCAACGGCTAAATATTCAACTGTTTCTTCTGGAATGTTAGAGTTACCGCCATAACCAATTTCTTCATTATTAGAGATTAAGAAATGTGTTGTATATGGCAATGTAATATTTTCATCTTGTAATCTTTTCATTAATTTTAGTAGGATTGCAACACTTACTTTATCGTCTAGATGACGTGATTTTATGTATCCGCTCTCTGTAATTTGAACGCGTGGGTCAAATGAGACGAAGTCCCCAACCTCGATTCCTAGTTCACGAACTTCCTCCGCTGAAGATACGCGCTCATCAATGCGGACTTCAATATTTTTTTCATCGCGTTTTGCTTCACCTGCATCTTTATAGACATGCACAGATGTTTGGTGCATCAAAATTGTACCAGTATATGTTTTTCCGCTCGCTGTTTCAATTTCACAATATTCTCCTTCAACAGAGTTCCAGCGAAATCCTCCGATCATCGATAAGCTAAGACGACCATCAGATTTAATTTCTTTTACCATTGCACCTAATGTATCAACGTGAGCAGTTAGTAAGCGGTGTTGCTCATCGTTATTTCCTTTTACCGTCAAAATAAGTGCACCTTTATTATTACGCTTCGTTTCTACATTCCATTCTTTTACGTAGTTTTCAATAAAGTTAATGATTTTTCCTGTGTTTCCAGATGGACTTGGAATAGAAACAAGTTGTTTAATTAATTCCATCGTTTCTCTTGCGTGATGTGCCAATGTTGTTCCCCCTCGCTTTTTTCTAATATTCAGTATACCGAAATTATTGCCAAATCTCTACTTATAATGATGGAGATTTCTGTATATTTCATTTTCGGAATTACATAATTATGGTAAAACATTCTTTCATATCATATAAATATTAAAGGGGATTCATTGGAATGAAATTAACGAAAAAACATGTAGAAATTGCATTAATCTGGTTTTTATCATCTTTGCTTTGTTTACAGGTTTCTTATACTCTGCATACATCTACTGCGATTACAATTGGATGGGGACTAACAGGAATACTTTTTATCATTAGCCTTTTTGTAACGAAAACAAAACTAGCAAAAGCAAAATAACAAAAAGCTCAACCTTTCTAGAAAAGGATGAGCTTTTCATCTATATATAGCTATTAATTATCTTAACTACTTATCCTTATTTTCTACTAGCTTGCTGAAAAAATCATGTGAAGGTCAATTTTAGTATTTTGTATAACTCTCTACCAAACTACTCCTCCAAAACATCCAGCAAATAAATTCCTCTCTCAAATCCACCGAGTTCTTCTTCTTTTTGCTTACGAATACGTTCAATATCTTCAAATGTCGCCCCTTCTGCACGCGCGAGTGAGAGGATGACTTCTAATGCGTCCGCAAGTGAATCTAATGCATGTTCACGTTCTTTCATTGAAGCAAATTCACGAATTTCTTCCGTTCCAATTTTCGCTAATGCTTCTATGTATGCTTGCCCTGTTAATTTTTTTGAAGTATATGTTTTTCCAGACATTAAAATCTTTTCTGGAACGAGATCTCTAACTAATTTATTATAAGTT
Organism: Bacillus sp. 166amftsu; assembly: GCF_900107445.1. Lineage (NCBI taxonomy): Bacteria > Bacillati > Bacillota > Bacilli > Caryophanales > Bacillaceae > Bacillus > Bacillus sp. 166amftsu. The sequence goes on along the minus strand of NZ_FNQA01000005.1, from coordinate 70,602 downwards.
GACATAGTTCTACCCCCACCAAAATATCATACTTATACTATAGCATATCTTCTTTCCATATTTAGTAGCATCCTAGCTCCGCTTGGTAGAAAAACCATTTCTTTTTCACACACGCACTAATCATATCAATCCCTGTTCCATGAGCTTGTACATGCGGAAAGAAGTAATGGTCCGGTTCGTTATTTTCTGTTCCATACAATGTTTGATAAGCTGTAGGAAGTGCCTCTTTTTCTATATTTCTTTCCTTCGTAATTTCTCCTCCTATAGCAACCTTTGGATGCCCTTCAAAAAATAACGCCGTACGAACAGCAAGCGTTGGTGTGCTATGTAGAGCAAAATAGATTAGTATAAATAAACCGATAATATATATAACTTTTCTTTTCATTTTTTCCCTCGTTATTTAAAAAAGTGCTAACACTTAGGATTGTGTTAACACTTTCTCTTTTTTATTCCCCTTTAAACGCAGGCAGACGCTTTTCTAAAAATGCAGCAATTCCCTCTCTATGATCAGCCGTTTTTCTCATTGCATATTGTCCACGTTTTTCAAGCTGAAGCGTTTGTTCTAAGCTTGAACGATTCACTTCACATAGAATTTGTTTCGTTTGAATCATGGATTTAATTGGTTTTTGAAGCCACTCATTGATCTTTTGTTTTACAGCATCTTGGAAGTTTTCTCCGATAACTTCGTCAATTAATCCACACTCTAACGCTTCTGTTGCTGATAACTTTTTACCTTCCCAAATGATTTGTTTTGCCATGTTTTCACCGAGGCGTTTTTGTAAGAAGAAATGCCCCCCGCCATCTGGTATTAAAGCGATTCCAATAAAATTCATCGCAATGATAGATGAAATGTCTGCTACTACATAATCTGCTGTTAAAGCAATACTCAATCCAAGCCCTGCAGTTGGGCCATGAATTGCGCTGATCACAAGTTTTGGCATTGTATATAACGTTACGACAATTTCTGAAATAGTGTTCATAATACTTTCAAAATGACTTTCATCATTACTAGAAAGCATAGATTTAATATCTCCACCCGCAGAAAAACCACGTCCATTGCCGCATAGTACGACAATATGAACGTTACTTTCAGCTACTTCTTTCAATTTTGCTAATAATTCTTTGAGCGTAGGTTCATCTAGCGCATTTAATACCTCTGGACGATTCATCATAATCGTTGCTACTCGTCCTTCATATTTCACAACTACAGACTCTGCTTTACTTTTTACTTCCATTATATATCCCTCTTTCCTACTTAAAAGATTATATTTATATAATTAAAGAAAAGAGGTGTAAAACCCTTCTTTTTTCGTAATTTTCTGTCTAATATTCTCGAAAATTTACGAATTCCCTATTATTAATGAAAGAAAACAATCTCTTTTTCTAAAATATACTACTGAGTTCCAACAATTTTAGCGATATATTGTTGATTTGAAAGCAGGTTAAGAAATCAAAAAATAGCATCCAATCATATGGATGCTATTTTTCATCATTACAATGCTACTGTGCTTTCACCATCTTCAGCTTTTCTCTTTGTTCATCATTTGCCAAATTGAGTAGCGTCTTTTCAACGTGTGGTTGCAGGTGCTCAAGCGTTACACTTGCCCCCATTTTCTCCGTGTGATCAACAAAGTTCAATAGTGCTATCGCTCCTGAAGCATCCATATAGTGCACATCATTCAAACGTAATATCAAATGAGATTTCACTTCTTGTAACGAAGAGAAAATACGATCAACAGATAAGAAGGAAAGCGGCCCCTGAATCATATACATTTCCCCTTCTCCTTTTATAATAGAAGCTTTTCGTTTCTTGCATTGCACCATATATAAAATGAAGGAAAGTAGTATACCAAACGCAACAGCAATCATTAAATCAAACTTCACTGTAACTACCATCGTGAACAGCATCACAATGACATCACCTTTTGGCGCTACATGCATCTTTTTCATACTATCCCAATCAAACATGCCGATGCCTGTTAAAATTAAAATACCTGATAATACTGCAAGTGGAATATATTGCACAACTGCACCGAGTCCCATAATGAAAATAAATAAAACTACGCTATGCACACAAGCAGACAATGCTGTTTTCCCACCACTTCGTATATTCACAATGGACCTTACAGTTGCTCCTGCCCCTGCCAATCCGCCAAACATTCCACTAACGATATTACCTATTCCCTGTCCAATCAACTCTTTATTACTTTTATGCCGCGTGCCTGTTACATTATCCATCACAACGGATGTTAATAATGAGTCAATTGATCCTAATAACGCAATACTCAGCGCCGGTAAAATCATTTCCAGTACAACCGCTCCACTAAAGGATGTCAAATGAAGTGACGGCATTGCTTCTGGAATGGCTCCAATCTTTTCAATCATCTCGTTTAATGGTATCGCTCCCACAAAAGGTAATTGAATCGTAAGCCCCTGTAATACATGAGAAAATAACGGCAGTGTTGCCGTAACCCCAACTAGTGCAATTAAGCTCGATGGAATTGCTTTTATCCACTTCCCTGCAACAAGCATAACGAGAATTGTTAGCAAAACAAGTAAAAAGCTATTCTTTACATGCTTCATTTCTCCTAAAATAATCAGAAGTGCAATTCCATTCATAAATCCCGAAACTACAGAATATGGAATATAACGGATATACGAACCGAGCTTGCATATACCAAATAAAATTTGAAATATCCCTGCCATCATAAATGCGATAAAGCTCGCTTCTAATCCGTGAGTCGCGATCACTCCTGTCGCAATCACTGTAATCGGGCCTGTAGGACCTGTTACTTGCCCGGCTGTTCCGCCAAACAATGCAGCAAATAACCCAGCAAAAATGGCGCCGTATAATCCGACTAACGCACCTTCAGACGTTCCTGTTGCAGCAATCCCAAATGCAATCGCAAGCGGCAGTGCAACAATTGCAACAGTAAAACCTGATAAACACTCTTTCGCTATTCTTTGAATCATAAAAAAATCACCTCGATATAATGTCCACGTTCCATTGTAGCGTGGACAAAGCACATTCGTCAGCGCCTTTTAGAATAAACTCTTGACAGTATCGTGAAGTAATCGCCTTCATTTTTCAAATCCCCTTCTCGCTAACGCTTTAGAAAACAATTCCCCTATGCTATAATGAACGGATTAAATCTTTTACTATATATTTGGAGGCACTATGCTAACTTTTGAAGAAAAATTATCGATTATCGAATCTTTCCCAGAGTTGGAAAGAAAGAACGTATCATTAAAACGTGTGAACTTTCATTTTGAAGAAAGTCGCTTAGACAAAAAGAACGTTGTATATCATTTACACCCAAACGGTAACGGATTCGTATACGCAGGCGGCATTAGCGGTTATAAAACAGATGATAAAGGCATGGTTAACATCCGTGAGTTCTCAGCAGAAGAACTACGCTCATTAATCCAAAAATCCATTGACCTTCTATCTCAAGAACAAGAAGAAGTAGTAGCACAAGCTGCACCTGCTAAAGAAGAAGAGTGGCGCAATGAAGACGGCCATATTCTTACTCTTATCCAAGAAGACGATATGTGGAATGTGTACGCCGGCAGTAACTTAGACGGTACATTTAACTCTTATCCAGAAGCTGCAGAATACCTTGATGAAGAAGGTTTCTCGCGTAAATAATAAAAATGCCTTTCCAAATTGGAAAGGCATTTTTATTATCTTTTAGCACCTTTTAACGATTCTCTAAGTACAAATTTCTGCAGCTTTCCGCTCGCATTACGAGGCAGTTCATCTGCAAATATGTAGTGACGCGGACGTTTATAGTCAGCTAATTCATCACTTTCTTTACAATAACTTTCTAAATCCGCTTCCGTAATATGTTCATCTTTTTTCACCACTACCGCAACAACACGTTCGCCCCATAGTTCATCTGGTTCACCAAGTACAGCAACATCTAGTACGCTAGGATGACTATGCAGAAAATCTTCAATTTCACGCGGATAAATATTTACCCCACCACTTATCACCATATCGTCAACACGATCTGCTACATATAAATAACCATCTTTATCAAAATAACCAAGATCGCCCGAATGATACCAACCTTTATACATAGACTTTGCGTTCGCTTCTTCACGATTATGATATCCTGCCATCATGGTTGGTCCACGTGAAATAATTTCTCCCACTTCATACGGTGGTAACACGTCATCCGGTTCTGCCGGGCCCTCTTCGCTTGGTTTTACAATTCGAATTTCGTGACTAAAGCAAGGAGTTCCAGCTGAACCGGCTTTCGTAATTTGATCTTCTTCTACTAAGAATGCAATAACCGGCCCCATCTCTGTCATTCCATAAATTTGGACAAGATCAATATGTAGACGCTCTTTACATTCTTTTACGAGCGCTGGCGCCATCGCAGCTCCCCCATATATTCCAATTTTCATCGAACGCAATTCATATTGTGATAAATCCTCTTGTAACATCATATTCCACATCGTTGGTGCAGCAAAGAATGTCGTGATTTTTTCTTTTTCAATTGTATGTAGTACCGTCTTTGTATCAAATTGATGTAAAATAATATTTTTCCCACCAACTTGAATTCTTGGTATAATACCAGCATTTAATTCACCGCAATGATATAACGGTGCTACTACAAGCCCAATACTATCACGGTTATATTTTAAGAAATACGTGCAAATCATGCTATGTTCAGCCATGTCACGATGTCGATGTAACACCCCTTTTGGATGACCTGTTGTACCACTTGTATAGAGCATAGAGCAATAATCTGTTTCCTCAACGACAATATCCGCCGGCTCAGATGAAGCAGCATCTACCTTTTCATGATACGAAGCAGCGTATGAAGGCACATCATCTTCTATATACAAAAAAGAACTGTTTGGGAAATCTCGTTCAATGGCAGCAACTGTCTTTTCAACAGCTTTTTCAAATACGACAACTTTGGAGGACGCATCTTGGAGAATATAAGTTACTTCTTTTGCTTTTAAACGGAAATTAATTGGATTGAAAATCGCTCCAATTTTAGCGCAAGCAAGGTAAACGTTTACAAATTCATGGCAGTTATATAAATAAACTGATACAGTATCCCCTTTTTTCACACCTTCTGCAAGCAGAGCATGCGCTGTTTTATTGACCTGTTCATCCCACTCTTTATATGTCCAGCGGATATTCTTTTCAGGTTCCACTAACGCTTCTTTATTTGCATATTTCCCTACAGATAACTCAAAAATCCTCCCAATCGTCATATACATGTCAAAATATGCCCCCTTTTAACTTTCATAAATCTATCATTTCGTCTATAAGTAGACATTTCCTCTACATTTTTACCTTCTTTTTCTGATCATTCTCGACATTGTTTTACAAACATATCCCATTTTGATTTGCAGGCATCCAAGCCGTGGCTATGAAGGCAAAAAGTGATATCCACTCATTTTCTCCTTTTGTTTTAACATGGCATAGGGCGAAAAAAGGCACTGGCCGTTTAAAGACCTGGATGAGAAAATTTCAAGGTGTGGCAACCAAATACCATGATAACTCTCTATTGATTCAGATAGCTTGAAATGCAAGTAGAACAAATGTTAATGTTTATTTCAGCGTGTCCAAAATCCAATCATACTACGGCTGAATTCTTGAAAAGTGCATAATAAAAGACCTCAAAAAGAGGTCTTCTTATTTAAAGAATAGTGATGCTAAGACAAAACCTAGTACAATTACAAGGATTAGGATGCCGATACCTTTCCAACCTAAACTACCTACTAAATCAGCAAGGTTTCCAGTTCCAGCCCTATTAAATGCATCATTCATATTTCCAGTTGGATTTCTTTTTAACTCTTCTTGCCTTAGTCTTTCTCTTGCTCTTTCAGGAGTTTCTTTGTCCTCGCTCATTTTGAAACCTCCTATTTTTTGTAATCATAACACAATTTGTTGATTACAAGGAGGCGATTATTAATTAGTTGCTTCCCCCGCTTTAACTAATAATCCGTGGAGGATGAGCCCCCACGGATTAAAGTTTCACTTTATGAGAATAGCTCTTTTAAAATTTCAAGCTTATCTTCTGTATATTTAATGTAACCATCATTATATGATTTCGGATCTTTCGGGTTTGCGAAATGCGTAATCGCCCCCGTTTTTGGATGAACAAATTTACTTGATGCACCGCAACCAAGACCGATAATGGATTGTACTTCTTCCATAATCACGATATTATAAATACTTTCTTGCGTCGGCATTGCGTAACCAACATTTTCTAAGTTACCTAAAATGTTCTTTTGGCGGTATAAATAATACGGTACGTAGTTATGATTCTTTGTCCACTCTTCTGCTTCATGCATCATCGCTGTAATTTCTTCGCGACCTGCCACTTTATATTTACGCTTATTTTGCGTCATTTCAGAAGCACGTTTAAATGATAATGTGTGAACTGTTAATGATTCTGGCATCAACTTTTCTGTTTCATCTAACGTATGTTTGAAGATTTCTAACCCTTCACCAGGAAGACCAATGATTAAGTCCATATTAATATTGTTCATTCCCATTTGACGTGCCAGATGATACTTCTCAATCGTTTCTTCCACCGTATGATGACGTCCAATTGCTTTTAATGTTTCTTGATGGTACGACTGCGGGTTAATACTAATACGGTCAATGTTCCATTTATTTAATACTTCTAGTTTTTCTGGCGTAATCGTATCTGGACGACCTGCCTCAACTGTTACTTCGCGTACTTCTTTCACATCCGGGAACGATTGATACATTTCCTCATACAGCATATCCATCTCTTCTGCTGTAATACTTGTCGGTGTACCGCCTCCGTAATAAATCGTTGTAACCTTAACACCTTTTTCTTTTAAAAACTTACCGATTTCACGAACTTCATAATGCAGACCGCCTAAGAAAGAATCCACCGATCCTTGACGCCCATTAATCGCATAAGCAGGGAATGTACAATATGCACATTTTGTCGGACAAAACGGAATACCGATATAAATACTTACTTCTTCTTTCAAACGATATAAATCTGGAACAACTGCTAATTGGCAGTCAACAATGCGCTGCAGAAGTTCAATTTTTTCTTCGTGGATTAAATAGCTTTCACGAAGTTCCTTATGTGCTTCTTCTTTTGACATACCGTTTTGAAGCATTTTGTGAAGAAGCTTTGTTGGACGCACTCCTGTTAAAATGCCCCAACTCTGTTCCAATCCTGTTAACTGCTGCAGAACAGAAAGATACACATAAGAAACCACATGCTTTACTTGCTTCATTCTTTCTTTTTCTTCTGTAAAAGAAGATAAATCTTTTGAGAACGTTTCTTCATATACATCCCCAGTTTGAGCGTCTGTTAAACGTGCTGAAGCTGTCACGTTTCCTTCTATCTGTATCTCAACAATAAGATTCGCATCTTCTTTCTCAAATCCTATCGTACTTTCTTCAAAAAATAAGCCGCTAATATTTTGCAGCGGACGTAAAAAACGATCATCTTGTAACGTTTTTATTGAAATTAACAACACTTATCACCTTTTCATTTGTAAACTCTCTTTAGTTTACTTGAAGGGCGTTTTCAGGTCAATACAGAAGCTTTTACCTCATTTTCCCGGAAAGACAAACACTAAGAAACGCAGCTTTCAGGCTGCGTTCTTTCGTCATCTTATCACCATTTATGAACCTGCGAGTGATTTTTTAGAAATGGAAGTGGAAATTGCTTTCGAAAATGTTCTTTAATCATATACTCGACTCCGTTTTCACTATTAGAACGCGTAATCCAGTCTGCTGCTTGTTTCACTGGAACAGGTGCATCTCCCATCGCAACTCCTAATCCAACATTCTCGATGACATCTAAATCTTCCAAACTATCTCCAATTGCTACCATTTCACTCAGTTCGATTCCAAGGTGTTCTCCCAATAATTGCAATCCTCTTAATTTCGATACATGCAGCGGAAGAATTTCTATCCTTCCCCCATCGGATTCTACATACTCGACATTTTCAAACGCTTTTTTCAACGTTTTAAGCGCACGTTCTCTTTCTCCTCTACTTGCAAAGACAACGTCAATTTTCGGAGCTGCAACAGGTTGATCACGAAGTGCGTCCCCTAATGAATCTACAAATTGAACAGGATAAAATAACGGGTCCGAACTCGATAATACAGTGCGCGCAATTAAGTTTGGTGTATTTCGTTCACGGTTACCAATAGAAAAACGTTCATGTGAAATACGGATATTACATTCAAAATGTTCCAGTACTTGCACGATATTAAACGTTTTTTCCTCTGATAATCTTTTTTGAATGAGCGGTTTATCTAATGAAGCAGAAATAAAAGCACCGCTATGCGTAACTAATATGGAATCTAGTTTTAATGACTTCGCTATTTTATGAGCTGATTGAAAGTGCCGACTTGTAAATAGCGTAACATATACACCTTTTCGCTTTACAAAATCAATCGCTTCTCGTGTTCCTTTTGGTATCTTCCCGTTTTTCTGCATGAGTGTTCCATCTATATTAAGAGCCAACAAGCGATAAATCATGACGCATTCCTCCTCTTAGCTGCTTTTACTCTATCCATAATTTATGAAAGAAATTTATTAATTAGAACGAGTTAGAATCCTTGTCATAAATTTGGTTTATGATATACGTATATCATCAGTAAAGGGGATATCCATATGAAAGCACCTCCTTCTTTTTATGAGGGCGATACATTAGAAGTTGCTAAAAATTTACTTGGTCAGAAACTTGTACATATAGTAGATGGAATCAAACGAAGCGGGTTCATTGTAGAAGTAGAAGCGTATAAAGGGCCAGATGATAAAGCTGCACATAGCTATGGCGGAAGACGAACCGAACGAACGGAAGTCATGTTTGGTGCACCAGGACATGCCTATGTATATCTTATTTATGGTATGTATCATTGTTTTAATGTCATCACTGCTCCAGTTGGTACCCCTCAAGGCGTTCTCATCCGGGCACTAGAGCCTATTGATGGAATAGAAGAAATGAAAATAGCACGCTATGGTAAAACGGAACTTACGAAAGCACAATACAAAAATGTAACGAACGGACCTGGAAAGCTATGCCGCGCACTTGGAATTACTTTAGAGGAACGAGGGCTATCACTGCAAGGGGATGAACTATATATTGAATTAGTCCCTGAAGAAGAACATCTATCCTCTCAATATGAAATAATGAATGGTCCCCGTATCAATATTGACTATGCAGAAGAAGCCGTTCATTATCCTTGGCGGTTTTATTTTAATGGTCATCCATTTGTATCTAAATAAAAAAGACGTTTCCCTCCCAGGAAACGCCTTTCTAATTAAGCTTGATATGAAGTATATACTTCTTCAAGCGGCTTCATGATAATTTTGTTAATGTCGCCGATTACAATATTTAAACGTTGCTCTGCTTCCATTAATTTTACGATTTTTGGATCTTGTTGAATAAGCGCTACAACTTCTTGTGCTTTTTGGTTATCTTCTTCTGTGATTTCTTGGCCTTGCATCATTTTTTGTTGTAAGCCCATTTGCATTGTACGGAATTGATCAAATAGTTGTTTTGACGCTGCATCTCCTTGTACTTCTGCATAACTTTCTTTTAGTGCTTGAAAATCTGTATTTTCTGCGATTGCTTTTTGTAATTCATATGCAACATCATGAATATTTTTTGTCATTGTATTTTTCCTCCTTTAGAGAGCTCGGTCTATTTTCCCTCGCTCTTTGAGTACCTTGTGATACGCACCTTTTTACAATAACAAACTATACACGAGATGTGAAGAAATTTCACTTTATTTATAATTAGAGGCATCCGATTAGCTGAAAAGCAGCAATAACAATCCTTGAAGCAGTCCAATCGTCCCTCCTAATAACGCTCCTAAATATGTAATCATCTTCAGTTCACTTTTCGTAATCGATAGCACAAGATCTTCTAATCTCTCTGTTGAGAATGTAGATACTTCTTGTTGTACGATTTCAGCAAGACGTAAATTTTTCAAAATCTGTTCGGTATTGTTTATTCCAAACACTAAACCTTTTTTCACTAAACTTGGAATCATTGTTTGTACAACCTTTTCCCTAACTGGTTCACACACTTTTTGAACAGATTGATCAAAAAATCCTCTTACTGTTTCTTCTATTTTAACTGTTGATAGAATTGACTTTACAAGCCTTTCTTTCTCTATAAAGGATTCCAGTCCCTTCACTTCTATTCCCTTTAATTTCTCCCACTCTTTTTGCAGTACATCACTTAAAAGCTGCTTCGTTCCTTCTTGTTCTAAAAACTTAATCACTTCTGGTTGCAGACGATCCACTAAACTTACATTCCCTAAAAACATACCTACTAAATTTAATAATGTACCTCGTGAAGCAAAGAAGTCATCAATCATTTTAGCAAGGCGCTCTTTTCCCTCTGCACTCTCAAAAAAGCTTTTACCTCTATCTAAAATAAATGATGCTACATTCGGAATCATTTGCTCCACTTTTTCATGAACAGAACTAGGTAAAGCTTGTTCCCACGTATATGTATAATATTGTGATAAAAACGCCTCAATTTTTTCCACAATCATATTTTCAATTTGTTGGACTGCCTTTCCTTCTACATCCTCTAAGCCCCATTTTTCTAAAACCTCTCGTAATGATTGCTCGTTCACCAAAATTTTATCTACCTCTAGTTGTACCCACTGAATAAGCTCTTGTTGAAACTTTTCATCTGTTAACTTCTTTCCGATTCCTTCTGGCGTTAACAAATGATCCACAACCATTTTTCCTAGTTGCACCGCAAGTTCATCACGACGTTTCGGAATCAATCCTGGTGTAAATGGTACTCGAAACTTTCCAATATAAATAGGGCGATGCGGGCGAAATAACATTTTAATCGCTAAATGATTCGTATACCCACCAATTATCGCTCCTAACCCTGTTGTTGTTAACATATTTAACCACATATTCATGACAATATCAGCCTTCCATTTCTCCAAATATATATCTATATCTTACTACAACTTGTTATAAGAACAATACGCAACCATCACTTCATTTTGCGATATACTTGCTTTCGCTTGGCGAAAAAAATTCTGACCGATTCTATCCATATCCATAGCCGGAATCCTACCTCCCACCTAAAAGAAAAGTTTTTCTGTCCGTTTTTCAACTCTTGTACTAACACATTGATCATCCAAAAATAGAATATCGTTATACGGGCAACAGTATAATGGTATGGAAACATGTTTGCAATGTATGATGAAACCGTTTTGAAGCCATTACCGCGCAACTTCACAAGAGAAACAAAAAAAATTGAGCCGCTCTCTCTTCTCTTTTTACATAATGGATTCAATAGAGCACTTCGAATTATACATGCTAATTCGAAAACAACATGATTATTCACTGGCCGAAAGAGCTTCCCACGGCCCATTACGGTTGCATCCATTTACACCGTAACTGAAAAAGGAGTGACTACTATATTGAAAGATCATATTTACACATTACAAATTTCTACTGATCATCCAAGGTCATTAACATTGCCCTATATATTTTCTAGTCCTTCTCTCTTTACATTTCTTTCCTTCGGCATACGACATACGGCATGTGAAAATATTGAAATTCATTATACTTATGCTCACGAAATTATAATTGGCGAACAAATTGCGAAGGAACTTTATCTCCCGTTTTCAACTACCGTTCATGCTTTCATTCAAAATCAAACACTTATATTAGGGCCATTAATCGGTATTTTCACAACAGGTTTTTCGGAATCAGCTTCTCATCCCATTGGCGACCGTTCCATCGGTTTCAAAGAGTTACTGACCACACCTCATTCTTTACACCCATTTGTTTTCTTATTTGGTGCACAACATATAAACTGGGATGAAGAAACAATTGATGGATACTTTTTCAGAGAGGGGAACTGGGCACAGTGTAAGGTTCCTTTTCCAAACGTTATTTATGATCGATTGCCTAATCGGCAAGCAGAGCTTTACAAACCTATTGTTCGGGCAAAAAAACAATTACAAACAAAATACGCCATTCCGTGGTTTAACTCAGAATTTTTCAATAAATGGAATATACATCAGCTTCTTATAAATGAAAAAACAGTCGCTTCCTTTTTACCTCAAACAGAAACATTTCAGCACTTCGAACAAGTAGAGCGTTTCTTATCATCATACAAACACATTTATATGAAACCTGCACATGGTAGTTTTGGGCGCGATATTTATCAAATTCTTTATTCTGCTTCAGAAAACCGTTATTATTGTCGTTATCGTGAGAAGAACCAGAATAAATTACGAAAATATCACTCTTTGGAAACACTTATCAATCATGTTATGCAAGGTCAGGATTTAAAAAAGTTTATCGTTCAACAAGGAATTGTATTATTACGTATAGATGGGCAGCCAATAGATTTTCGAATTCATACAAATAAAAATCGTTTTGGTAATTGGAGAGTTAGTGCTATCGTTGTCAAAGTTGCTGGAAAAGGCAGTATAACAACTCATATAAATAGTGGCGGAGAAGTAAAGCTACTCCAAGATATCTTTCCTGATGCAACGGAGCGTATTCGAATTACGAATAAATTAACAGATGCAGCCTTACAATTAAGTTCTATTTTGGATCAGCATATAGAAGGAAATATCGGAGAAATTGGTTTTGATTTAGGTTTGGATAAAGATGAGAAGATTTGGCTATTTGAAGCCAATTCCAAACCTGGAAGAACCGTATTTCAGTCCGAAAAATTACAAGAATATAATGAACTGACGAGACAGTTATTTTATGAGTATGCCATACATTTAACAGAACAGCATTCTTCTCATTCAAAAAAGCTATTACCAGAAGATAAAACTTCCATCCTATAATAGGTGGAAGTTTTTTCATTACATCAGTTTTACCATTAGTTCAGTTTGTGTGCCACACGTCCCGCAATAGAAAACATGAACACAATATTGCTCCGAACTCTCCCCTGTTAACCCGTCTACTGCACTTAATAAATCTTGATCCATATATGCGCTATAAGCATCTGTATAATCTACAACTTTCCCATAATCTTGGAGTACATTCATGCAAATTTGACAACTATATGTTTGAGCCTCTAGCGCATTACAAAGTGGACAGATTGCCATTGATAACTCCTCCAATCATAGAGGTTTCATATTTACGATTAGTGTGACCTTCTTTTAGAAAAATACAAATTAAAAAAACGAAATAAAATCATTCTTTTTAGGTGGGAGAGAGCATCCGGCCATGCATAGAAGCTGTCAAATCCTCTTCCTACGCCAGACCTTAGCAGAAAACCAATAAAGAAAAAGAGTGCTGGCCACCTCTCGTTATCCACAGCCGTGACGTATATGGTGAAAAATCAAAGTTGGTTTATTCATTTACAAAATTTACAATTTATTAAATCGCATATCTTTCTACGTAACACCCATACTATGATTACACTCATCTCAAACAATGGATTAGCGCCAAACGGGCGATAATCTGGTTCAACTCCAGCTAATCCAACCAAAAAAAACTTTTATACTCTAAGGAGGATATATTCCTATGGCAAACCAAAATAACCCATTAGTAGTACCAGGTGCAACAGCTGCAATCGATCAAATGAAATACGAAATCGCTCAAGAATTTGGTGTACAATTAGGAGCAGATTCTACAGCTCGTGCAAACGGTTCTGTTGGTGGCGAAATCACAAAACGTTTAGTAGCAATGGCTGAGCAAAGCCTTGGCGGATTCCAAAGATAAATATATATGGCAAAAAGGTCTCAGGGTATTCGCCCTGAGACCTTTCTTTTTACTGAAGCATTTGTAAAAATCGCTTCGTGCGTTCTTCTTTCGGATTTGTAAATACCTCTTCTGGTGTACCTTGCTCCACAACAACGCCGCCATCCATAAAAATGACACGGTTCGCAATCTGATGAGCAAAGCGCATTTCATGTGTTACAATTACCATCGTCATTCCTTCATTTGCAAGTTCCTTCATTACTTTTAGGACCTCTTGTACAAGTTCTGGATCTAATGCTGACGTTGGTTCATCAAATAATAAAACTTGTGGTTCCATCGCAAGCGCACGAGCAATTCCGACACGCTGCTGTTGTCCGCCTGATAGTTGGAATGGATATAGATTCATCTTGTCACCAAGTCCAACTTTTCCAAGGAAATACGTCGCTTTTGTCTTCGCTTCTTCTTTCCCCATCTTTTTCACTGTAACAAGCCCTTCCATAACATTTTGGATTGCTGTTAAGTGAGGAAATAGATTGTGATGCTGGAACACCATACCTGTTTGTATACGAAGATTTACAATATCATTCTTCGTTATTTTTTTAGAGAAATCCAGTTCTTTATCACCAATACGAACAATACCTGCATTTGGTGTTTCTAATACATTCAGGCAACGTAAAAATGTTGTCTTACCAGATCCAGATGGTCCAATAATTACAACAACCTCACCTTTTTCCACGGCTAAATCGATATGACTTAGTACAGTGTTCTCACCGAAACTCTTTTGTAAATGTTGAATTGAAATCATAAAAACAAAAACTCCTTTTGTAAAAGGATTATTTTAAAGTATAACGTTCTGAACGTTTTTCTAATATTTGTTGCACGATAGATAATAAGAAACAAATCACCCAATAAATAAGACCTGCTTCAAAATAAACAATTAAAAATTCATAGTTCATCGCTGCGATTTCCTGTGCTTTTCGGAACATTTCTGTTACTAAAATTAACGATGCTAATGAAGTATCCTTCACTAAGCTAATAAACGTATTCGAAAGTGGCGGAATCGATACACGTGTTGCTTGTGGTAAAATAATGCGTTTTAGCGCTTGTGGATATGTCATACCAATTGTATACGCTGCTTCCCATTGTCCTTTCGGAATAGACAAAATAGATGCACGAATAATTTCAGATGCATACGCACCAACATTTAATGAAAATCCAATAACAGCTGCTGGATATGGATCAATCTCAATTTGTAAAGTTGGAAGTCCATAGAAAATAATAAATAATTGTACAAGAAGTGGTGTTCCGCGAATAATAGATACATAGATACGAGCAATCCATTGTAAAATGCGACTATTTGAAATGCGAGCTAAAGCCGTGAAGGTCGCCAATATAATACCGATCACAAATGTGATAAGCGTTAATGGAATTGTCGTGAAAAGAGCACCCTCCAGCATAGGCTTGAAGGATGCTTGCATGATATCTATCCATGTAGATAATCGATCTGTAACGATTACACTACTTAGATACATTTTCACCGAACCATTTTTTCGTTATTTTGTCATACGTACCATCTTTTTTCATATCTTCTAACGCTTTATCTACTTCTTGTACTAATTTATCGCTACCTTTACGGAATAAAAACCCACTTTGTGATGCTTCTTTTTCTGTATCTGCAATTTTAATGTTTGCATCTTTTTTCGTTTGTAAATAGTTTAATACTGATAATTTGTCATTGATTGTGAAATCAACACGTCCTGAGTTAAGTAATTCTACTGCTTGGCTAAATCCTTCTACACCTTGGATTTCTGCGCCATTTTTCTTTGCAATGTCCGCATAGTTACTTGTTAAAGACTGCGCTGCTTTCAAACCTTTAATATCTGTAAATGATGCTGGCTTATCTTTATCTTTTCGAACGACAAGTGCTGCTGAAGAAGAAATATATGGTTTAGAGAAATCATATTTCTTTTGACGATCTTCACGAATTCCAACCTCGTTTGCAACCATATCGAAACGTTTTGCATCTAGTCCAGCAAGTAAGCTGTCCCATTGTGTTTCTTTAAATACTGGTTTCACGCCTAGACGTTTTGCAATTTCTTCTGCTAACTCAACGTCAAATCCAGTTAATTTATTGCTTGAATCATGGAATGTAAATGGTGGATATGTACCCTCTGTACCAATTACAAGTTCACCACTTTGTTTAATTTTTTGTAATGCATCTTGACTACCTGTATCTTTTTTCTCTTCTTTGCCACAGCCCGCTACAATTCCGATCGCTAGTGTAGCTACTGCAAGCACTGAAAATAATTTCTTCATGATATTAGTCCTCCAAGTATTCAGATAGGAATTTAAAAACTATATTGATTGTATGCAATCTTGAACAATTTTTCAATGAAAATGTTCGTGATTAGTGTATCCTTTTTTTTCATAATCAAACAACATGATATAAAACCAATACATACAAAAAATAAGTAACGTTTTTAAATATAGCATTTATAGAGGAAAAGGTAAAACAAAAAACCTTTCTTTTTAAATGAAAGAGAGCGGCCAACCATGCATAGATGCGGACAGGGCTGTTTTCGCCTCATGCCGCACGAAAAATCAATGTTGTTGCTTTTTGAGATAAAGAAAGGGAACTCCTATGATTTGAGTTCCCTTTCTCCATTTAAGTCCCTGTGGAATAATGAGTGTTCATTTATAAGAACTTTCGATAAACCTGTGTATTGTGAAGCGGCTTAAAGCCTAAAGAATTGTACAACCTCTCAGCACTTTCATTTCCCTCTAAAAAACATATTCGAATTTCTTTGTACCCTGCTTCTAACATCTCGTTCATACCGAATTGTAAAGCCTTACGTCCATATCCCTTTCCTTGGTGACTTGGCGCAACCATTAAATTATCTAATATCCCTTCCCCAGTCGTAACCGATGCAACAATTTGCTCACCTTCTAACACCAAATATACATTATTTTTATTGTTTAATTTGTATGTTTTTACACTGTCTTCTGGAGCGAGGTAAGGTTTAATATCATTCTTTTCATGCAGCTCGTAATAACATGCCTGCACCATTTTTACAAACTGATCAAAAAATCGATCTTCATATTTAATAAACTTAATTTCTGTTTTAGGAAAGGCCCCTCCCTTGTATACCGATTCAAGTGAACCCCACCATTTTTCAAACCCCATTTTCTTAGCAAAACCAGTAGGGTTTTCTGATTCGACTCTCATATAAGTACATACAAAATCCGGTTTTGTTTCAGAAATCACCTCTTCCATCGCTTTATATAATGTAGAACCAATACCCTTTAAACAGGAATCTGGTTCTACATAAACACTGATTTGAGCAATAGACTCTCCAGCACTATTTGTATAGACAGATGAGTATGAGAACCCTTCAATTCCATTTTGTTCATATAAGAGAAATTGCGTAGAATTTAGGACAATATCCTCTAAAGAACCTACCTCTTCTTCTATCTCCATACTTTGTATTAGATGTAATATACTGACCTTATCTTCTTCCCTATAAGCACGTATCATTTAAATAATCCCCATCTCCCATTGCATAATTAGCCTGATGCGTATTCCACGACCCTATCCTTTAACGGCACATCGCACAATCATTAGTCCTATGTTTGTTGTCCAGAATTTGAAACCAACTCAAATCCACTTTACGTTTCCCTTCTTCTGAGCACAAAGAATACGCCTCATCAATTTCGCCAATACCTTAAAACGATATCGGCGCACAGAGGGCAGGTGCCCCTGTTTCTCAACACCTTTAAAAGAGCTTGCTACATTAGCAAGCTCTTTTAAGAATCTAATACACAATACCCAATCATTCCGCACAATAGCAAAAAGAAAGCAATGTTAAATGTAACTGATAATTCTTCCATCCCTATCTCCCCCTTTCCTCCAACATATCACATGGATAAGGAAAGATACGGAAGCATTTGTAAACATTGCTTTAAAGTTTTCTGAACATTTCGTGAAAGTTACGCACTTTGACTTCCTTCCATTTGTGTTTTGTACATTTCGTAATAACGACCTTTTTTCTGTATTAATTCATCGTGAGAACCCTTTTCGAGAATCGTTCCCCGGTCGAGTACAATAATTTGATCCGCGCTCTTAATGGTTGAAAGGCGATGTGCAATGATAAAGGTTGTTCTTCCTTTCTTTACAACCTCTAGCGCGCCCTGAATCATCGCCTCTGTCTCTGTATCAATACTTGAAGTCGCTTCATCTAATACTAAGATGGCAGGATCAAATGCTAGCGCACGTGCGAAGGATATAAGTTGACGCTCTCCAGTTGAAAGCGTACTTCCTTTTTCCGTAATTTCTTCTTCTATATTGTTAGCAAATCGCTCTGCTCCTACATCGTGCAGTGCTTTTATAACTCGATCATTTGAAATCTTTGGATGCTCTAAACTTACATTTGAAGCTACCGTACCACTAAATAAAAATGGATCTTGCAGCACAATCCCCATATGCTCGCGAAGTGCCTGCTTTGGTATATCTTTCACATCATACTCATCAATTGTAAGTTTTCCTTTTTGAAACTCATAAAATTGGAAAAGTACATTCATAATGGAACTTTTCCCAGATCCAGTATGACCAACAAGAGCAATCGTCTCTCCTTTTTTCGCCTCGAAAGAAATATTTTTTAACACCTCATCTTTTCCGTTATAAGAAAATGAAACATTATCAAATCGAACATTTCCATTCAGACGCGGGATACGCTCTTCCTGAAGTACTTCTCCCTTTTCATCCAACAGTTCAAATACACGTTCCGATGCAACCCGCGCTTGCTCTAAATTCGCGAGCTGATTTACCATATTTGTAATTGGTGAGAAGAGCCTTGTTAAATAATCGACAAATGCATACAGCACTCCTAAAGAGACAACCCCAGCAGCACTCAAAGAGGCGCCGCCAAAATACCAAATAACGGCCGTAAAAGCAATATTACGCAAGACTCCTACTAAGTTATGGGATGTCGCTGCATTTAAATTTAAAATTTTATTTTGATACTTAAAGTAATCTTCATTTAATTCTTCAAATTCTTTCTTTGTTGTACGTTCTTGACGAAATGCCTGGATGATAGGCATCCCTTGGATTGATTCATTCACTGTTCCATTAATATCTGATAACCGAGAGCGCATCTTATGATTGTACACCGAAGCATATTTTCGATATACAACAGCCCAAACAATTAAAATTGGTATGATGATTAAACATAGAAGCGCTAATTTCATATCAAGTAAAAATAAAGCAATAAAGATTCCAATAATATAAATAAAACTAGAAGCAAATGTCGCTAAAACTGTTACATATAACTCACGAATCGCCTCTGTATCATTCGTTACACGCGATACAATTTTCCCTGCTGGTAAATGGTCGAAATAACGGATCGGCAGGGTTTGAATATGAGAAAAAACATCTTCGCGCATAATTTGAATGATTTTATTCGATGCTTTCTGTAAGAAAAACTGCTTACCATATGCAAATAAAGATACAACTAATAATAGTGCAAAATATCCTCCGCCAAGTAAAAGCAATCGTTTCATCTCAGGTTCATAAAACGAATATACCTCTTTAGCTGTTAACATTTTTGCTTTATACACTTGCGTTGCTTTCCCACTTTGAACTGTAACGATATCTCCCTTTACAGAACGCGTTCCCTCTGCTGCAATTTTGTTAGGTACAAAGTAATAAGTGAAACCGACCTGTATAATACGAACTTCTTTTCCTTTTTGTTCCCCTTGTTCAAAACGGTCGCTTCGCTTATACCAAGTGCCGTTATATAATACTGCGTCCTCACCTTGCCCCGTTTCATACCAAGGCTTCTCGATGCCGACAATATGATCATCAATCATTACCTTTGCCACAAATGGCCCTGCGAGCTCTGCAATAACGAAAATAAATAACATTGCAAGTGCCACAAAAATCGTTCCTTTTACTTTCATGGCGTACTTAAATAACCGCTTTGAAACACTCATATTTTCACCTCACCCTCTATATTCTCACCCTGTTGTCTTTCAAACTGCTCCGCATACCAGCCGTCATTAGAAACGAGTCTATCATGCGTTCCCTCTTCTATGATTTCACCATTATCCATAACGAGAATCCAATCCGCATGCTGCACAGCTGACAGGCGGTGCGTTGTTATAATTGTTGTTTTTCCGCTTCTTTCTCTTCTTATATTTTCAATAATCGCCGCTTCCGTTCTGGCATCCACAGCCGATAATGAATCATCTAAAATTAAAATTTCTGGATTTTGAATAACAGCTCTCGCTATTGAAATCCGTTGTTTTTGCCCGCCAGATAAAGAAACACCTTTCTCTCCAACAAGCGTCTCTAATCCTTCAGGAAGAAACTCCAAATCTTTTTTGAATGCCGCGATTTCAATAGCCTTTTCAAGTTCCTCCTGACTTGCTTCCCTGTTTCCAAACAAAATATTTTCGCGTGCTGTTTTTGAAAATAGAATATGCTCCTGCGGTACATACCCAACCCAGCCTCGCACGCTTTCAGTTGAAATTTGACCAAGCGTAATGTCTGACACTGTAATATCCCCTTCTCCAAGTGGATACTGGCGAAGAAGTTGTCGAACAAGAGTCGTTTTACCACTCCCTGTTTTCCCAACAACGCCAAGCGTTTCTCCTTGTTTTAATGAAAAAGAAACATTTTTCAAATTAAGTTCAGGTGAAGCCGGATACGAAAAGGAAACTTTATCAAAATCGATATACTCTGGTTCGTGTACACGCATCGGCTTTTTCACGTTCTTCACGTCAGGCTCATACGCTAACGTTTCATTAACACGATCTAGCGAAGCATTCCCCCGCTGCATGACATTAATTAATTCACCAATCGCAAACATTGGCCAAATCATCATCCCAAGGTAAACGTTAAAGGAAACAAGTTCCCCAAGCGTCACCTTTGATTGGAAAACTAAAAACGCTCCATATACAAGACCAATTAAATAGCTAAGACCAACTAACATCTTCACAGTTGGCTGAAACAGTGCATCAATTCTTGCTACTTTCATATTTTTTTCATATACATCTGTTCCTAATTGATGGAATCTTTCTTCATCCGCTTTCTCCTGCACATATGCACGAATAACACGCACGCCTGCAATCGATTCAAGTACTTTATCATTCATATCCCCAAACGCATCTTGCGCAACGGTAAAGCGTTCATGTAACTTCTTCCCATATATATTCATCGCATATGCCATAATCGGCAGGGGAAGAAGCGCCGCAATTGTAAGTTGCCAACTAATTGAAAAGCCCATCATAAAAACAATTGTGAGCATATATAAACTAGAATCAACGAGCGTCAATATCCCAAATCCTGCAGTCATAGCAATCGCCTTTAAATCATTTGTCGCTCTCGCCATTAAATCACCAGTACGATTTTTGTGATAAAAGGTCGGTGTCATTTTGAGCAAGTGTCCCATAAATTTTGAGCGCATCGTTTTTTCAAGCACGAATGCCCCGCCAAATAATTGGTGCTGCCATACATACGTGAGTACATATCCAACTATCGTCGTCACGACTAAGATCCAAATATATTTCATAATTACTTCGCTTGTTAAAGACCCTATTTTTATATGATCAATTGTTAAACCGATTACTTTTGGAGGAATTATCTCTACTACATTTACAATTAAAAGCGCTCCAATTGCGATACTGTACCTCTTCCAATGTTCTTTAAAAAACCATGTTAACTTTTGTAATACTGAAAACAATGAAATCTCTCCCTTCTCGATCTTGTTTCAGTCTATCTCTGTTATCCACTATCAAAAGGCCCCACTTTTACATTGCGTAAATTGTACTGTTTCATCATTACATCTCACCTTCCATATTTTTCTTTATCGAAACCATACAAAGTATGGAAACAACCAAAAGTAAAGACAAAAAAGCGCATACCGCCGCTTGACGATATGCGCAAAAACGCATAAAAGCGTACGTTACGAAATACGCAGCGTACGCTTTTTTGAAAACAAAAAAGCACTATCTTTCCGTACGGGTTGCGTAATGATATAAATGTTTTCCACCACGTAATACAGCTAAGCCAGTCATATTTACCATTACAATCATTACACACACCTCCTTGTTTTATTTTCCATTTTTAATTTTATAACTTGAGCAACTTTTCTGTCAATTGTTTTTTCATTATTTTACCAAAAAACTTTTATCACAAAAAATGAAAGATATACACTCCCTTTTCAATACTCGAAAAAAATTATCTATCAATAATATTATGATAACCTTATATTCCACTTACAAATAAGGTAAATCCCTTTCAGAAAGAGCATGCAAAATAAAAATCATATAAGAAATCATTCCCATAAATATTTTATTTAAAAAATATTATCCCCCCCCACAATCACCATATACTCACTCTTACAAGTTGCTATTTTAGGAGGACAAATCCTGTTAGAAGCTAATCTACGGCCGTAGATTAGCTTCTTTTTTATATAAATACAAATTGAAAAGCCTTTCTTTTTAGTTAGGAAGAGAGCGTCCGGCCATGGATAGAATCGTCAGTTCCTTTAAGCGAGAACAAAAGGAGAAAGCGAGCGGAGATTACCTTTTATTTTCATAGCCACGACTTAAGTGCTTGAAATTGAAATCCCCCCACTTCACTTCATTTAGAGAAGATGGACTTCTCAGTTAAAATGGATACATCTATGTTGGAAAATCAAGTCGGATATATATTCTTTTATTCCCTATTCACTTATCTCATATGCTTTAGGGTTACTACTCATTACCCAATCCATTACATTCTCTAATAAAGATACAGAGTAATTATGTTGTTTTTCTAGATTCAAGCGAGACAAAATATCAAAAATATTTTTTGTATTTTCTTCAATACTCACTGCATCTACAAAATGGACTACATTAGGAGAAACAGTATTCATATATTGAAAATACTGCTTTTGTGGTTCTATAAGCCTTAGATGTTTTTCAAAGTTACTTCGTCTTTGGGTCGTATCATTTTCTTTCCTTTTTCTTAATTCTGTTTTACTTGTAGAAAGATGAATGTAGACACCCGGAAATCCTATCTGTTTCCGTTTCATTTGACTTACATAAAACTCTTTCAAAAACGGTAAAGTTTGTGGAAACTCCCCCTCATAAATCCAGTTATACCAAATGGGCTGAAAAATATCTCCATCAAATAAAACTACATCATACGATTTTAATTTTTCTTGTGCGAGTTGCCATCTTTCAACTTGCCTTTCGAGATACCAATTTTCCGGTTCAGGATTAGGGCGCTGAAATAAGAAATTTACTTCTGGAATCACATAAGCATTGTACAACTCCGCAATCCTTTTACACGTCGTCGTTTTACCAATACCACTGGCACCTTCTAAACAAATTAGCGTCATACCGTACCTCCATTTACTAATTACTATGTAATTCTTTTTCCGAAACACGATTTCACTATTACGCTTCAATAGTTTAACACATAAATTGACCGAACTTCTTTTACTAACAAATTGTTCGCTATAGTCTGACTATTACCATATCCATTGACGTATAAAAATACATTTGTTACCCTTGATTATGTTAATTTAATACATAAATCCTCATTCGTATCTCGGTGAGGTAGAGGTTGCAGTCATTAAGAGTATCATTTCAGGAGATGTAGTGGCATCAATGAATGAATGGGAAAGGAATGGTTGCCGAAGTAAGACATGCCCACTGTGCATTCTTGCTGGGTCTGCTATTTAATAAGTGCAGAACTGTCACAAACAATTTGTTTGTGGAGAGCTATCGAGAGGTATGTCGTGGGTTTCCTATAAGATAGAAAGCACGTAGCGACAATGACACGTGCTTTTTTTGTTTTGTATGAAGCTTACCTTACTTCCTTTTTGGAAGACATACATATCTCCTCGCTTGACTTGGTTATACTAACTTGGGAGGTATTCTTTTATGCAACAAAAAAAATGGGGCTTTTGGGTACTGACAGCATTTGTTGTCGGCAATATGGTTGGCGCTGGTATTTTCATGGTGCCTAGTACATTAGCACAAACAGCAAGCCCACTCGGTGTTACATTAGCTTGGTTAACAACAGGATTTGGTGTTTTAATGCTAGCTCTTGTTTTCGGTAATTTGGCAATTCGTCGTCCTGATTTAACAACAGGGCCACAAAGTCATGCATATGCTTTATTCTCATCACCAAAAAAGAAAAAAATGGCTGGTTTCAGCATAGTTTGGGGCTACTGGGTCGCAAACTGGGCAAGTAATGTTGCTATTATTACATCTTTTGCAGGTTATTTATCACTCTTCTTCCCTATTATGAAAGATACACGTATCTTATTTTCAATCGGCTCTTTCGATGTGGAAGTTGGAAAACTGATTACATTCTGCATCTGTTCTTGCTTACTATGGGGAACACATATGATTTTAACAAACGGTGTAAACGGAGCCGGGAAATTAAACTTCCTAGCAACAACAACAAAGGTGACTGGATTCCTTCTATTTATCGTTGTTACTTTGTTTGCATTTCAAGCTTCTAAATTTGGACAATGGTACACACCAATGATTGATAAAGAAGGCGTGTCACATGGACTACTTTCACAAGTAAATTTAGCTGCCCTTACAACACTTTGGGCATTTATCGGTATTGAATCAGCCGTTCTTTTATCAAACCGTGCGAAATCGCCAAAAACGGTAAAACATGCTACTGTAGCTGGCTTATTAATAACTGTTGCCATTTATTTAGGAATTACAATTTTAACAATGGGTGTTCTTCACATTGATAAACTACAAACTTCTGAACGTCCATTAGCTGATGCATTAAATGCTGCAATGGGTCATGGCGGTGGGAAATTAATGGCACTCCTTGCCCTTACTTCCCTATTCGGCTCTATCTTAGGCTGGATTTTATTAAGCTCAGAAGTACCGTATCAAGCGGCAAAAGAGGGGTTCTTCCCTTCCTTCTTTGCAAAAACAAATAAAAAAGGAAGTCCTATTTACTCATTACGATTAACAAACATTATGTCACAAGTATTCTTATTCTCAACATTATCAGGGACAATTGCTGAGGCCTATACATTCGTTATTACTGTCTCAACCTTAGCCTACTTAATCCCTTATCTCGTTTCACCGATCTTCCAATTAAAACTTGTTGTAACTGGTGAAACGTATAAAAATGAAATGAGCTCACGAATTATAGATGGTATTGTCGCATTCATTGCCCTTTGCTATGCACTATGGGTTATTAAAACGGGATCCTCAGATATAAAAACATTCCTTCTTGGAATTGGCTTATTTGTAATTGGTTTCGCCTTTTATCCATTAATGAATCGTGATCAAAAAAGAAATAAAAACGAACAAGTTGCTTAAAGCAATTTGTTCGTTTTTATTTTGGTACAAGAAAGAAACCTTTATAATAGATGATAGAGGTGAAAAACATGTCAATTGAAACGCTATGGAGCGATCGCTTTCAAAAACATCTTCAAAACAGCATAATGTATTTTTTCCGGATGATTAGTGGTTTATTGTATAGCTTCATCTTTATCTCGTGTATCGGTGCTTATTATTACGCCAAGTTTTTAAAAACAGCTCCTTCTAAAGGAATCTCATTATTACTCATCACAACTGTACTTACAATCGTTATAACGAGATGTAAGATCCGTACTTTTATCCAAAAGCCTGACGCTGTCTATTTACTGGCACTTGAAGAGAAATTAACACCTTATTTCAAACAATCTCTTTTCTATAATTACGCCATACAGCTTTTCCCATTACTATTTACGTTTCTAATCATTACACCGCTGGCAATACAAACATTACAGACACCTGTTCCATTCTTATGTACGATCTTTTTCATTTTAATGTTAATAAAAGGTTGGAACCTGTATATCAATTGGATATGGCGTGATCAATATAACAGCCAAATCTGGTTCATCATTCGATTCACTTGTAACGCACTGATTCTTTATATGCTCTTTCAGTCCGTATCAGTCGTTCTATTCGGTGCTGTTCTCTTGCTTCCAGCCTTTATACTTATTTATACAGTAAAACAACCAACAAAACGAATTAACTGGGAGTATATCATTGAACAAGAAGAAAAAATGGACATGCACTTTTACCAATTTGCAAGCTTTTTCACTGATGTTCCGCAGCTGAAAAAACAAGTAAAGAAAAGAAAATGGCTAACAAATTGGATAGAACCTATATTACATAAAAACCAATCTACTTTTTTATATTTGAACACTTTATCATTCTTACGTGCAAATGATTATTTTGGAATATACATTCGATTAACTGCCATTGGTTCTTTTATTTTATATTTCGTACCAAATATATTTGTAAAAGGCGCTATTACTTGTTGTCTCTTATATATGACCTCGATGCAACTGCGTTCCTTGTGGAAATATTTTTCGGGAAATACTATTGTGGCATTATATCCGATTGCATCTGAAGAGAGGGTACGTCAATTTCTTATTCTTTTATTTTCATTAGCAGTCGTTCAGCTGGCGGTATTTTCTATTATTATATTCGCTTCACTACAGCAGTTTTTACCTATCCTTTCAACTGTTATAGTCAGCATATTTTTCATTAAATTTATTATCGTACCAAAAACAAAAAAACGAATTTCTTCATCGGAAATTTAAATGAATGATTGTGTATTCTGTTTTTATATTTTCAACAATTAAATAGATTAGGAGAAGTAAAATAAGTACATTAAAGAAAGTATCTATATAACATAACTAATGAAACACTCATTAAATAGCAAAACTAACTCTAGAAGATATGTACCTAGGATGATGTATCTTCAATTTATTGAACTACCCCACCTACCTCTACACGCGCTTGAGGTGGGGGATTCTCCTGTTTCGGTCCTAGCCAAAACAGTTCCCCTCGATAAAATTGTTTATAGAACCTATAGACACACTAAAATATCTGCTTCATTTTATTTTATATAAACGAAAAAAAGAACTCATTAGAAGATGAGTTCTTTTTCGGCTCGTGTTCTTCAAATAAAATTTTTAAAAGAAGACAGTTACAATTGTTACATTTATATATTATGGAATCAAATATTTATTTTAGGAATTACCATAATGTAATAAAAATTCACAATGCTCACGCTACACTGCGATAATTTTCTTGTTCTTCTTTTTTCTGATTAGGTGGTTGAATTAAAATAGCGATAATAAATGACACAACACACAATACGCCAATCACCATAAAAGTTGGTTTAAATCCACCTAGGCTGGTTGCTTAACTGTATTGGTTATATTGCTAGTTTCTTATTTCTTTTGAATTGACTTTCTCTTTTTACAACGCTGTTTTCGTAAGAATTGTTGCTATCTTGACCATACTGATAAAAGGTTGACTTTCAACTAGTAAATTAGATTTAAAGGAGGGTTAACATGAAAGATGAATTAAGTATAAATATCTATTTAGATGAAACTGATACTCCGTTTTCAAGATATTATAGCTCAGATGATGTTCACCTAAGCTCTGACCTTGAAGATTTTATTTTGTCAAAGCTACACAGTGGCAAAAGAAAAGAAGTAGAAATATTTTTTTCAGGTCAGAATGATTTTGATGAAAAGTCATTGAAGACTGCCACATTTAACACTTTTTCTAACCTTTTGAACGAAGAGGAATATACATATGCTAGAAATGTCAAAAAGGCTATTGTTTTATTTGTGATTGGTATTATTATTGGGGTGATATTCTTGAAGCTTTCAAGCAATCATGCCTATATTGCAGGAGTATTAAGCATTGTGTGTTGGGTTTTTATTTGGTCAGGTACAGAGGTTTATTTTTTTGAAAATCAGCAAATCAAACGAGACATTAGAAAATGCAAGAATATTCTAAATGGTAATGTGTACAAAAAATAGAATTTTAGCAAATATTTACATTTGTGAAGCTGATTTTCAGATTCTATCTTGTGCATTTATTTGGGTTATTGTTTGGACTTGGAAATTGTGATGAAGATTAATATCGCCAGACGAAGAAAGCATATTTTCCCGTTCTCTCTTTTTCTACCACTTGCATTTTTCGTTCCACATCATTCATAGCTATTGTTATTCAAATTAAGAAGCTACTAGTAAAAAAAGAGAGCAGATTATCTGCTCTCTTATGATGCCTCATTATGTTTAGAGGAGTGCTCAACACTTCCCATTCTCTTCAATTTATTCCATCCCACAGCTACTCCTCGAATAGATGAAAAGACAGATTTAATTACAACATAAGTCATAAATTGACGATAAATAAAACGTTGTAAAATTAACCACGCTAATGGTTTAGGATTCTCTTTCTCTAATTTAAATGCGAAAAGAGAAGCGAAAAGATCCATTACAAAGAACACAAGATAAAATCCTAAAACTTTTAGAGGATTGCTACCAAATAGCCCCATAATCATTAATATATCTGCTAAAGGAGCAATGAATTGCAGAACATATTGAAATAGCCACATATTAGGTAATGCAACAAACCCTAATGTTTTATGCTTTGGATTAAACAACGCCTTTCGATGTTTCCAAAGACATTGCAGTGTACCATACGACCAACGATATCGCTGTTTAATGAGACTTTTCACATCTTCAGGCGACTCCGTATAAGCATACGCTTCTTCTTCATATACAATTCGATGCCCTTGACGTAAAAATGTTATAGTAAGATCCGTATCTTCTGCAAGTGTATCTTCGCTTAAATATCCAGATTCAACTACATTCTTTTTACGCCATGCCCCAATAGCTCCAGGAACTACCGTGATACAATCCAATTCATCAAAGGCTCTGCGTTCTAAATTAAATCCTGTAATGTATTCAACATGTTGCCAAGTAGTTAACAAATTCCGTCTATTTCCCACTTTGACATTTCCTGAAACTGCCGCTACATTATGATCTTCAAAGTGCCTAATCATTAGCGAAATAGCATCTTGCGCAATAATAGTATCCGCATCTAAAGTGACAATGATTTCTCCTCGTGATTTTTGAAATCCTAAATTCATCGCGGATGATTTTCCACCGTTTTCCTTCTGAATTAAACGAACTTTAGGATGTTTATGGAATGCTTCTTGAATTACTTTTGACGTATCATCTTTCGAGCCGTCATCAACAACAATAACTTCAAAATCTCTATAATCACTATCCAAAATTGAGCGGATGGTCTTGGCTATAACCTTCTCTTCATTATATGCTGCTATCACAACACTAACGGAAGGCTGATAAGACGAATTAGTAAATAAACGGGACCTTGTTTTCCTTTTTTGCTTGAATGCAAAATAAATTAAAAATAGGAATCGGAAAATACCTAATCCAATAGCAATATAAAAAATAGTTGTTAATATGTGCTTAGCATATCCCGCTCCAGAAAAAACAGCTTTATTGTAAAGTAAATATTGCTTACCCTCAGAAGAAACGGGAGGCATAACTTCATCTCGTTCTTTATTCATTAAATCTGAAATTGTTACAAAACTATATCCATGCTTTTTAAGGTCTTTAATAATCATTGGCAGCGCCTCTACCGTATGAGTACGATTCCCTCCTGCATCATGG
Organism: Bacillus sp. 166amftsu; assembly: GCF_900107445.1. NCBI lineage: Bacteria > Bacillati > Bacillota > Bacilli > Caryophanales > Bacillaceae > Bacillus > Bacillus sp. 166amftsu. The sequence goes on along the minus strand of NZ_FNQA01000005.1, from coordinate 41,399 downwards.
AGAAGAACAACATTACCTTCCCCCTTATAAATGGGATTAAGAGCACGCTTTACCAATTCATTTGTTGATGGCGTCGCCCAGTCCTCAGGATCAACTTTTTCTGCCACCATTGTATAGTTCATATTTTGTGCACGCAAAATAGGCAATATTTCATTTGATGAATCCGGGTTAGCATCTGCTTCATATGGTGGCCTAAATAAAACCGTAGAATGTCCAGTTATTTCCTGAATCAGGCGCTGAGTTGTATTCAGTTCTACTTTTGTTCGTAGTAAAGACGTATCAGCTACGTTAGGATGCTTGAAGGTATGATTGCCAATTTCATGCCCTTCATCGTATATTCTTTTAACAAGACTAGGATTTAGTTGAGCGTTTTCACCAAGTACAAAAAAGGCTGCTTTTACTTTATTCTCTTTTAATATATCTAGAATTTCCGGTGTGTATTTAGGATCTGGTCCATCATCAAATGTTAGTACTACTTGTTTTCCTTTTGGTTTTCCATAGCGCTGCACTTGATATGCAGATGGTAGTGATTGATACACTTCATCTGTAAGATAACCTTCTTTGCCTACTTTAAAATCTCTTAATCCATTTTGTCTTTCATTCTCAATCTGTAAAATTTCGCCTTGTCCAGAATAATTTACTTCATCTAAACTAGCGATTTTATGTAATGCATCAGGATTTTTTTGTATTTCAATAGGATCTTTTAAAGCTTTCCATACAGTAGGATCTTCTGATCCTAGTCTCCATAATGCAAACCCCTTTGCATTGTTGTTCATTGCGATTTTTACTTGATTATAAAGAGTAACACTATCTAAGAACCAAGCAGTATGTTCCTTCGCTCCTTTTTTATATCGAAAATAAGGATTTCCACTAATCTTATCCCATTGAATTTTTATATTTGAATCATGAGCCATTGTCATAACTTCTGAGAAAGTTAAAGACTTCGCAGGTGCTTTACTCTTTACTTCCCAATCATATCCATAATTACCAAAAGCAACGATAAGTTTCTCAGAGGGAATGTCTAGTTCATTGAGCGTATGTTCAAACCATTTATTTGAAGCAATTGGTCCTGGTTTCCCTGCCCCATAGTGTTCGTCATACATCATGACAATCATACGATCTATTACTTTAGCTAATGCACCATAATCAAAGGCCTTATCATTAGCAGGGACATCTTGAGTTACGAGCAAATGATGTTTGTGAAAGACCGTAGTAAGTTCTTTCATGAAATCTGTTAATTTATCTCTATCACCTTCAGGTATTGACTCAAAGTCAATATTAATACCCGCAAATTGATTCTCTTCAATTCGCTTTACTAAATCATTAATAAACTTTGTCTGTACATTATCTGGAGCATTCAGTAACTTATGAATAAGTTTACTATCAGGACCAGAAGCTTCTTGAGTATAGTTAGTAAGCAAAGGCATAATTTTCACATGATTTTTTTTTGCCAACTGTACAATCTCAGGTTTAATCTCACTACTAATTGTTAAGTTTGCTTTTAAGTGATACCACTCTGGTACTAACATGGTTAATGAATCAATATTTTCTTTTAAAGAAGCAGTACTATTTTCATCCCAGTTTACATAAAAACCATAAACTTCTTTAGGTTGTTCACCATTGCCTGTTGATTTTCCCGAATTTTCATTATTCTTTTTTTCGGTATTAGGAGATTTGAATTCTTCCTTCTTTAACTGCTGGTCGCTGAGTTTTTGATTAATAGGTACAAGCTTAGTATCTTGCTTTACAGAAGGATTCATATTTGGAATTTCTGGTGTTGAAAAAATACTTCGAAAGAAAAAATAAAATACAATACTTACGCTAACTATTGAGATACATAGAAACCAACTGAAAGCTATTTTTCTTCTTCCTTTAGGATCATAAAAAACGGGTTTTGATTTATCTGTCTCTTGTTGAATTTTTTTCTCCATTATTTTTTTACATACTCCTTTTCTATTTATTCTGAATACAAACGCAAACTATTTTAATAGATAGACCTTCTAGGGTTTTGGTGCGAAAATAGCTTAATAGGAATATAGAACAGTAATTTTCTGTTAACTTTGAGATCAAACGACTAATCCAAATAACCTATGAATGACTTCAACCTCATTTTGAGCAGATTTCACCCTTTGGTGAAGTTGCCCTTTTTTCATCATATGCATGGCTTCGATACCTCTCAAAATCAAGGTTGCTGTACGAAATGATTTCAATCCTAACATGGAACGAACCCTATTCTTCAATATTCTATGGATTTTTCTTTTCTTTCCCCTGATGTTGCGTGACAGGAACGTTTTTGTCCTCTTTTTTATGCCCGTTATTTGCGTTTATATTGCCTTTATTTTCTTGCTGAGGCTCTTTATTTTCTTGTTTATATCCTTTACCGTTGTTTTCTTGCTGAGGCTCTTTATTTTCTTGTTTATATCCTTTACCGTTGTTTTCTTGCTGAGACTCTTTATTTTCTTGTTTATACCCTTTACCGTTGTTTTCTTGTTGAGATTCTTTATTTTCTTGTTTATGTCCTTTACCGTTGTTTTCTTGCTGAGACTCTTTATTTTCTTGTTTATGTCCTTTACCGTTGTTTTCTTGCTGGGACTCTTTATTTTCTTGTTTAGACTCTTTACCGTTGTTTTCTTGCTGATGCCCATTATTTCCTTTTGATTGCTGGGGTTGCTGTTCCTGGGATTGCTTTTGTTCTATTTGCTCTTGCTTCTCAAATCTTTCTTCTTTTACAGGAGACAAATCCGCTGATGCATCGGATGATGACTTTGGTTGCGAATGTCTCTCCTGAGGGTGTTCCTCCTGATTAGACGGCGGTGCAGGAGGAGTAAGCGATTTCTTCTTCTCATTCTCTTGCTTTATATAGGCGCCTATGCTGACTCCTGCTTTCTTGGCATTCTCTCGCACTTGCATCGTACTGCTTTGATATACGACTGTAACATGTTTTGTCTCATACTCTTTCTTTAATTCTTGCATAGCCTTTTCCAACTGGGGTTCTAGCGACTTGTCCTTTGTAACAGCTGTTAGCATAACTTGCTTGTCATTCGTTAAGTATCCATCCTCTTGACTTTGCTTTACAATGGTACGTACTACGTCTTGCAAAGGTTTATTTTTCCATCGTTTCATTTCTTTTAAAATGCGCTTTCCATCATCATTACAAGCTCGCAAATCTATAACACGAAGATCCTTTGTTACGCTTGCCTCTAAACTTGGATTAATATCAATTGAGACATAAGCGAATGCTTTTTCTTCCGGTTGGTAGTAGAAAAACAGAAACACACATAGAAAACAAGCAACAAGTAATGATACGGGCTTTAAAAAAGAAGGGATTGAAAAACGCGGTACTCTTTGTTCTTGTTCGTTAAACGAGATTTCCTCTCCAATCATATAAGAGTGCGATTTTCTTTTAAACGTAATAAACTCTCCATCCGGAGTTAAAACAACTACGCTACGTTTTTTTATATCCATCACAATCCCTTTATTCATCATGCTTCCCCCCTCTTATATAATCAAGAATATATGTATAGTTGTTTGCAAAGATAATACACATTGCAATAATGTATTTTCTATGCCGCTCCAACGTTTTCCGACTTGCCCTAACACGCGGTTCAATGTGTTTAAGCGGTAACTTTTTCTTTCGGAACAGCTCTTCCATCATTTTCTCTTCTTTTATAATAATCTTTACAATTTCTATTAAGTGCTCACGCGTATCACGATGCTTTGGAGATTCCTTAGCAAGCTCTGAAAATGTGATTTTAAACTCAGCTAGCACAATTTGAAAATGAAGAATTTCCTCCTTACGGTTTCTGTTTTCCATCTCTTTCATATACTCCGTAAGCGATACCTGCATTTCTACCATTTCCTCTTGCTGGTCTTCTTTTAAAAAGACGAGATTATGCTTAGACTCCTTGCGTATATAGTCAATTACATCTCTTTTTATAAGAAGCTCAGCAAACGCTAGAAAAGATTTTCCTTTTTTATATGAATACTGTTCAATTGCTTGATTAAACGCAAACAATCCAATGCTATATTCATCATCCTGCTCCGTAATATACCGGCAGCAGACAGACGAGATTGATTTTCGAATAAAAGGCCGATACTGTGCGATAAAAGCTTCCTTATCTCCTCCGTTGTTTTGTATGTTAAATACGATATCTTCTATGGTCGGTTTGTTTATGATCTTCATCACTAAACTCAACACTAGTAATCCCCCTCCCTCCTTTTGCTTCAAATAGCAAAATGGTCACTAAAAAAGTGACCATTTCACCACATTTTCTTACTACTTTTCTTTGTGCTTGTCCTCTTTCTGTTCTTTATGCTTTTCGTGACCGACCTTTTTACCGTTGTCTTGATGATCATTCTTTTCTGTTTGACCCTTTTGGTTTGATTGCTCATGCTTCTCATGAGAAATAGGCGGTTTATGTGCTGGTTGCGCTGGTTTTGCTGACTGTGCCGGTTGTGCTGGTTGCGCTGGTTTTGCTGGTTTTGCTGGTTGCGCTGGTTTTGCTGGTTTTGCTGGCTGTGCCGGTTGCGCTGGTTTTGCCGGTTGTGCTGGTTTTGCTGGTTGCGCTGGTTTTGCTGGTTTTGCTGGCTGTGTTGCTTGTTCTGGTTGCGTTACTTGTTCTGGTTGCGTTACTTGTTCTGGTTGTGCTGAAGTCACTTCTGTATTTTGATCTGATTTCTTGTTTTCTTTTGCAATAGCGTCCGCTTGTTTTTCTTGCTCTTTCTCTATTTTAGCTGCAATCTTTGAAAAACTCTTCTCTATATTTTTGGTAATTGCGGCTTTTGCTTTCTGATTTTTCACTTGATCTAGCACTTTTGCTAATGCTTCGATGTTGTTTCCGATGTGCACTTTTACTTTCGCTGCTTCTTTTTCTTCTTCGTCAGCAGATTTTTCTGTTTCTGCTTTCTCTTCGCCAGAAAGCTTATCTGCTTTTTCTAAGTCTTCCGCCGCTTTTTCTAATGTATCTTGTGTAAGATTTCCTTTTCCTTTTTCAATTAGTACACTTGCTTCAGTAATTCGTTCTGCGGCTTGCTCAGACAATAGCTTCGCTTTCTCTAAATCGTTTGTCGCAAGAGCCATTTTAATATCTTCAACCATAGTTTTCACAAAATAAAAAACGTCACCTTGTACTAAAGATGTTTTTTCTGTTTCCGTTGTTTTTATCGCATCTGTGTTTTCGCTAGCATACGCTGCTGTTCCTATCAGAAACGAGCTGCATGCCATCATAGTTACCATAGTGCCTTTTAACAGTGTTTTTTTCATAATGATTTTTCCCCCATTTTCTTTCCTCACTATATATATTCGGAGGAAAGAAAAATTTTATGGGGGTCAAAAAAATATTTTTTTATAAAAATAGATAAATAATTTTTTCAAAAATAGAAAACTGACAATTTCATCAATTTTTCCATAGATTCATATGTAAAAATACTCGCATTCATTTTATCTCAGTTCTGGTGCAAAAATGTTTGATCACATATATAAAAGATGGGAGCCCTACGATGAACAACACTTAAACTTTAACGCCCCCAAGTAACTCTGAGGAAAACCAAAGAAATATTAGTTTGCAAACATTAAGGGTCATTGGACTCATTGTATTAATTAGTGGTTATACCATTGTCACACTCTCTGAAGTAGGTGAACTGAAGAACCTTTTAATGAACCCAGGCACTAGCAATACATTAGCTGAAGCAGACGTTTTTTTTAATGGAATATAAAAAGCGAATCATTATAAAAACGATTCGCTTTTTATATATTTCCTTATCCTATATGAGGTATGTTTTCTTCACGGTATTCTGTCCTACTAATTGCTTTTCTAAATAATAAAATACTACTTACACCCACTAGAAAATAAACGAAGCTCATTCCCCATGATGCTATAAAAGAACCTAGCATAATGCCTAATGCGCCATTCATTTTGGCTACTTGAAAAACCATTCCGTTAATCGCCATATAAGAACTTCTCGCATTATCTGGTACCATGTCTGCCATAATGGATTGACGAACCGGCACATACATCATCTCACCAACCGTTTGAAAAAGCCCTGCTATTAATAAAATCCACAAACTATTACTCGATCCAAGTATTGTAAATCCAACTGTATAGATAAACAAGCCAACATATAGAATTTTCAAGTCATTAAAACGTTTCATCATTTTAATCACAAGCGCTGAAAATAAAACAATCAAAATCGTATTCTCTGCGGAAATCCAACTTAGCATGCGGATACCTGTTAGATCAAAACGAATATCGTTGCCAAATGCAAAGTGCATCGTTTCAAATTCTTTTTGCAAGCGTACACCTAAATAATTATTGATCTGAAATTCTAACGATAACGTACATATACTTGCCAAACAAAATATCAAAAATGCCCTGTCTGTCATAACAACCTTGTAATTTTCAGCCATTTCTTTTAAAACATGCTTCTGTTTTGTCTTTTGCTGAGTAACATATACTTCTTCCATATATGCTGTAATCAAATACAATGTCAGTAATGCTACTACTGTTAATACGACAAACAGTTGAAAGCGATAGTGTTCAAATAATAACCCTCCAAATATCGCCCCAATCGCAATAGACAAGTTGATTGCCCAATAATTGATACTGTACATTACCTTTCTATTCTCTGGTGTACTCACATCAATTAACATCGCCTCTGTCGCCGGGTTCATAAGCCCTGAACCAAGGTTATTCATTAACATAAACACGAAAGTAAGCCAAGGTGAATCTACATAATCTGAATTTGCAATTCCCATACAAGCAATTGAAACAACTTGTATCACTTGTCCTATAACCATAACCTTTTTTCGCCCTAATCGATCTCCAATATAACCGCCATAAAGCCCGATAATTAGCGCTGCCATTACGTTCACTAATAATAAAACGCCTGCAAGAGCACTTCCAAGCTTTACTGAAAAATAAATTGCCATAAACGGGAAAATCATCGTTGATACCGTACGTGTTAAAAATGAAGTTATAATTCTAATTTTTATATTCCGATGCATGCTCCAAAATCCCATTTGTTCTCTCCCCCTTATGTGTATTCATTTTACTTTGAAAAAAAGGGAGAAAAAGGTTAGAATATTCTAAAGAATTTCCCCTTTTAGAAAGAAGGAGTCGTTTAAACATGAAAGTGATGGACTACTATATTCAACTACGATTGCATGATCCAGAAAAACAGTACATACATAATAGCTTGCAAGAACTAGCCGATATTTTATACTGCAGTACAAAAAACGTGAAAATTGTACTTAGAAAAATGACTGAAGAAAAGTTAATTACGTGGATACCAGGACGTGGACGAGGAAATAAAAGTGAAATTCTCTTTCACCATACCATTTCAGAAATAGTTATTCCCTATGCCGAATTCCTATTACAACAAGATAAATTAAAGGAAGTATTTCTTCTTTTGAAAGAACCGTTTCCTATTTCCCTTCGAAAAGGTTTAGAAGACAAACTACAACAACATTTTGGATACAGACCTTTAAACGATATGTATGACGTGTTAAAGATACCTTGTTCGAGAAAGATATTACCGCTTGATCCAGCATTTGCAGCTGTCACAACAGAGGGTCACCTCATTAGTCAAATTTTTGATACGTTAGTTGTTTACAACTACGCCACAGAAGAAATTGAGCCACATCTCGCTCATACTTGGGAAGTGAGTGATGATCAACTTACATGGACTTTTCATTTACGCAAAGGCGTTCAATTTCATAATGGAACCATTTTATCTTCTAAAGATGTTCAATTTTCATTTGAAAGACTACGGTGTGTTCACTCTCCCTACGCTTGGCTAACAGAAGAGATTGTACAGATTGGAACACCATCACCATTTCAAGTAAGCTTTCATTTGCGAAAGCCAAACTTGTTTTTCCTACATTATGTAAGTTCAATACAATTAGCTATTCTACCTCATGATGCAGAAATACAGAATCATCATTATATCGGGACAGGCGCATTTCAATTACATTGTTATGATGATGATCAAGTTATATTAGAAGCATTTGCCGATTATTTTAAAGAACGTGCTTTACTTGATCGTATTGAATTTTGGCGGATTCCGGAACATGCACAAATACATACACATTATGAACTGCCAAATACTGAACATACAAAAGAACACGAAGTACAAATAGAAGAAACCGGCTGTATATATGCTGCATTCAACTTTACAAAACCCGGTCCCCATCATGATATTTATTTTCGAAAAGCTTGGAGAGAGCTATATGATGTTGAATCGATTATTCGCGATTTACAAGGAACGCGCACAATTCCCGCATTCAGCTTCTTTCCAGAGAGAAGTCGGATAGCAGAAAAACAATCCTATTCTTTACAGAAGGCTAAATATTACTTACAGAAGAGTACCTATCAAGGTGAAACTATACATATGTATTTCTTCTCCTTTAAAGATAGTGCCCGTGATGCCATCTGGCTAAAAGAACGTTGCCAAGCCTTAGGCATACAAGTGGAATTGCACCCTTTTCCAGTCTCAGACTACTCGGATCGTTCTATTGATCAAAACGCAGATATTATTTTAATGGGAGAAGTTTTGAATTCAGATATAGAAATAGCTTTTCTCAATATATTTAAAAGTAAAAGCTGCTTTATTAATCGATTCATGCATTCTCACTACAAAAAGCAGATTGATTGTTTACTAGATACGTTCTTAGCAGAAGAAAATAAAGAAAAGCGCTATAAACTTATGTATGAAATTGAAGATTTTCTTCAAACAGAATATATTGTTCTATTTAATTATCATGTTTTTAAGAAGAAAACATATCCCTCTTCTTTGAAAAACGTAACAATTGACTCTTTTGGTTGGACCGATTTTTCAAAGCTCTGGATTCATCCTACGGAATCAGCTAAAGCGTATTGAAATCAAATTAATTAACTATTTATATATCCATGTTATATTTCCGACATATAAGTCGCATTTATGAAAACAAAAGAAGTTCTTCACTCATTTTCTCCTTCTGTTTTCACATGACATGGGGCTAAATGATCGGTCCCCTTCCCCTCTTAAAAGAAATGGTTTTATGTCGATCTTTCAATCCGCATTTATATAATATGAATAACTTGCATAACCGTAAAACCTCAATCTGAAGATTGAGGTTTTACTAGCTATTTATTTCTAAAATTCAGAAAATGTTTACCACTTCTTTTAAATGCATTTCAAGTTCTTCTAAAAACGTATCAATGTTAGGGTTTTTGACTACATCATAGCACGCAAAACTCTTTAAAGGTTTCATGCCAATAAATTTCTGCACTCGGTGCAAGTGACTGATTGCTTCTTCTAAATTCTCACCCTCAAAAAATTGCGAAGGATCTTGAAATGCTTTCTTGGTTGCATTCCATGTAGTAGAAAACATATATTGTTTCTCTGTTAGTAATCCTCCTGTGCCATATTGATCTGCCCCTTTAAAAAACAAACCATACTCATATACTTCATCCATATACGTTTTAAATAACCCCGGAACACTAAACCAATAGATTGGCGTTTGATAGATTATAATATCTGCCCACAAAAATTTTTGTTGTTCTTCCTTAATATTGTATCCATCTTGGATAATCGTTGTTTTCACATGATTCTTTTCACTTAGTAAGCTGACCATGTGATCAACCAATGTTTGATTTAATTTCCCTCCGTCTGCACTATATTTTTGATGACCATTTATGATTAATATGTTTTTCATCGTGTTTCTCTCCTTTATCTTTATTGAATTTTATATTTACATTCTCTATCATTTAATTCTCAGCTACTACTCCAAGTTGTTGCATAAGAGTAAGATTATCTTCTAAATGCCAGTCTTCAGTAATTTTCCCATCCTTAATGCGCAAAATATCTATTGCAAGAAAGTTAATTGGCTTTCCATTATGTGTTCCTGTAAAGGATAAACGAGCTGTAACCTTATCACCAACCACTAATAAATCCTCGATCGCGCAATGTATATCCGGAACAACTTTACGAAAGTTTTTTGCAGCAAATGCTAAGCCTTCGGGACCTTGCGGGCGTCCTTTTGGCAACGTATTATCAAAGAATTTCTCTGTAACGGTTTGTGGAATAAGATCCGCATTGCCAGTATCCCAAAATGCATAAAAACGTTGGGCTGCATGAATCATTGCTGTAGCTTCTTTTTGACTTAATGAAGGATCGATTGTCATTGTCTTAGGTTCTGGCATGTCTTTCAACAACTGAATTTCACTTTTAGAAGTAGACGTTTTTGTATTACTGCATGCAGTAAACACAGTACCGATTATGACAATGCAAATTACAAGGAAACTAAATGACCACCATACCTTTTTTGTTCCATTTTTCATTTTCATTATAGTCACCCCCTTAGTTTAGAAATCATTTGTGGTTCCTAATGCTATTTTATATGTAGTAATTTCCCTTTTGGAAGTAGTGATATTTTTTACATATAGTTACTAAAAGGATAGTTTTGTGATACTATAAAGCAAATCAATTCAAAAAAATTTTATGGAGGCTATTTCCATGAGCAATATAGATCCGATTGTATTAACGAAAGGTTCACCTGGTATACCTTGTCCTATTGCAAAAACACTCGACGCAATTGGAACAAAATGGACATTTTTAATTATTCGTGATCTTCTTATTGAAGGAACATTGCGATTTAGTGATCTACTAAAATCAATGGATGGTATCAGCCCAAAAACACTTTCACTTCGCCTTAAAGAATTAGAAAGTCAAGGTATTGTAACGAGAACGGTATATCCTGAGGTTCCTCCCCGAGTGGAATATACTCTCACGGATAAAGGGAAACAATTGGAAGGTATTTTTATCGAATTAAAGCGCTTTGGGCTCACTTTATAAAGTAGGAGATTTCTTCATCACCCACTGATTATTAGCCCTCACCAATCGGGCTTTTACGGGCAGTTTATCTCCCACCGAACATTCTAGCCACTGGCACTGGACAATGCTTTAGCTGAATTTTGAGGTGGGAGTATTACTGCCCGCATAGTGAGATAAAATAAAAAGGAGATGACAGCCTATACACAAATATGCGGCGGTCAATCTCCTTTGTTATTTATCTTTGATTGATAGGAATGCTTAATTGCTAGATACAAAACATTCGAATTTATAATCGAAATTATAAATTCAAATCAAAAAACAAGAGATGTTTTTTGATTTGAATAGCATTCTGGAAAAGAGTAATTATGAAATCGTTTTATATTTTAAGATTGAATCTGGCAAAGCAATCCATGTTTTTACTTCCTCTCTATATCATTTTTAGCTCTTATTATCAATCTATCACCATGTTAAAAAATGAAAATCCATTCCAGAACCCCTATAATTTCACAAAATCCCCCTTCAAGTTCTAAGGGGCATTTTGCTTATTTTCAGGCTATATTTCAAAATTCACTTTACTTATTTTTCATTATTTCGCTAAACTTTCTGCCAACTGTTTTTCTTTCCACATGAATGTAATACCAAGACCAATAGCCATAATAAGAGCAGAGAAAAGGTACGGGTAATGAATGTTTACATCAAATAGTATTCCCCCCATAGCCGGTCCAACGATATTACCTAAACTTGTATAAGTTGAGTTCATCCCAGCAACAAAGCCTTGCTCTTTCCCAGCTGATTTTGATAAAAATGTTGTTAATGCCGGGCGAAGTAAATCGAATGCAAGAAAGATAAAACACGTTACAGCCAGTACTACCCAAAAATTAGAAACTAATGTAGATACGACAGCTAATATTGCACCTGTAATCAAACATAATTGAATCAACATTTTTTCACCAAGTATATCTACTAGCTTTCCAAATAAAAATACCTGTACAACAACACCAAAGATTGAGCTTATTGTAATAATGGTAGCAATATCCTTCGGTGTGAAACCAAATTTATGATCAGAAAACAGACTAAAAACAGTTTCATATGCTGATAAACCGAAAGCAAGTACAAATACAATAACAAATGCGATAAAGTATACCGGACTTAGGGACTTTTTTAAATCTCTCATAAAGTTTGATTGCTTCGTACTAGCAGAAATTTCTGCTAGCTGCTGTGCTGTTAACGGTTCTTTCAGAATAAATATGGAAGAAACGCATGCAATAAAGGCAATGGTTGCCGCAAAAAAGAAAGGCACGCGTATACCATATTCTGCAATAAACCCACCGATGCCAGGCCCAATAATAAAACCAGTACTGATGGCAGCAGAAAGATATCCCATCGCTTTTGGCCGTTCTTGAACAGATGTAATATCTGCAACATATGCCGTAACACCAGGCATAATAAAGGCAGCACTAATTCCTCCTAACATCCTTGATATATAAAGGACCGATACATGCGTTCCCAAACCAAAGATAAGTTCTGAAATACCAAAAAGAAATAATCCAATTATGATAATTTTCTTCCTGCCATAACGATCGACCCAGCGTCCTGTTAATGGCGACATCAGTAATTGCGCCACTGCAAATACGGCAACAAGATATCCCATCGTTTTTCCTGATAATTGCATAATATTCATAAATGACGGCATAACCGGGATAATGAGACCAATTCCGAGAAATGCAATGAATATATTACTAAGAAGAATGATTAATACCATCTTTTGTTCTTTTATTGATTTCTTCATTTATCAACACCTCTTTCTGTAAAAATCATTGATGTGAAATCCTTCCCGCTAATGATATCCACGAGGGTTTTTGTTAGAGAAAATTCTTCCCCCCTACAAATAACGGGATACAACAAAATCACTGATTGCTGAAACATTATATCTTCCATATGGATGGAAGAATGAAATTTACTTATAGCATTTACCTATGCCTTTCTTTTTCATAAAATCCCTGCCTTGAAATGACTGATTTTCATTCATTTTAGGTGAAGTGAATCCATCTCTTTGCTATAAATGGATTCACCTCACAGCTTATTCACGAATATCCAATGCATGTGTTAAAAAGTCTAGTACTTCAGCTTTCTGAAGATTGACCTGATCGTCCTGTTTATGATCATATAAATAAACTTGCTCTGCTGCGGATTCAACAAGAGCGATACATAACTTTGCAGTTCTTTCCACATGAATAGAATTACGAATTACGCCTAAATCTTTTGCTTCACTTAAGAATTGACTTAACCACATATAAAGAGGCTGATATACAGCTTCCCATTCTTTTATATGTTCAGTGGACGCAAGACCAGCATACATTAATGCTTGTATTTCACGATTTTCCTCTATAAAGTCAAAAACAGCATCTATCACTTGCATAACTTTCTTTGAAAAAGGTTCATTATTTTGTACCTTTTCTTTTACTGCATGTATCATCTTTTCAACCATAACTTCTGCAATTGCAGGCATAACAGATAATTTAGAAGGAAAATACAAATAGAAAGTCCCCTGGGCAATGCCAGCCAATTTTACAATGTCAGAGATCTTTGTTTTTTCAACCCCTTTTTCCTGGAACACTTCAATAGCTGCATAAACAATTTTCTCTTTTTTATTCATTATCTGAGTCCTTTCACACACGTATAGAACGACTGTCATTCATTCTATATGAAATTTTATTGTACTGTCAACAATAGAGCCGAATCTAATGTGAATTTTTCTAATATACTGTTTTTGGGGTGGCTGAATCAAATTATAAAAGCGGTTATTACGATTTTGATAGAAATATTAAAGAGAGGCACACCCTAGATGATTCACCTTTATCTCTCCATGAAAAAATCTCCTGATAGAACTTAGAAGATTGTTCTATTAGGAGATAAAATCATACATATATTTCCCCTCTTTAAGAAAGGGCCTTTAATCCCGTAACTCCGCATACAATAAGAGCCACACTGATAATTCGTGCCTTACCTTTTGATTCTCCAAATAGAAACATATTTAACAAGACGGCGCCCGCTGTTCCTATACCAATCCAAACTGCATAGGCAACACTTACCTGTAAAAATAGGAAGGATGTGTATAAGAATGCAAAAGAAATAGCAAATCCACCTATATAAATGACGCCATTTGTTACTGATTTATCTTTACTATACATTTTAAGACCGATTACACCAATCATTTCACTAATTGCGGCACAAAAGACGAAAATCCATCCCATCCTTAAGCAGCTCCTTTCATAACTTCTTCTTGTTTTGCTTCTTTGTTATCAGCTAACTTCAAGCCAATAACGCCAGCTACTATCATAACTATAAAGAATAATTTTCCTAGACTAAAACTTCCTCCAAAAAGAAAAACGTCCATCAAGAAAGTTCCTACAGTTCCAGCTCCGGCAAAAACAGCATATACTGTTCCTGTCGCAAGATGTTCGCACGCTTTAGACAACATGTGGAAATCAACCATAATGATTCCCACAATTATCATCCAATGCCACCATGCGTGTGCAGTATTAAAACCAAACACCCAAAACACTTCAAAAATACATGTTAATATTACATATAACCAAGCTTTATTTTTCATAAATTACCATCCTTTATGACTGACTATCATTCATTTTTCTTTAAAAAAATTTATCCATTATGTTACAACCAATGGATATTTATTTTCTTATATGCAATGCATGTGTTAAAAAATCCAAAATTTCAGCTTTTTGTAAATTAGCTTCCTCCTCTTTTACATGATCATATAAATAAATTTGTTCTGCTGCTGATTCAACTAAAGCAATAAAAAGTTTTGACGTTCTTTCAACATGAATAGAATTCCGTACCACATTAGCTTCCTTCGCTTCTTCTAAAAAGCGTTTTATCCAAATGTAAAGAGGTTGATATACACTCTCCCACTTTTTTATATGTTCAGTTGATGCTAAACCAAGATATATTAATGCCTGTATTTCGTAATGTTCCTTTGTAAAATCAAAAATTGCATCTACGATTTGCGAAAATGTCTCGAAGAAAGAAGAGCTGTTTTTTGTTTTTTCTTCAACTGCACGTATCATCTTCTCAACCATAACTTCTGCTATTGCAGGCACTACAGATAGTTTTGACGAAAAATATAAATAGAAGGTTCCTTGAGCGATACCAGCAGATTTCACGATATCTGAAATCTTTGTTTTTTCAATTCCTTTTTCCCTAAAACATTCGATAGCAGCGTATACAATTTTTTCTTTTTTGGACATTATCTACACCCTTTCATGAAAATGACTGAATGTCATTCATGTATATTCTACATGAATGATTTATAAAATGTCAAATCATCCATTTTTATTTTTTATACCTCCTTTTGTTCGTAGCTAGGCTTATAGAAACAACACATACTCAATAGTGATACGTTCTCGCTGAGTATGTGCCCCATACGCTCTAACATTCACACCACATACCGAATCATCGCAACTTCATCACAACAATCAAATTTCGGACAATGTCTACAATCCACCCACACTTTTTCAGGTAACAACTTCTTATCAACAAAATCAAAACCACACTTCTGAAAAAATGTAGTTTCATACGTTAAGGAAATAACTCTTCTTACCTTTATTTTAGAAGCCTCACTCACTACATGATTGACTAACATACGTCCTAACCCTTTACCTACATATGTATCTGATACGACTAATGAGCGTATTTCTGCAAGGTCTTCTCCTAAAACATGTAATCCAGCAACCCCTAAAATTTTCCCTTCTTCTTTTACAACATACAAACTTTGCAAGTGTTGATACAAAGATAAAAGAGAACGTGGAAGAACAACTCCCTCCTTCGAATATACTTCAATTAAGTTATATATATCTTTTACATCACTTGTAATCGCGTTACATATTTGCATAATTGATCCCCTTAAATTAAATATTTATAACCTCTGTATGTATATTAATTCGTAAATTTATATAATAATACACTCACTCCTTACTCACGTCAATTATTATTCTGAATTTTACATATAAAAAACAAGTACCGCTCTCATTCAGTACTTGTTTTCGAATTTCTTATCGGTAATACTGTAGAATACTTAATTTCACGAAGCGCTAAGCTCGTTTGTATCTTTGTAATTCCAAGCTTATTTAACTTTCTAATAAAACGCTCAAGTTCCTTACGATCTCTGTTTGCGACCTTTAATAAGTAATCATACTCCCCTGTTAAACAATGACATTCCAATACTTCCGGCATAGATTCCAGTTCCCTTTCCAGTACTTCAAGTTTTTCAGATTGATGAATATTTGTGCTCATAAAAATAAAGCATAATAAATCGAATCCAAGCTTTTCCTGGTTTAAAATGGCAACTTGTTTATCGATGAAGCCTTCCCCTTCTAACCTCTTTATTCTTGCATGCATTGCAGCTGGTGATAAATTAACACGACGTGCAAGTTCGGCATTACTTACCTGTGACTCCTTTTGTAAAATATCTAAAATTTGTACGTCCAAATCATCTAACACTTTAATAATAGATGCCTCCATAAAAATCCCCCTTTTTTCTTACCGACGATTCTTCGGAAAAATGTATAATAATCTCAGTAAAATTAAATAAAGTTTCGTAATTATACCATCTAACAAAACATTTTATTGAATTTTAACCATTATACAAAAGAATGTATTGGATAACAAAGAAAAATGCTAAAATTATTTACAATTCATTCTCACTTTTACAAAGGGGTTTAAACGATGCCTTATTTTTATGTCTTTTTACTACTTCTAACAAGCTTACTATGGGGGGGAAACTTTGTCGTTGGAAAATCACTTGTAGATCATGCTTCTCCAATGACGCTTACAAATTTAAGATGGATCATTGCCGTTCTTTGCTTATTACCAATTGTCTGGTTTAAAGAAAAGAAAATTCTCCCGCCGCGCGCCGCAATTCTTCCCTTACTACTTATGGGAATCACCGGTGTTGTTCTCTTTAATATTTTTCAGTTTTTAGCGTTAGAGCAAACTTCGGCAACAAATGTAGGGCTTATTTCTACACTAAATGCGATTTCAATTGCAATCTTTTCATCTTTATTCTTAAAGGAAAAAATCAATACACTTCAAATCTTATCTATGATTTTTTCTTTTTTTGGTGTAATTCTCGTCCTTTCAAAAGGAAATATCGCACTGTTATTTTCATTACATTTTAATAGCGGAGACTTGTGGATGATGGCCGCAGTTTGTATTTGGGGTATCTATTCTGTTTGTAGTAAATGGGCAACAAAAACAACTACACCAATGATGGCAACTTTGTATTCTGGTATTTTTGGTGTCATTATATTGCTTCCATTTAATATACCAAGCTTTACTGTTTCCAATATTAATGCTTCATTTATCACTTCACTACTATATACAGGTTTAATTTCAACTGTAGTCTGTATGGTGTTTTGGAATATTGGCGTTCAAAAATTAGGAGCAACTACATCAGGTATCTTCCTAAATTTCAATCCCATTTTCACTGCCATTTTAGCGTTTCCTTTCTTAGGGGAAGAACTAACTTGGATACAAATTGTAGGCACATTCATCGTTGTTACTGGCTGTTATTTATTTTCTCATTTTAAAACAGTTGCACATCAGCCTAGCCAAACTTTAGTACGGCAACACTCTTAATAGATAAATATCGCCATTATCTTTAACATAATGGCGATATTTTTACACGCTTCATTTTTTTCATCTCATTTCTTTTCAATAGTGCTGTTCTCCTGCTGGCAATAAACACTCTGTCGCCTTTCCAGTATCACCACCTTGAATTTCCCAGCGTTCTAGAATGGAAAGTAATTTTGATTTATAATTAAAGTTTTTGCTTCTCTTTACAGCTTCTTTGCATTATGTATTTCCTTTCGTGCCATTTCAATAAATCCCACTTCTTTATAGTGTCTTTTTCACAAATCCTTTCGCATCTGTTAATTTTTCAAGTGCTTCCCCATATTCGCACTGCAGTAATATCATGACAATTGCAGCTTTCACATTACGCTTTGCTTTCTCGTAATATACTGCCGCTTCTTTATAATCTACTCCTGTCGCCTCCATAATAATTCGCTTGGAGCCCCCAACTAATTTTTCATTTGTTGATTGCACATCAACCATTAAATTTTTATAAACTTTTCCTACCCCAATCATCGAAGCTGTTGAAATCATATTCAGCACTAATTTTTGTGCAGTTCCGGCCTTTAAGCGTGTAGATCCTGTTAACACCTCTGCCCCTGTTTCTATTTCCACGCTCATTTTTGCAAATTTACTTATTTCTGCCCCTTTATTACAGGAAATGCTAGCTGTACTTGCACCAGCGGAGTTTGCATATTTCAATCCGCCAATTACATAAGGTGTTCTACCGCTTGCAGCAATTCCAATAACAGTGTCCTTATCATTTAACTGAATAGCCTTTAAATCCTCTACTGCCAATTCTTCTCGATCTTCAGCACCTTCCACTGCCTTCGTAAACGCTTTTGATCCACCTGCGATAAATCCTTGTACCTGTTTCTCATCTGTTCCAAATGTCGGTGGACATTCGGCAGCATCTAAAACTCCTAAACGCCCACTTGTACCAGCTCCGATATAAATTAAACGGCCACCATTTTGAAAAGATGTGATAGCACTTTGTACAATTTTTTCGATATGCTCAATCTCTTTTTCTACCGCTATAGCAACCTTATAATCTTCTCGATTCATTGTTTGTAAAATCTGCTTTATACTCATTTCATCTAAATTCATAGTATTTTCATTACGATGCTCTGTCGATAAATTTTCTAGCATTCGCTCACCTACTTTGAAATTTCATTTCACACCTTTATTACATCTTCGCGAAATTTAAAATCGAATATTCGAATATATTTTATGGGATTTCATTTCTTCTTATAATAAAAATGTGTCTATTTCATGCAAAAAAAAGATGAGGTTCCCCCACCTTTTCTGATTTCAATTTTCCTAATCGTTCTGCGGTTTCTCTTGTTTGCTTAAAGTAGAAACAATTTGTGCATTTCTGTTATATACCCAGCAACCTTTTTTAGCTGGTGAAAATTGATTCCTCTGATTTTCTATTTTAGATAGTAACGTTGACGATTTCACTATTCAACCTCCATTCCTAACGGTTGCTTTTATTTTAATGAAAAAGAACTTATCAACAATCGATAAGTTCCTTTCGCTTATACAAAATACTTCTTCAATAATGGCGGCGTAATAATCGTTGTAAGTATAACAACAATGACAATTGCCGTGAAACTTTCTTTCGCCAATAAATTCGCTGTTAATCCATTAGCTGCGATAATCAGCGCCACTTCTCCGCGTGATACCATCCCAGCTCCAATGCTAATCGAGGATTTCAAATTAAATCCTGTTAACCTTGCGCCTAATCCAGATCCCACTAATTTCGTAAGAATTGCAATGATTGTCATGATAGTGATAAACCAAATTTGGTTTCCAATCCCTTGAAATGTTATTTCCATACCAACGCTAACAAAAAAGATCGGAACAAAAATCGCATACGCAATCGGCTCTATTTTATGTTCTACTTCATGTTTATATGTTGTTTGGGAAATTGAAATCCCCGCAGCAAATGCACCGATGATACCAGCAATTCCCATTTTTTCACTATAGTACGCAAATGAAAAACAAATAATAAGTGCTGCACTTATTAATGCCTCCGATACTCGAAGTGGTACCAGCATCCTCATAATCCACGGAACAACTTTCCAGCCAATAAAAACAATACTCACGAAAAAGATAATTTTCTTAGCGATGACAAGTGTAATATTCACATCTTGCGCGCCTAAAAAACTCATCACAAAAGCTAATAAAATGACCACGATAACGTCATCAAACACCGCAGCTCCTAAGATTGTTATACTTTCTCTTGTATTCATTTTTCCTAAGTCACGTAATGTCTGAACAGAAATACTCACTGATGTTGCACACAGCAATAATCCTAGAAAAATGGCATGTGATTGTAACATCCCAAAGGCGAGTCCTGCCAAATATCCACCGAGAAAAGGAAAAATGATACCTCCCATCGCTACCGCGAATGAAGATTTCAAATTACGATTTAATTCTTCTAAATCCGTTTCGAGCCCTGCCATAAACATAAGTAACAAAACACCAATCTCACTCAGTTCATCAATAAGTTCAGAGCTATTAATAATTCCAAAGACAGCAGGTCCAATAATAATTCCCACAATTAATTTCCCTAACACCGATGGCTGGCCAAGCCGGGCGCTAATATCGCCAGCTAATTTCGTACAAAGTAAAATAACGACAAGTTCAAAATAAAATAACATAGTATCTTCTCCTACTAAAAAATGCTTATATTCTTGAAGATAGTTTTCCCTTCCAATCAAAATTTTATTTTTCATATTTTTATTTGACAAAATATTCTGAATTATAATAAAATGACTACAGCAATTCTAGAGTTTTTATAATCCATACACAACTGTACCTCTATTCACTTACATACTCTTTTACAATGGGCTCGTATTATATTCGCAGTTGTGAAAATCAAGGAATGAGAGGGGAGTCCAAGTGAAGTCACTATTACGAAAAAAGGCACTTACTACTGAATCACCAAAACAATTACAAAGAACATTAACCGCATTAGATTTAACCTTCTTAGGTATTGGTGCTGTAATTGGGACAGGTATTTTCGTTTTAACAGGAATCGTTGCGGCCAAGCACTCTGGTCCTGGTATTATGTTATCTTTTCTTATTGCCGCATTTACCTGTGCATGCGTAGCTTTCTGTTACGCAGAATTTGCTTCTTCTATCCCTATGTCAGGAAGCGTTTACACATACGCATATATGACAGTTGGAGAAATTGTTGCTTTTATCGTCGGTTGGTGTTTAATGCTTGAATACCTACTAGCAGTTGCAGCAGTAGCCGTAGGATGGTCAGGGTATTTACAATCGTTACTTTCCGGATTTAATATTCATCTACCTGCCATTATCGCCTCGGCCCCCGGGACGGGAAAAGGCGGAATAATCGACTTACCAGCCGTATGTATTTTACTTTTGATTACACTCCTTCTTAGCTTCGGTGTACGCGAAAGTGCTCGCATTAATAATATTATGGTATTAGTTAAATTGGCAGTTATCATCGCGTTTATCGTAGCAGGTGCAAAGTACGTCAAACCTGAAAATTGGACACCATTTTTACCATTTGGATATGATGGAATTATTACAGGTGCAGCAACCGTATTTTTTGCTTTTCTAGGATTTGATGCCATTGCAACTGCTGCTGAAGAAACGAAAAAACCGCAGCGAGATTTACCCATTGGAATTATCGGTTCCCTTCTAATTTGTACGGCACTATATATGATTGTATCCTTTGTTTTAACTGGAATGGTTCCTTATACACAACTAGATGTTTCAGATCCAGTTGCTTTCGCTCTTCATTTTGTTGGTGAAGATACGATCGCTGGGTTATTAGCTGTCGGTGCAATGACAGGAATGACAACTGTTCTTTTAGTCGTTATGTACGGACAAGTTCGTGTTTCTTATGCAATGAGCCGTGACGGGCTACTTCCAAAAGCATTATCTCATGTGAATCAACGAGTGAAAATTCCTTTATTAAATACATGGATTACTGGAATTGTAGCTGCTTTATTAGCGGGTCTATTAGATCTACATCTACTTGCAAATTTAGTCAATATTGGCACATTAACTGCCTTTATATTTGTTAGCTGTGCTGTACTCATTTTGCGGAAAACACATCCAAATTTAAAGCGAGGATTCCGAACTCCATTCGTACCGATATTACCAATCGTTGCAATTTGCTGTTGTCTCTATTTAATGATTAACCTTTCCGCAACAACGTGGAAAAGTTTTGCTGTTTGGCTTGTTATTGGACTATGTGTATATTTCTTCTATTCTAGACGCAATAGCCATTTACTGACTAAAGAAAATAATAGTGAACAAAAAGAAGCATGAAAAAACAGCTCGCCATATTAGAGGCGAGCTGTTTTACATTCGAGGTTTTTCTAGTAACGTTTGTAGAATGAAAAATATGCTGATGCAAGCTGTAAACCAATTGATACACAAGCTTCTATGTTCGCATACTCATTCCCCTTTACTATTTTGCTTCTTTCTTTTTCTTTCTCCATACATTTAAGCTATCAAAGAAAAAGTTAATAAACAACGTTCCTAAGCCTGCTAATAAAAAAGTCATTAAAAATAGAATCCAGATGCTTTTGTCTTTCAAAAAATAATATCCAACAAGGAGCACAACTGCAGTCCATACATACTCAAGAATTCTTTTTAGCTTTTTCTGTTCCAAAATATTCGCTCCCTTAATGTTTTATCTACTTTTATTCTAACACGAATTCATATATCAGCGGAATCACTCTATATATCGGCGATTCGGCACAACTCATCAATTTTTCCACAATAGACAATATGAACTCTTACTATGAAAAAAAAGCTTGTCCAAGAATTCTTATAGAAATCACGACGATTAATTGTTGCCTCTTCTTTATTTGTTGTCCCATTTACACATATATGAAACTAAATAGTAGATATGATGTTGATTAGTCCTGCATGGAATACAAAAGGATTTAGATCTATAATCTAGAACAGGCATTAAATCGTCTCATCATCTTTTACATAGATTCCGCTTTATTTCTCTTTTTCACAAACTTGAAAATGAATATTCCTATTACAATGAGACAAACAACTCCTAGTATCGGTAACGTATATTGTTCGACCATTGCACCTGCGTTTTTCCAGTGAGGTCCTAATTTCAATCCTACATATATATAAATTGTCGTGAGCGGTAACATCGCCACAAATGTATATATGCTAAATTGCCAAATGTTCATTTTCGCCATCCCACATGGCACTGAAATGAGCGTACGAACTCCTGGAACAAAACGTCCAAGAAACGCCACAGCTGGTCCATATTTTTCAAAGAAATGATCTGCTTTTTGAATCTGTTCTTTCTTAATAAAAAAGTATTTCCCATATTTCAGTAATAACGGTCGACCACCATAATAACCGAGTGCATATAGTGTTAGAGGCCCCGTCGTTCCTCCGACCGTTCCAGCTAATACCGCAAGCCAAAAGTTCATATCTCCTTCATATACCCAATACCCCACAAGCGGCAGCACAATTTCTGCTGGAATAAACTCAAATGTTAATGCTAGAATGACACCAAAATAAGAAAACTGCTTTAAATAATCAATTACATCTAAAATAAACTGCTCCATTTATTAACTCCTATCCTTTATTTAAATTATATTTTTCTTGTAAGTGCTTCGGCGCCATTTTCACAATTCGCTGCAAAATAAATAAGACAACAGCAATATCATCTAATACACCAAAGAATAGTAAAAAATCAGGGATAAGATCAAATGGAAACATGACATACCCGATTAATAAAGCAATGGATAGGATTTTCTTCTGCACTGCGACTTCTTTTGATGTAAAAAAGTCATATAGAAATGGACCAAACTGGCGAAGATGAAGCATAAATCGAAATCGGTTTATAAACTTTTTCACTTTTCACCTCTCCTTTTCTGCATACAAAAAGGACCTTTACCAAATATAGTAAAGGTCCTAAAAAAGACAATAAGGGGCCTTTACCATTGCTGGTAAAGGTCTCACTAACAACAAAGATGTTGCCAATAAAGCCGAGGGTTTCTCCCTGTAATGACGACTTTATTGTGATAAGTTACTCCCCTTTATATACGCAATCTTATAAAATTACCTTAAAATATTTGCTAGAACTTGTCAATCTTTTTCAGTTATCCTTCATGAAGTGGCTGATACATACTTGCTATGGCTTGCCTTTCAGAACTTGGTGCTGGCGATAGTTGATAATATCCTTTTTTCACCATATACTGCCAAATATCATAAGCATGATGACTACTGTTTAAGAAGGTATTTTCTAAAAGCGTTCTTAGCTCTGGATTCGCACACTCTAATAAAGAACCTGCACAATTAAACGCAGACGACTTTTGATTCAGTAAATATCCAAGTGCGATTGACCGATCATTAGGAGGCTGCGCAGCCACGCTTGGTGTAACGGGGGAATATTGTTGTGAAGGTGACTCTGTATAAGAAGCTAATACTGGTTTTAATTTAGACGGCTGAAACTTTGATATATTGGGAGGTGACTCACTTTGTATAAATTCCACCTTCAAATTATAATCTTGCACATGAAGAGGAAGATGCTTCTGTAACATTTGTTTCAACTCCGTATCCTGTGCTTGCTGTATATATGTAGACATCGTATTAATTGTGTTATAGTCTCCTGCTATCAGTTCACTTAAGTCCCGTAATTCATGCGTTGCTAATTGCATTCCTATTCCTCCCTTCTATAAATTCCTTTCTAGCATCTCCTAAAAAAACAAAAATACCATATAAAAGTCCACATCTCTGCGAATTTTTATTAGTATGAATTAAAGTGGATTACACTTTGGCGTCTCTAAGCCAGAAGCTTGTGCCAGTTTCAATAAATAATAACATTCTTCCCTTGCCATATGGTCTGCCATTCTTGCAGAGATGATGCTTAATACTTGATTAGATATTCCCAATTCCTCTAGCTCGTGAAGAAAATGAGAAAATAATTTCAATTCCAATGAAACATCTTTGGTAAATTTCTTTAGGGCTGGAAAAGAGTGTAGTTCTGTCCGTAAGTAACCCGTCATTTCCACAGCTTTCAAGTAAAATTGTTCAAAGTGCTTTTCATATTTCTCGCATTTCTCTTTC
Organism: Bacillus sp. 166amftsu; assembly: GCF_900107445.1. Lineage (NCBI taxonomy): Bacteria > Bacillati > Bacillota > Bacilli > Caryophanales > Bacillaceae > Bacillus > Bacillus sp. 166amftsu. The sequence continues at coordinate 16,847 of NZ_FNQA01000005.1, read as the reverse complement.
AGTCGTTTTTCTACAAGATCTAGCCCACCTGAAATGGAACCTGCATGCCCAGCTGCATCCGTTAGCCAAACGAGATGATAATGTAACTCATGAAAAATAGGTGGCACTTCTCCTTTCATTAAATACTCTAACACAGTTATATACTCTTCCACTTCGTTCACCATATGGTTAAGAAAAGTTGGTGTAAAGTGAATTTTGATTTTTCCTTCTAGCTGCTTTTGTATAATACCCAGCTTAAATTTCCTAATTCCCTCTGCCGCTTCATGTGCATCTTTCGCAAATGCAATTAAATTTACTGTATGGATATCGCTGAGGAACCTATCAAATATTTGGACAAAATACATCGCTTTTTGAATATCTTCTTTCTCATTTGGAGCTAAAGCATCTAAAAGAAACTGGGCGTGATCTCCAAGAACCTTTAGCCAAAATTTATGTTCAAACAATGCATTTTCTTCATACGTGCTATTCATCCCATTAACTCCTCCTTACTTACACTCTCGGCTCAATTAAAATTCTATACCCATCAGGATCATGCACAACCATCCCCCTTCTCTCCGTGTTACATCCCTTTAATTCTTCAAATGACACACAATAGAATTCTAGTTTTTTCCGCACCTTTTCTATATCGTCAAATGGCAAATTAACATTTATATAAGAAGATAATGCCCTGCCGACAGCCTGATCTTTGTCTCGATTTAAAACGAAGCAAATTCTCGTTGCATCAACATCATACCAAACACCAGGCACATGTAATTGCGGACGGTATCTACTCGGTTTAAACCCTAAAACCCCTTCATAAAAGTATAAGGTTTCCTTTAAATTCCTCACTTCTAATACAATGTTATTTGTAATCGTCTCCACATATACCTCCCCCTTGTCCCTACTAGTTTTTCTATATGAGTCATAAATGACAATTATGTCTGAATACAATACATAGTGATGAATATTTCACTTGTAAAGGAGGCTTATATTATGGACAAATTTATGAAATCTTTCACACCTTACCATGGCCCAAACGATCCTTGTCCGCCTATTGGAAAGAAATTTTATTCAACTCCTCCTCATTTATATATGGGATTCCAGCCACCAAACTTACCTCAATTCCCGCCTAACGAAGCGTTAAGAAAGGGCACTTTGTGGCCTGCTTTCTATGATTTTTATGAAAACCCTTATAAGAAAGGAAGGTGAGAGAATCCGTGGCTCAAACATTGCCAGATGAATATTATAAGTGGATAGAAGAGCTGCAAGAACTCGATTTTGTATTAGTCGAACTCACGCTTTATTTAGATACTCATCCAGATGATGTTACAGCTATCAATCAATTTAATGATTTTTCCTATAAAAGAAGGTTGCAAAAGCAAAAGATTGAGGAAAAGTATGGTCCACTTCAACAATTTGGTAATAGTTATTCTAAAGCACCGTGGGAATGGAGCAAAGGTCCATGGCCATGGCAAATATGAAGTGAAAATCGAATCAGTGGGGGTTTTATCCCCCACTCATAATCAATCTTCACCTAACTTTTTTCTTTTGCTAAATTTTAAGATCGGAGTATTACTCTCCATAAATAGCGGGATAAAGGAGATAAAATATGTGGATATATGAAAAAAAATTGCAGTACCCTGTGAAAGTAAGTACTTGTAATCCAGCACTTGCTAAATTATTAGTTGAACAGTATGGCGGCGCAGATGGCGAATTAGCAGCTGCTCTTCGTTATTTAAACCAGCGCTATACCATTCCTGATAAAGTAGTCGGTTTACTAACAGATATCGGCACAGAAGAATTTGCTCATCTTGAAATGATTGCAACAATGATTTATAAATTAACAAAAGACGCGACCCCAGAACAGATGAAAGCCGCTGGGCTGGATGCTCAGTACGCCAATCATGATAGTGCACTATTTTATCACAATGCAGGCGGCGTTCCATTTACAGCCACATACATACAAGCAAAAGGGGATCCAATTGCAGATTTATATGAAGATATTGCTGCAGAAGAAAAAGCAAGAGCAACATATCAATGGCTCATCAATTTATCAGATGACCCTGACATAAATGATAGTCTTCGTTTTTTACGTGAGCGCGAAATCGTTCATTCCCAACGTTTCCGCGAAGCTGTTGAAATTTTGAAAGAAGAACGCGATAAGAAAATATATTTTTAACTATTTTGTGCACATACCAAAACAGTATGTGCACGTTCCCTACTAATATTTTTGAATATAAAGACTCCCTCCTTTACTCCATTCCGCATAACATACTTCTTTCAAATCTGTTTTCTGCTTCTTTAGCTCTTTTTGCAGCCATACTTCATGTAACCCAAACTTTTTTAAATTGTATGTAATAAGCTCCCCGTCGCTAATAAGAAGGATCGGCAATACATTTTCCTTCCCTTTTATTTTCAAATCTTTTCTTGTTGGCATATCTACATCATATTTTTTCATCACACTTATCGATCCATCATTTTCTAAAACTGCGAACGCTACATCTTGCAAAGAAAATATATCCTTTGCACGAAGCAAATGCTGAAGTTGATCAACATCCAAACGATTTTTCTTCATTTCGGTCCAATCTAACTTTCCATTTGCAATTAAAATAGATGGTTTTCCCTCAAGGAATAAACGAGCTTTTCTCCATTTTTGCGTAATAATTTCTGTAGTTAATATGAAAGCTCCCCACACAATAACGGAAAAGATAATCCTTCCTATATGGGCATCTTTATTATAAATAGCATCCCCTAAAAAATTCCCTAAAACGAGTGCTGAAATAAAATCAAATGGTGTAATTTGACTTATTTGCGTTTTCCCAAGGATTTTAACGACAAAAAATAACACAACATACCCAAATAGCAGTTCAATAAAAATTTCTACATAATCCATACTCTGTCACCTTTCTTTATTTCACACATTTTTATCGCGCTATTCGCAGACAGTGACACCTTCACATCATCATTTAGAAAAAGAAACTAGACAAAATCCCCTCACTAGTTAAAGTTTTACTTTCTTAATCCAAAACAGCTTTACACGTAGTATGCCACCTTAAATGAGAAAAATATAAAGCGAAACTTGAATTAATCAGTACCCATCGGAATTTCACAAAAAATCATCTCCCACCTACCCTCTTAAAGAAAAGTGGAAGTGGCTCGTCCAGAATGTGAGGGGATGGAGCTTCTAACGTAGAGGTGTTTTTTACCTCGCAGGAAGAAGCGAAGCCACCGAACATTCTAGCCACTGGAACTGGACAATGTTCTCTATGAATATTGAAATAGGAAGATTACTGCTCTCACATAGCGGGATAAACGTATAATTATCCAACTTAACGCATTATTTTTAATTTTTTTTAAAATTCCCTGTTGCTTTCTAGTCATCAGACGATTAAAATTAAAACAGTTACTCGACAAATTATTTGAATTTTCGACAAAAAAAGATTCTTAGGAGGCTTTTCTATACATGCGTACAACTTTAAAACCATCACAAATTCTCTCCATTAGCTTATTGCTATTTGCAGTTTTTTTCGGCGCTGGTAATATGATTTTCCCACCACTTCTTGGGCTTTCTTCAGGAGAAAACATGTGGGTTTCTATTTCAGGATTTGTCATTACAGATGTTGGTTTATCGTTATTAGCAATCGTTGCTGTTGCCCTTGCAGGCGGTAGCTTTAACAACTTAGCGAGCCGTGTTCATCCAAAATTCGCAGCAGTACTAGCTATTATTATCTACCTTTCAATTGGCCCACTATTTGTTATTCCACGAACTGGATCTGTTTCTTATGAAATTGGAATCGCACCACTTTTCCAGGACCAATGGTATTCCATGTTACTGTTTAGCCTTATTTTCTTTACGATTGTTTACTTCTTATCATTAAACCCATCCAAATTAGTTGATCATATTGGAAAAATATTAACACCAATCTTACTTGGAATTATTGCAGTTATGGCAACAAAAGCAATTCTGTCTCCAGCGGGAACACCTATCCCCCCTGTGGGCGACTATAAAGAAATTCCATTTTTCAAAGGGTTTTTAGAAGGATTCTTAACATTAGATGCGATTGGTGCTCTCGTTTTATCGACAATTGTCGTAAATGCGATTCGTCAAAATGGTGTTGAGGAAAAAAAATCTATTGCAAAATACACAATTCTTTGCGGAAGTATTGCTGCTTTCTTCTTAACAATCGTTTATTTCTTACTTGGATATATCGGAGCATCAAATGGGAATTTAGGACAATTTGAAAATGGTGGACAGCTATTAGCAACTATTATGTACCAATTATTTGGGACAAGCGGTAATATTCTGCTAAGCATCGCCATTATATTTGCTTGCTTAACGACAGCTATTGGTGTAGTTAGTGCATTTGCCAATTATTTCACAAATGTATTAACCAATGTTTCTTATAAAAAGCTTGTCTTATATGTTTGTATTTTTAGCTTTATCGTTTCAAACCTAGGACTCAGCTTATTAATCAAAATTACGTTACCTGTGTTAATCATTCTTTATCCAATTACAATCATCTTAATTTTTGTATCATTTATTGATAAATATACGAAACGTAAACCATCTGTATACATCGGTGCAATGATTGCTGCATTCATCATTAGCTGTATTCACGCGCTTGATAATGTGGGAATGATGCCACATGCGATTACATCTATTGCAAGTACAATTCCTTTTTACAAATTAGGGATTGGTTGGGTCGTCCCAGCAATTATTGGAGGTATTGTAGGATACTTTATCCCGCAAACACAAACAGAAGGTAAAGTTTCTACGAAATAGAAAAAGAAGCAAGCATTCTAACAAGTGCTTGCTTCTTTTCTTTTACATCGTATGTTTAAATGTAAATAACTCTTCTTTAGGAAGTGAAACCTGCTGCACCTCTTTTACTCCTTCTTGTTTTTTCCTTTCACCTACTCTTACTTTCGCGATTGCATCCTCTATACTTCGTGCAATCATATTCCCTGAAAAAATAGTAAGTCCAAAGAAAGTAATCGGTACGAGTGGAATCCACGGATGCACTGTTAGGGATCTAAAATAGACACCTATTAAACCTGACCATTCATGTGTATAAGAATCTAGTTCTTTATCCATTCCACCAAACTGTACCGTCCCTCCAAAAAATACTTCAAGTAATCCTAAATGAAGAAAAAGAATCAGTGTTTGAATAAACTGCTGCATAAATACAAGTACAAACGTCATATATAAGTGCGGAAACACATGTTTCACAACAATATGCCGCTTACTTCCTCCTAGTATACGAGCAGCATCTATAAACTCTTCCTTTTGTAATTTCCGCACTTCATTCGCAATATAGAGAGAAATTGTAGGAATTGCAAGCACAATAAACAGTATGACTTGAAATGATGCTCTCTCAAAAAAACTTGATGTTTCTGCTCCATTTGCAAAGCTAGTCGCAAACCGAAGTAAAAAATATGCAATCATGACCGTTGGAATTACTGTAAAACTATCAAAAAAAGCTTCAATTTTTGAAAAGCCTCTTTTTATATAAGTTCCTAATATTATGCCAAAAAACACACCTATTATCATACGCATGATAGCAATAAAAGCAGATATACCAATCGTCCATTTTGCACCCTCAATAACTAAATTTAAAAGATCATAACCTTTTCGATCTGTTCCAAGTAAAAACTGCAATGAAGGCGAAAATGGTGGCACTTCTGGATTTCCTTGTGCATCATACTGCAAAGATACTTGCCGAATCTGTCCATCATTCCATATCGTATTTCCAATGCTTACGAGAACTAATACAATGAGAAATAAACTACTGATCCAAAACCTTCTATCACGCTTTATATATTTCCACATCTCTTACGCCCTCTCTTTCATCGCATCCGGAACGAAGTAATGAAACGACTTAAATAAAATAAAAATTGGGATGTAAATAAGTAAAACACCGATTGTAAACATCTCAATCGCTGGATAGTCTTTAATGAATATAAAAATACCGTGCGTATTAAAAAGCCATTCGATAATATATAAATTCGATAACATGAACCAAATATTCGTTTTCGCAAAAAACAGTGTACTAAGCAATACATTTCGTACAACATGATGATTTAAAATATAAAAACGTTCCAATCCTTTTGCCTTCGCAAATAAAACATAGTCTTTTTCTAATTCTGTTTCAAAGCGAAGCAATAATAACTTTATAAACATAATCGTAGTTGGGATACTTAAACAAATAATCGGTAAGCCCCGAATTGATTCTCCCCCTAGTGCGGCAATTTTCACCGGTAAAAAACCTGTCTTTTGAAAAAACCATACGACAATAATTTGTGATCCAATAATAAGAAGAATGTCTGGAATAGACTCAAGAAAAAGAAGAAATGATTTGATACGATTTTGTATGTGCGGACGACTTCTAATTATGATATAAACAATACCAAAAGCCATACATAGAGAAATAAAAAATGAAGCTAAAAAAATAACCATCGTTTCTTTATAATGGACGAATAGTTGCGGAAATAACGGTTTATTCATCCCATATGTTAAGTTTGGAAGATCTATCAGTTTGATAGCTAACATCTTTACAGCCTGTACATACTGTGAAAAGTTAATATGCAATCCTTCAAATAATTTTGGAAGAGCACCTAAACAAATGATTCCTATAATGGAAAGGATCAATTGCACTGTAATATCTACCCCATTTGAAACGACCTTTCTTACCATTTTTCCCCTTCTCTCTATACAAATTTCCATTCTATTTATATTCTGTTCTATTTTATAAATAATTTTCAGAATTGTAAATATTTTCTATACAAAAAAAGAATCGCTAGATTAAGATTCTAGTGATTCTTTTTGTATCCGTTTTTCATTGCTAGCAAATGGCATATACAAAAGTAAACAGCCTATAAACGCAACAATTTCTAATGAAATAATATAGTATGGATGCGGTCCTAACATATCAAGTAATGAAGCTGTTTCAGGTTTATGTGTTAAAAACATATAATTGCCACCGGTTTCATAATTCACAAACGAAACGATTGGAATTAATAGATTTAAAAAAATCATCGTACGCTTGATTGAGTGAAAAGTCGGCCTATATCCTTCTACCCATGTCATAAAGAGCGGCGCCCATATTAATAATACATGTGCAATGAAAAATTCTATGAAGCGAAAATGCGGGAAAGCATACTGTAAGTTTGGCGTTAAGATTGCTTGTGATGCACCAATGATCCCCGTAAAAAAGACGATTTCGTATATTTTATAACTTTTTGTAATAACCATCATTGTTGCTAATAGTAAGCTAATCGTGCATAGTTCAAATGGTAATGATGTACTCAACTGAAAAATCCCAGCCTTCACTTGCCATACATCAAGCCCGATTTCACTTCCAATGAATAAAAAAGCTATCGCATAGCGAACCATCTTATTCCATTTCTCTTGACGAAGTAGATCTTGAAAATGATATAGAAAATACACTCCTATACCGATAAGAAGAAGTATAATAACATGTTGTTTTGAGTATGGAACAAACGGTTCTAATGGAACTGCTCGAAAATAAGTTTCCATTTTTCTCCCTCCTTTCCTTCATACAATATTATTGTAAGAAAGAAAAGGCTCGTCAATGAATTTGCTTACTTACAAAACAAACCTCGCTTATCCCATACAATCTCAGCCTAATTTTTATTAATCTGTAAACCTTACAAAACTGTAATGTTATTGTAAGCTAAAAAGATTTGTCATATTCCCCTTCTCTTCTATACTAAAAGTAGATACCAAAACGAGCGAAAAGGTGATAAATAAATGAAAAAGAAAAATAAAGTAATCATTACTGGTTTAATAACAATTGGAATTGCCGCAGGTTCATATTTTGCTTTTGCTGGCGGTGGTTCTGACGTAGCTATGGCATACAGCAGTTATAAAGTAACAGAAAAGCAGATTGAAAATGCACAAAAATTTGGCGGCGAAGTCATTCCGAATGGAATAGAAACAATCGCATTTGACCCATCAAAAGGTACGTATGAGCTATCTGTTAAAAAGGGCGATGAAGTAAAAAAAGGGCAGCTACTCTTTAAATATAATGATCCTGCTATAAAATTAGGTGTAACAGAAGCAGAAATGCAAAAAAAAATGGCTAATAAAGAAGTGGAATTACTAAACAAACAACTAAATGCAGCAAAACAAAAGCTGCAAAAAGATAAAAATGCCGGTTCACCAGGGGAATTGTTAAAAGCAACTGAAACTGAAATCGGGCAACTTGAATCTCAGCTTGAAATGAAAAAATTTGAAGTTGAAAAAGCAACGCAAATGATTCAAGCAAGCAATGAAAAACTAAATACTCTTTCTGTAACAAGTCCTGCCGATGGCGTAATTGAAGATATTACAAAAAATGCAGATGAAAAAACTGGTATGAGCGGCATTACCCTTCGCACTGCTGGTCCTCTAAAAGTAAAAGGTCAGCTATCAGAATACGAATTAGCTCACGTTAAAGTTGGGCAAGAAGTAACCGTTACATCAAAAACTGTCCCTGGAAAAACATGGACTGGTAAAGTCACTGAAATCGGTACAACACCAGTAAAGAGCATGGATGAAAACAAGACAGTATCTAACTATCAATTTATTGTTACATTAGATAATAATGAAGAATTGCAAACTGGATTCCACGTATACGTAACAAGTAAATCAGGTGAAGCAACTGGTACAGTTGTTCCAAAAAGCAGCATTGTGAAAAAAGGCGATAAAAATGTTGTATTCATCGTGAAAGATGGAAAAGCAAAAGAACAAGCAGTAACTGTTGAATTCGAAACAGATAGCGAAGCAAAAGTGTCCGGCGTGAAAACAGGTGACCAAATCATCTCTAAACCTGAAAAAGACTTAAAGGATGGTATGGAGGTTAATGCCCAATGATTGATTTAAGAGGCATCACGAAATCCTTTCAAAACGGTGAAGAAACAGTTGAAATTCTGCATGGTATTGATGTAACGCTAAACCAGGGAGAATTCACTTCTATCATGGGGCCATCTGGGTCTGGTAAATCAACATTAATGAATATTATCGGGTGCTTAGATAAGCCGACAAACGGAACTTATTCATTAGCTGGACAAAACATTTCAAACATGTCTGAAACGGAGTTAGCCCATATTCGGAATAAGGAAATCGGATTTGTATTCCAAAACTTTATGCTGCTTCCTCGTCTCAATGCACTGCAAAATGTAGAGTTACCACTTATCTACGCTGGAGTAGACAAAAAGGAACGCCGCGAGCGTGCGCTAGCTGCACTAACAAAAGTAGGTCTAGCAGATCGTGCAACCCATTTACCAAATGAACTATCTGGTGGGCAAAAGCAGCGTGTTGCCGTTGCTCGCGCAATTGTAAATAATCCAAAATTCATTTTAGCCGACGAACCAACTGGTGCACTTGATACAAAGACAAGTAAACAAATTATGGACCTCTTTTACGAATTAAATAAACAAGGCTCAACAATCATTATGATTACCCATGATCGAGAAATTGGGGAAGCGGCAGCACGCCAAATTGTAATTCGTGACGGAAATATCGTCCAAGATTGGAGAGGTTAATTTTGAACACAAGTGAAAATATACGCATGGCCCTTTCCTCTATCTTCGCTCATAAAATGCGTTCTATTTTAACGATGCTTGGGATTATTATCGGGGTTAGTGCGATTATTACAATCATCTCTATTGGAGACGGAACAAACGCAAAGTTCCGTGAACAAATCGGGAAAGAAAAGACGGATCAATTTTCAGTAAACTATACAACAGAAGATTATGCTGATATGGATGGAAAAATATCAGCAAGCATGTATGACAATGTTTCAAAAATCCCTGGTGTTCAAGATGTATACCCTGACGTTAGAGGAAAAGAGAAAGTATATGCCGGAAAAAAAGAATTAGATATTGATATAATTGGCGCGAAAGGTGATTATTTTGAAGATGCTTCTAAATTTAAGCTTGAGCATGGCAGATTTTTAACAGCTGCTGATTTAGATAAACCAAAGCATGCCATTGTACTAAATAAAGATGCATTCGATAAATTGTTCTCTTCATGGGAACCAAACTTATATATTGATATAAAAGGTACGCCTTACAAAGTAATCGGTGTATATTCTATAAAAGAAACGATGGGTGGTATGGAGTTTAAAGAAGGTATCATCTCTGCTGAAAACTGGCCTGTTCTATTTGGGAAAAATAATTATGACAGCTTAACAGTAAAAATTGCTCCAGGTCAAGATAAGGGAGCTGTGCAGGATGCAGTTGTAAAATCATTAAATGATGCGAAAAAACCAGAGCACACAGGAAAATTTAAAGTACCAGATCCACAAGAAGTATTAAAAGAGATTGATAACTTCACAGGTATATTAAAAAGTGTATTCGGTGGTATTGCAGCAATTTCACTTTTAGTTGGTGGTATTGGTGTTATGAATATCATGCTCGTTTCTGTAACAGAACGTACGCGTGAAATTGGTATCCGTAAAGCACTTGGTGCAACGCGCGGAAAAGTATTGATGCAATTCCTAATTGAATCTTGTATTTTAACAGCATTAGGCGGATTCATTGGATTTATGCTCGGTATTTTCTTCGCTTGGATTGTCGCAATTTTCGCGGGATGGCCACTTGTTGTTTCCATAAAATTAGGTTTAATTTCAGTAGCATTATCTATGTTAATTGGTATTCTATTCGGGTTACTGCCAGCTAACAAAGCTGCGAAACTTGATCCGATTGAATGTTTACGATATGAATAAGCGAAAAAGGTTGCCTTATAATAGGAGGGCAACCTTTTTTAATTCAAAAAATTCATATTGATAGGGATTATTTTTTTAACACAAATCCAAACTTATCCCAAGCCTGTAAATAATCCAATAAGAAGATTTCCTCCTCTACTACACGGCCAACTACATTTGTCTTCCCTGTGTTTACCATATCTTTTAAAGCAATCTGTAATTCTCCTTTATATTGACCATATTGTTCGTTATCGATAAGAATGTCACCACGTTTAATCGCTCTTGTGTTATGCGGTTTAAACTCTTCTTTTTTATATTTCACACGGCTTTGTGTTGAACGAATCATATATTCAGACACATCCCCGCGGTAAAAATGTGGTTCTTCTAATATGATCTTTCTTTCTAATTCTGTTGTTGTTTCATAAATCTCTATATCAAACGTTTGCTTTTCTTTATTTACTTCTCCGAGCGCTTTTAATTCTTCTTCTGATGCATATGCATTCGCAATGATTACATCATCAATTAATTCTGTTGCAAATAAATGTTTTGCCTGCGTTGTCATCGGCAATTCACGATGTTGTTCAAGTGTACATAAACCTTCTGTTACCGGCCATGGACCATATGTCGCATCAAATGATGTAATAAAAGCAGCAGTTCTCATGCCGTAATCTTTAAATTGTTTTGAGCATTTTATAAAGTGATCATAAGAAATGCCCGAATAACGATGCGGATAAAAATTATGACAACCAATTAAATTTTCACGGTTCGGACGATGGCTCATAATATTATCAACATATTTCGTACCGTTACTCATATTAATCTCAATTTTCAATCCATACGGGCTATATGTCATAATAGATTCTTCTAATCCTGAGAAACCAACATCTAGACGAATACCATATGCACCTAATTTACTGAAGAATGAAAGATCGTTGTAAGAAATATCAAGCTGTTCAAAAACGGCCGGACTAATATCAACAAGTACTTGGAAACCTAATTCATTCGCATACGAAATCGTTTCTTTAAACTCTTTAACAATTTTCTCTTTTTCCCCATCTACTGATAATAAACATGTAAACACACGTGTAAAACCATATCGATGTGCTAATGTTAAATATTCCTTATCTTTCTCTACTGTAGAATGTTCTGGATAAATAGAAATACCTAATCGTCTCATGCATATACGCCTCTTTCTTCTTCATCATTTTGTAAACCCTTTCAAATATGAATAGTAAAATAGTAGAAACCCCCATCTACTTCACTATTTATTTGAATCAGATTTCTTTTTAGAAAAAACATCTCTATCAATCATAACAACTAGCAGACTATACATCTATACTTTACCTTTTTTGCAGCAATTTGTGTAGTGATTACACAAATTTGTAAATTTTTTGGTCTCAAAATTGTTATTTCATTTCGATTCACCTTTCTTGACTGTTCGATTGGCCACTACATATACTCAAAAGAAGAGAGAAAAATATTTAGGGGATGAATATATGGGAGAAGCAGCACTCGTAAAACGAGAACCATTATGGACAAAAGAATTTATGGCGCTCATCTTAACAAACTTATGTATGTTTTTAGGTTTTCAAATGTTAATTCCAACATTACCTGTTTATGTGAAAGAAATTGGTGGTACAAGTTCAAACATCGGATTTGTTGTTGGAATGTTTACTGTGGCAGCTTTAATTATTCGGCCACTCACTGGAAATGCACTACAAAAATTCAGTAAAAAGCTTATTTTAATGACTGGTACTGCAATTTGTTTACTAGCGATGGGCAGCTACCTATTTGCCTCCACTGTCTTCCTTCTTCTTGCTGTTCGCATTTTACACGGAGCTGGTTTTGGTATTACAACAACCACATATGGGACTGTAGTCTCTTACTTAATTCCTGCAGCACGCCGTGGCGAGGGTATGGGATATTTCGGCCTCTCTGGAACGATCGCGATGGCACTTGGTCCTCTTATCGGACTCTGGCTCATGCAGACTTATAGCTTTACGATTCTTTTTTTATGTGCGCTATCTTGCACAATAATTTCATTAATATTAACAAAGTTACTCAAAATTCAAGCAACTGAAAAACCAATTCCAGAAACACACGAAACGTTTTTAGATGGATTTATCGAAAGGAAAGCTTTACTTCCTTCATTATTAATACTATGTATTACATTAATGTACGGAGGAATTGGGAGCTTTATCACGTTATTCGCAGCGCAAGTCGGTATCGCTGATATTAGCCTTTTCTTCTTATTTAACGCTCTTGCCATCGCAGTAACACGTCCCTTCTCCGGAAGGTTATACGATGTAAAGGGCCATACATTTGTGATTATTCCTGGTGTTATCTTAACATTTGCAGGTATTATCCTATTATCATATACAACAACAATACCAAGTTTAATTATTGCAGCAAGCTGTTACGGAAGTGGATTCGGCGCCATACAGCCCGCCTTACAAGCATGGATGATTGACCGTGTAGCTCCGCATCGCCGCGGCGTTGCTACTGCAACATTCTTTTCTGCATTTGACCTTGGCATTGGAGCAGGTGCTATTATCTTCGGATTCATCGCACACTTTACAGACTATGCAACTGTCTATCGTTATTCCTCTGTGTTACTTATCACGTTTCTGTTTATTTACATTACAAATGTACGAAAGCAAAAACAGATGGATAAAAAAAATGAAAAGGCTGCTGGATGACCCAGCAGCCTTTTCTAACTCTTATTTATCACGATGATACTTTAAATTTGTTGTTACATTGTCTCCAAAATAAGTCTCAGACCCATTTTCTCCAGGAGCCAATATTTTCGTCGTTAACAGTACTTTATTTCCAGCTAATTGAATCGTTCCCTCTTGCAATACATTACTTCTTAGATTTGTAAATGTAAATGTTCCAACGCCATTATTATCAAAGGTAACAATAGCTCCTCCCTTTGCCCCATCCGGTCTCGCATTTGCACAATCTCTCGACTTTTGACCATGCATTTGTGCACCTAAATGAACTCTCGCTACATTTTTTTCACTAAACTGGAGTATAACAAAAATCCCATTTCCACAATAGTCATCTGAATCTGTCCATTTCCCATTGTATGATGTAAAGTCTTTTACTTGTACTACTTCTTTTTGGACATTTCCCTGCGGTTCAGATTCATTTTTCTTTTCAGTTTGCTCAGTTGTATTTTGTTTTTGACTCTCTTTCACGTTAAAAACTACTTTGAGCGGTTTTCCTATTTCTGAACCATCTGCTTTTCTCACTTTACTTGTTACAAATACCGTATATGTACCTTGTTTTTTCTCTTTATCCTTAGATTCAATAATAAGCTTTGTTCCATCTATTTTTAGCTTACTATCTACCTTCGCATTTTCTTCATCCATTACATAAACAGATTCAGGTGTCACCGTACCTGGATCAATTTTATGTTTCAAATCGATTTCCATTGGATCATTAGCAGTAATAGATGCCTGCACCGGAACTTCTTCAAATTGATCTTCCTTTGTAACCTTCTTTTCCTTTTCCTTCTCTTCCTTTTCCTTCTCTATTTTCGTATCAACTTGTTGCTTTTCAGAATTACAGCCTGATAAAATAGTCCCACATAAGATAAACATTATCATTAAAACCGTAGATCCATATTTCATTACTTTTTCCCCCTACTTAATTCTAAGCTAGATTATACAATCTTTATTTAACTATCTATTATTCTACTCCCCTTAACACTCTCACATTATACCAATTTTACAAAAATATAGAAATATCCATATTTATATGTTGTTTTATCACACCGGCTGCTTGTAATTCACAATAGCAGTTATGAAATTCGTAATTGTAAATGGAAATTCTTTCGTCAGGAACAATGCCTACTTTTTACAAATAGTGAAATGAGTTTACTGATACATATTCATGCTATTACTTTGCAAGACATAATTTATGTTTCATATTTCTCTAGCATTAACCCAAAACATATACAAAGGGCCTTTACATCTAATGGTATTCCTTTACAAAAACATCCTAAATACAACATTAAAACCAATTAAATCCAGGAGTTTCTTTAAATAAATGTAAACTTTTAACCCCTTTGTAAATTTAGTGTTAATTTTATCAGTAAATCGTTTACAGTACCTCAAATTTTAGTTGATAATTACACCGTACATGAAATTTAAGGAGTGAAATGTGTGGAATTTAATGTTCAAGACATGATCTTCCAGTTTATTGGTGGATTAGGTATTTTCTTATTCGGGATTAAGTACATGGGGGACGGACTGCAACAAGCAGCTGGTGATCGCCTCCGCGACATACTTGATCGCTTTACAACTAACCCACTTATGGGCGTACTAGCAGGTATGTTAGTTACCGTACTCATTCAATCTAGTTCAGGAACAACTGCTTTAACAGTTGGACTTGTAAGTGCTGGATTTATGACGCTAAGACAGGCAATTGGTGTTATTATGGGGGCAAATATTGGTACGACCGTTACAGCATTTATTATTGGAATTAAAATCGGAGAATATGCTCTTCCAATTATGGCAGTTGGAGCAATCTTACTATTCTTCTTTAAAAATAAAAAAGTCCAATCTCTCGGACAAGTCGTTTTCGGATTCGGTATGTTATTCTTCGGTTTGGAATTAATGAGCACAGGTATGAAACCTCTTCATTCTTTAGAATCTTTCCAAGAATTAACTGTTAGTATGAGTAACAGTCCAGTCCTAGGGGTTATCGTAGGTACAGTCTTTACATTAATTGTACAAAGCTCAAGCGCAACAATTGGGATCTTACAAGAATTATTTGGCCAAGGTGCAATCGATTTAAAAGCTGCTCTACCTGTACTATTCGGTGATAATATCGGAACAACAATTACAGCTGTATTAGCAGCGATTGGTACTTCTATTGCAGCAAGACGCGCAGCACTAGTACACGTTATCTTTAACATAGTTGGTACCATCATCTTTACAATTTTATTAGTACCATTTACAAATTTGATTCAATATTTCCAGACATCGTTAAACTTAAATCCAGAAATGACAATTGCTTTTGCTCATGGAACATTTAACGTAACGAATGCGATTATTCAATTCCCATTCATTGCAGTGTTAGCATGGATTGTAACAAAGATTATTCGCGGAGAAGATGCTGCAATTGACTTTAAACCACAGCACTTAAATCCAATCTTTATTGAACAATCTCCTGCCATTGCCTTAACAGAGGCGCAAAAAGAAATTATTCGTATGGCAGAGTTCTCATTACACGGACTAAAAGAAGCAACTCAATTTTTAAATACAAAAGAAAAGAAACATGCTAATACGGCAGCTCAATTAGAAGGTGCTATTAACAACTTAGATAGAAGAATTACCGATTATTTAGTATTACTTTCTGAAAAACCACTTTCACCAATGGATTCCGAAAAACATTCAGCCTTAGCATCTGTTGTCGGAGATATTGAGCGTATTGGAGACCATGTAGAAAACGTTGTGGAGCTTGTAGACTCTCAAATTTCTAATCGCATAACACTATCAGATGAAGCAATGGCAGAACTAAATGAAATGCTTGAACTTACAACTTCAACATTGCAAGATGCAATTGGCGCTTTAACAAACTTTGACACTGCACTCGCACAAACAGTCCTTACAAAAGAACGTAAAATTGATCAAATGGAACGTGTGTTGCGTAAACGCCACGTACTACGCTTAAATGAACGTAGTTGCTCTGGTGATGCGAGTATCATCTTTGTTGATATGGTAAGTAATTTAGAGCGTATCGGTGATCACGCTGTCAATATTGCAGATGGAGTTTTAGGAGAACAAGGAAAATTCACATTAAAACAAACACTATAGTACAAAAAAAGACGTCCTGGATGAAATGAACCCAAAAAGTTAGACAGAAAAATTAAGCGGCTGATTGGATATGAGTCCGGTATTGTACTGGACTCATTCCATTTAACTTTACTTTAATTCTTTTGTGGTTGTAATAATGAATATAATCCTCTAATTCTACCTTAAAATGTTCCATACTTTCAAATTCTTTAAGGTAGAGTAATTCAGACTTTAATAAGCCAAAGAAATTTTCTATGACTGCATTGTCCAAACAGTTTCCCTTACGGGACATACTTTGGATAACCTTGTATTTTTTTAGTGCTTGTTGGTATTTCTTCATTTGATAATGCCATCC
>NZ_FNQA01000017.1:0-71245 GCF_900107445.1 Bacillus sp. 166amftsu | reverse complement strand
ATGCAGCGCAAAATGTTATCCGGTATTAGCCCCGGTTTCCCGGAGTTATCCCAGTCTTATGGGCAGGTTACCCACGTGTTACTCACCCGTCCGCCGCTAACTTCATAAGAGCAAGCTCTTAATCCATTCGCTCGACTTGCATGTATTAGGCACGCCGCCAGCGTTCATCCTGAGCCAGGATCAAACTCTCCAATAAAGTTAGTTTGTCTAGCATCTAAAATAAAAATTGACGTTTCACGTTGTTTGTTTCGTTCAGTTTTCAAAGAACTTGTCCATCGCCGATTGGCGACTTCCTTATGTTAGCATCTTCGTTTTTCGATGTCAACTAAGTTTTTTAATTTCTTTTTTCGCTTTCTGCGTGTCCCGCATCAGCGACGCTTATTAATATACCACCCTAACTTTTAAATCACAAGTGTTTTTAAAAAAAAATATAAAAAAGTTTATTACCTAACAAAAGTCCCCTTATTTCATATTTACTGGATCAGCATCCTATTTATCAAACAACCTTATTTCATTTACAGATAAATATTTCTGCATACCGAATGTTTATAAATTGAAACTTTAGTCCGTACAGAATACATTTCTTCACTAATCTTCATTTTACAAGCTATTAATCTCCCCGCTGACCTATCTTCCCTACTCTTACTGAACTTTGGGATAAAAATATGATTGAACTGCAAATAGTGATTAACTCGTTATCTCTCATTTATCTTTCCATCCATCACCCTCTAACTCTTATTACAAGATAACCATCACATCACAATTTTCTTATTTAAGGATAAATTTAGAATTTTTTTACATTTAATTAATGAAAAAAATCCAGATTTTGTTATATAGTAACAAAGTAGGCTAAAAAACAACTTAAACGGAGGAATTACTTTTATGGAGAGGTTAACAAAATTCTCATTAAAAAACCGAGCCGCTATCATCATCATGGTTTTACTCATTTCTGTACTCGGTGTTTATTCTGGTTCGAAATTACCAATGGAATTTCTACCTAGTGTCGACAACCCTGCAATAACTGTCACTACAATGTCGCAAGGATTAGATGCTGAAACATTGACAAAAGAAGTAACTGAACCGCTCGAGAAAAAGTTTCGAAATTTGGACCACGTCGATACAATCACTTCTTCTACTTATGAAGGTTTATCTCGTATCGATATCACGTATACATCTAAAGCTAATATGAAAGATGCCACGCTCGAGGTCGAGAAAATTACCAACAACGTAAATTTCCCAAAGGAGATTACAAAACCCGTCGTCAGCCAACTTAATACCTCTATGATTCCACTTGCACAAATTACCGTTCAAAAACAGAATGGTTTTACAAAAGCAGACGAAAAACAGATTGAAGAAGAGATCATCCCGCAACTTGAAAATATCGACGGCGTCGCTAACGTCATGTATTACGGTAAATCAACATCCGAGTTATCTATCATATTAGATCCAAATGAAATGAAAAATAAAAACGTAACACCACAGCAGGTATTAGCCGCTTTACAAGGAAAAGAAGCTTCCACTCCAGTTGGTCAAGTTACTGTCAATAACGAAGACCACAGCCTCCGCGTCATTGGAAATGTCAAAAATGTAGATGAAATAAAAAACATGTCACTTACACCTCAAATCAAATTACAAGATATAGCTCAAGTAGAAATAAAACAACATTTTGATACCGTTACACATGTAAATGGCGATGAAGGAACTGGATTAGTTATAATGAAAGAACCTAGCAAAAATGCAGTTGCAATCGGAAAAGAAATCGATAAAAAAATAAAAACTATAAACAAAGAATATAACGATACTTATAAAATTAAATTAATATCCTCTACTCACGAACAAGTTGAAAATGCAGTTGTGAGTATGGGGAAAGAAGTCATTTTAGGAGCCATTGCTGCGACATTTATTATTTTAATCTTTTTACGCAGCGTTCGAACAACCCTTATCGCTGTCGTTAGTATTCCGTTATCTATTTTACTAACACTATTTTTACTTGATCAATCTCATGTTACATTAAACATTTTAACTCTCGGGGGCTTAGCGGTAGCGGTTGGTCGACTTGTTGACGATAGTATTGTTGTCATTGAAAATATCTTTCGGCGCTTACAAAAGGAACATTTTTCAAAAGACATCATTTTAGACGCCACAAAAGAGGTAGCCGTCGCAATTACCTCCTCTACTTTAACAACAGTCGCTGTCTTCTTACCTATCGGTCTTGTGTCAGGTACAATCGGTAAGCTAATGTTACCTATGGTATTAGCCGTTGTATACTCTATACTTTCTTCACTAGTGGTGGCCTTAACCGTTGTTCCACTTATGGCATTTTTATTGCTGAAGAAAACAAGGCAGCGTACACCGAAACCTTCAAGAAAGTATACAGCTATGTTAAAATGGGCACTTTCGCATAAGTTTATTATTTTATTCTCTTCTTTCCTATTATTTGCGGGATCAATTGCTGCCTATGTATTACTACCAAAAGCAAATATAAAATCAGAAGATGACACGATGCTTTCAATTCAGATGACATTCCCAGCAAGTTACGAATTTGAATCTAGAAAGCAAACAGCCTTTGATTTTGAAAAAAAATTACTTTCTAACAGCAATGTAAAAGATGTTATTTTACGAATGGGTTCCAGTGCTGAAGATGCACAGTTTGGATTTTCAACTAAAAATAACCTTGCATCTATTGCTGTAGTCTTCAAAAAAGGAACAGATATCGATCAATATATCAAAGAACTAAAAAAAGGGCAGGCAGACTTTAAACCAGCCGAATTCGATTATACAAAGGCAAGCTATTCTGGTTCTGGCGGTGGAAACAGCTTGCAATTTAACGTGACAGCAAACAATGAAACAAATTTAAAAAAAGCTGCTGATGTCGTTGAAACAAAACTTAAAAGTATAGACAGCCTTTCTAAAATAAAAACAAATCTAGAAGAGTCAAAGAAAGAATGGCAAATCGATATTGATCAAAAGAAAGCTGAACAAGTTGGATTAACACCAGAAACAGCCGGACAACAAGTTGCATTCCTTATGAAAAAATCACCAATTGGGCAACTGACAATTAATGAAGAGAAAACGACCATTATGCTCGAACATAAACAAAAAAAGATAAGTAACAAGGAAGATATTCTTAACACAAATATTATGTCACCTATAGCAGGACCAATTCCTTTAAAAGATATTGCAACCATTTCAGAAAAACGATTGCAAACAGAGATTTTCCATAAAGACGGGAAAGAAACCATTCAAATAACTGCCGAAGCAACAAATGAAGATTTAAGCAAAGTGAATACTGAAGTGAACAAAGCTATTTCAGAATTAGACCTACCAAACGGTGCGAAAGTTAAAATTGCTGGTGCAACCGAAGCAATGCAAGAGGACTTTACAAATTTATTCAAAATCATGGGTATCGCAATCGGCATTGTTTATTTAATTATGGTCATTACTTTTGGGCAAGCACGCGCTCCATTTGCGATTTTATTCTCTTTACCACTAGCTGCTGTTGGCGGTATTTTAGGATTAATCATTTCAAGAACACCAGTCGATTTAAACGCACTAATCGGTGCATTAATGCTAATCGGGATTGTAGTTACAAATGCCATCGTACTAATAGAACGCGTTCAACAAAATAAAGAACAAAGTATGACAACGCGGGAAGCTTTACTAGAAGCAGGCTCTACAAGGCTACGACCAATTATTATGACAGCCATTACAACAATAGTAGCGATGTTACCATTATTATTCAGCCAATCACAAGCCGGCAGTATGGTATCAAAAAGTTTAGCGGTTGTTGTAATCGGCGGTTTAGCAGTTTCAACTGTACTCACATTAGTCGTCGTCCCTGTTATGTATGAACTGTTAGATAAATTCGGTAAAAAACGAAGCTCACGCAGAAAAGTAGAACCTTCTATAGAGACACCAAAAGCTTAATAAGAAAAAACGTTATCTTCCGTTTTGAAGATAACGTTTTTTCTTTCTACTATAAATATAATTTCATGATCACTCATTCATATAGGTCATCACTTTATTTATATAATCTTCTAACGGTTGTCCAGAATCTACAATAATATATGTAAAATCAGATGGCCGTTTACTATCATCTAACCATTTTTCAAACGCTTCTTCAGATTCCACTTTCCTAATTTGACTTATCATTTGTTTTCGCTTCTTTAATCTATTATTAATTTCTTCTATATCATTAAGGTAGCACTCAACATATTTGTACTTCACATTATACTCCTTAGACAACTTTATTCCCTTTTCTAACATTTCTGTATAGAGACACGGGCTATCCAGTATTACACTATGCCCCCTGGGATAAATGAAAATCTATTAATGCCCATTCGATCTCGTACGAAATTCCACCAGCGGCCGTTATTTCAATCTGACGAGTTTCCAGCGACTCTAGTAAGGCCGTTTTTACAATATCATGATCAATCACAATTGCCCCTGTATTTTTCGCTATACATTTAGAAAGTGTCGATTTTCCCGAACCCGGAGAACCTGACATTTGAAGAAAAAACATAAAAAAGCACACCTTCCTTATATTATTTTCTATCCCACAGTCCATTCGCATATTTACATATACATCATTTTATCATAGGAATTATCCTCTATCCTCTCCACAAAACAGAATGAAACAAAAACTCCCTGCCTATTTAAGCAGAGAGTCCTTTATTAATATAGGGTACAAGCATTTAAGCTGCTTTTGCTTTTGTTACTTTACGAGATTTCTTCGCTCCCGTAAAACGTTTATGAAGTACAGATGCAGTAAAACGAGCAATAATATTAAACAGTAATACCATAATAATTAAGACTGCTGCTGATTTTGTCGCAATTAACTTCGCATCTGGAATAATCCCTTCAGAGTTTAATTTCCAAATATGAACTGCTAATGTTTCAGCTGGGCGAAATGGATTCAACGGATGTGCAGGACTTGAAAAATCAGCTGCTGAATTTAGAATTGGCGATGTTAATCCCGCTGTATAAATTAATGCTGCGGCTTCACCAAATATACGTCCTGCAGCTAAAATAATCCCTGTAATAATTTGTGGTAATGATGTCGGAATAATAATCCGTACAATCGTTTGCCACTTTGTTGCACCAAGCCCAAGACTCGCTTCTTTTACATTAGACGGAACTTCCGTAATCGCATTTTCACAAACACGCGTTAGGCCTGGTAAATTTAAAATCGTTAAAGCAAGTGCTCCTCCCATTACCGTATAACCCCAACCAGTCATTGTAACAAATACTAATAAACCAAATAACCCAACAACAATGGATGGTAGTGATGCCATCGTTTCAATACATAAACGAACAAATCCTAAAAAACGCCCTTGTTTCGCATATTCCGCAAGATAAATCCCCGCTCCTAATCCAAGCGGAATTGAAATAATTAGGGTAATAACAAGCATATAGAAAGAATTGAATAATTGCGGACCAATTCCACCACCTGCTCTTGTATTGCTTGGTTCTCCGAACAAGAAACTTGGATCCCAAAATCCCCAGCCCTTTTGTAAAATTTCGTATACTAAGAAAACAAGCAACGCTACTACAAACGCTGCAACCGCATATAAAATACCCGTCCAAATATTATTTACTTTTCTTGCATTCATCGTTATCGCTCACCTCTTTGACCAATTGCTCGAATTACTAAAATAAATAGGAATGAAATAACAAGTAATATCATTGCCAATGTCCATAAAGCATTATTCCAGGCAGTTCCATTTAACGTATTCGTCATATCCATTGTCAAAATACCTGTCAATGTTGCCGTTGGGCTATATATCCCTTCAGGTAATTTAACTGTATTCCCAATTACCATTTGAACCGCTAACGCTTCACCGAAAGCACGAGCTAATCCTAGAACAACCCCTGTTAAAATACCTTTTTTTGCAGCTGGAACAATCACACGGCTAATCGCTTGCCATTTCGTCGAGCCTAAACCATAAGAGGCCTCTAAGTAATCAAACGGAACTGAACGTATTGCATCAGAAGCAATACTAGCAATAGTAGGCAAAATCATAATACTAAGTACGATAATACCCGCAATCAAACTAAAACCAACACCGCCGAATGAATCACGTAAAAGCGGAACCAAAATCGTAACCCCTAACAAACCGTATACTACTGAAGGAATTCCAACTAATAATTCCAAAACAGGCTTTAATACTTTATTACCAAACTTCGGTGAAATTAAATTCATAAATATCGCAAGTGCAAGTGCGATTGGCGCACTAATAACGACTGCCCCTAACGAAACAAGCGTTGAACCAACAATAAAGATAACAGCACCAAATGATCCCTTATCAGCATTCGGATTCCAATTTGTTGATGTTAGCACCTCAGAAAATGAAATACCACTTTGCGTAAAGGATTGAATTCCTTTTCCGCAAATAAATGCAATAATTGCCAATGTAACAAGAACAATAAATATACCGCAAAATGTAACAAGCGTTCTTCCGATATATTCACTTTTTACATAATTAATTTGTTTTTTCCCCTTCATCACAGGACACAACCCCACTTCATAGATTGAAATGAACAAGGCTGGCCTTGCAGCCAGCCCCGTTGAATGTTTACTTATTCAGTTTAGACATTGGAATATAACCCATATCTTCAACTTGTTTTTCGAAGTCTTTACCTTTTACATAATCGATATAAGCTTTTGTAGCTTCTTTTGCTTCCCCTTTTGTTACCATGTACTCATAAGACCAAAATGGATATTTACCAGAAGAAATGTTTTCAACTTTTGGCTCTGCACCATCAATTTTCACAGTTTGTAATGCACCTTTTTTATCGCCTACCATATAAGACATTGCAAGATAACTAATAGAACCTGGAGTAGAGTTAATAGCTTGTTCTACCGCACCGTTAGAATCTTGTGTTGTACCTGTTCCATCGTTAATCTTCGCGTCTTTCATAACTGTTTTTTCAAATGTAGCACGTGTACCAGAAGATGCTGGACGGTTAATCACGTTAATTTTCTCATCTTTACCGCCTAACTCTTTCCAGTTTGTAACTTTCCCGCTGAAAATATCTTGTACTTGTTTCACAGTTAAGTTGTCGACCTTCACATCTTTATTTACAACAAGTGCAAATGCAATACCTGCCACTTTGTTATCTACTAATTCTTTCGCTTTTTCCGCATCTTTTATTTTATCTGCAGCCGGAACATCAGAGTTACCGATTTGAACCGCACCGGAAGCTACTTGGTTAATCCCTGTTCCACTACCGCCACCTTGAACTTGAATAGAAACGCTTGGATTCTTTTCCATGAATTTTTTACCAGCTTCTTCAGCAAGCGGTTGAAGAGCCGTAGAACCAGCTGCCGCAATTGTACCCGACAATTCTTGTTTTGAATCATTATTACCTTTAGCAGTTCCATTACTATCTGTGCTCTCTGATTTCCCACACCCAACTAAAGCACCCGCAACTACTAATGCCGCTAAAGAAAATTTAATACCTTTTTTCATAACCATGTCTTGTACCCCCATTTGGATTATCGCTTTTTCACATTCACTTACTTCTTTCGAACACAAATTCATTGTAGGACAATAATATTATGTTAGTGTTAAGCAATTTTTAATTTTAAGTAAAGAGAGACAATCCAACTCAAAACCTATATATTTCACCTCTTTTTATTTAAAAAACCAAAAGAATCCACACAAATTAGCTCTGATTGTAAATTTACTTTTAACAATGTAAATTTATCGTAAATAAAATTCTTTTTTTCACTACCGGTGTTAAAAATACATTTACAAATCCATTCGTTTTTTTAACTTTATTGATGTTACTCCACGTAATTTCAGGAATATTTTTCTGTACAACAAAATAAATTGGAACAATTCTAAAAATAATTGAATATTTTTAAAGTACCAATTGACAACATCATTTCATGTAGTCTACTATATTACTAACAAAAAGTTTCCCTCGGTAAACTTTTTAAACTAACACTAAAAATATAGAGAAGAGGTAACTTTTATGGTATCGGCTAATATCAAACCCCTTTCAAATTTCCAAACAGGGCAGTTTGTACAAATCGAGAAGATACAATTAGAAGGAACTATGAAACGTCGTTTATTAGATTTAGGCTTTATTCCTGGAGCTACTATTAAAGTATTGCAAAAAAGCCCACTTGGAGATCCAATTGCATATCAAGTAAGCAATACAACCATTGCACTGCGTAACGAAGAAAGTTCCCTTATTTTCGTGAAATCAATAGGAGATGATTTAGAATGAAAAACCATCGCATTGTGCTAGCAGGAAACCCAAATACCGGAAAAAGTACATTGTTTAATACATTAACAGGATTAAAGCAACATACTGGAAACTGGACTGGAAAAACTGTATTAAAGGCAGAAGGTGAATATGAACATAACGAGGGGTTGTATACCCTCATTGATTTACCAGGAACATACTCTCTTTATTCAAATTCTGTAGATGAGGAAGTAGCACGCGATTATATCATTTTTGAAAAACCTGACGTAACTGTCGTTGTTGTGGATGCAACTGCAATGGAAAGAAATTTAAACTTAGCACTGCAAGTTATGGAAATGACAAAAGACGTTGTAGTTTGCATTAACTTAATAGATGAGGCTGAAAAAAAGGGAATTATTATCGATGAAAAAAAATTAGCAAAGTCACTCGGAGTTCCTGTAGTTAAAATTTCCGCTCGAAACAGAATTGGAATTGGTCATTTACTAAATGTAATAGCGAAAGTAGCAAATAAAAAATTAATCCCTACGCCAATTCAAATTACTTATAATGAACAAATTGAAAATATGATTCAGAAATTAGAACCAGAAATCTACAAAGTATTCGGAGATACTTATCCCGCACGCTGGGTGGCACTCCGTATATTAGATGGAGATAAAAATTTTCTAGCAACACTCCAAAAACATCATAAGGAGCCGCTTGTAAGGGAGGTCGTAATAAATGGAATCTCACTCAGCCAGTAAAGCTCTTCCATTAGATTATATTGTTCAGCATGCACAAACCCTTACAAAAGAGGATATACGAGATGATATTGTTGGTGATATTTATCGAACTTCCGCAAGTATATGTAAAGAAGCTGTTCAATACACGAACACCGATAAGTTATACCGTTCAGAGAAGCTAGATAAAATTTTCACTTCTCCTATATTTGGCTTCCCAATCATGCTCGGAATTTTATCTATTATTTTTTATCTTACAATTGCAGGAGCTAATGTGCCGTCTGATATGATTGCTGAATTTTTTGGATGGGCAGAAGGTCATTTAACCACTTGGTTTCAAGCAATGAATGCTCCAGAATGGCTACAAGGTATTTTAATTCTTGGCTTATTCCGTGGTACTGGAGCTGTAATTAGCGTTATGTTACCACCTATGGCTATTTTCTTCCCTATGTTTGCCTTATTAGAAAACTATGGATACTTACCACGTGTCGCTTTTAACATGGATCGTTTATTTAAACGTTCTGGCGCTCACGGAAAACAATCCTTAACAATGGCAATGGGATTTGGTTGTAACGCTGCTGCCATTATGTCAACACGTATTATCGAGTCACCACGTGAGCGTATGTTAGCAATCTTAACAAACAATTTTGTTCCATGTAACGGACGTTGGCCTACATTAATATTAATGGCATCATTATTTATGGCTGCTGGATATACCGGCAGCATGCAAACACTTGTTACAGCTGGTGTTGTAGTCGGAATGGTTGTAATTGGGGTTATTGTAACATTAACAGTATCTTGGGTATTATCAAAAACTGCTTTAAAAGGTGTCCCAACCCACTATACGTTAGAATTACCACCATACCGTAAGCCGAAAATTTGGAATACAATTGTACGTTCCACACTTGATAAATCATTATATGTGTTAAAACGTGCAGTGATTGTAGCTGCACCTGCGGCTGTATTAACTTGGATATTAGCAAATATTTATGTAGGCGACACAAGCCTACTTATGTATTTTGTAAATTTCTTAGATCCATTCGCTAAATTACTC
Organism: Bacillus sp. 166amftsu; assembly: GCF_900107445.1. Classification (NCBI taxonomy): domain Bacteria; kingdom Bacillati; phylum Bacillota; class Bacilli; order Caryophanales; family Bacillaceae; genus Bacillus; species Bacillus sp. 166amftsu. The sequence goes on along the minus strand of NZ_FNQA01000017.1, from coordinate 61,258 downwards.
GGCCTTGACGGATTCATTCTAGCTGCATTTATCCTTGGATTACCAGCTAACGAAATTGTCATTCCAATTTTATTAATGTCTTATTTATCAACTGGTGCTTTAACCGAACTAGATGATTTAAACCAAATTAAAAACTTGTTCTTAGAACACGGCTGGACTTGGCTCACTGCGTTAAATACAATGCTGTTCTCTCTTCTTCATTTCCCATGCGGAACAACATTAGTTAACATTTATAAAGAAACAAAAAGTCCAAAATGGACATTTTTATCATTTGCAATCCCTACTGTTATCGCCATTGCAGTTACATTTCTCACAACGCAATTGGTACATTGGTTAGGGCTTGTATAAAGTGAAACTTCCATCAGTAGGAGGATTCTTCCTCCACTGATAGTTGCTTTTCACCAATTAGATTCTTAGATTCCGCTAAAATTGATAGTAACAATACATAAAAGGAAACCTAGACTACAGGTCTCCTTTTTCATCTTCACTTGGACTTTCCCACGGCTGTGCACCGTATTTTTTAATTTTTTTATTCAAAAAGTGAATCGTATATGGAATAATCCCCATTAAAATCGTATTTATAATTGTCAAAGTTGAGGGCATCTTCATATCATTATCATCGCTCCTCTTTCCATTTAAAGATACTAGATATCAGCAAAATCTTCTTCATTTCACATTACTGACCACCTTTTGGCATCAAAGAACCTGAATGTTCTACCACCGGGTGAACACGAACAACTATGTTACTCTTAGTAAAATAGTTCTCTCCCTCATCCCAATTTTTTTCTATCTTCTTCCACTCTTTATAATTATGCCGCTTATAATAATCTCCTAATCCAAGAACATCTGTTTCAAAAGACTTCTGCACTGTTTTTATTGTTCCCATCACTATACTCTCCATCTCTTTGGAGATGGATGTCTTCATTTGCTTGTCACTCCACGCCTTTCCATCTCCTCCTAACTGTACCTCTGCTAGTACACCTTCCGGATAAATATCAACTGTAAACTTGGGACGACGTGGTTCTGCGAAAGAAGCATGTATTTTTCGTCTTATTTTGTGAATTTCATACGTGAATATTTTTTTCTCTTTTCGAATGGTTATAAAACCACTTGCTTTCTTTCCAATTATATAATTTAATCCTTGCGTATTTTTTCCATTTAAAAGGCCGATTAATTTATTATCCTTTCCTTGAAACATAGCAGCCCCTTCCATTTTCACACCTTGTTTTGTTAATTGTAAAATCGGAAGCACAAAACTTCTCTTAGCAACCATCGTTTCTTGTACATCACCAATGCGAACTGCTTCTAACATATACGCATTCGCGTCTGCATGATCTGCTAGCAAATCAATATATTTCGCTGGTAAGTTTTCCGGTTTAGCACTTTGTTGTAAAATACGATCCGCTCGTTCTTTAGAAACAAAGATCCTAATATTTCTCCTCATTTCATGATCACGAAAAAAGACATCTAACGTTTGTTCTAAAACCATTGGATGCTTTAATAAGTCTTTTGAAAAAACGAGAACCTGAATATGTGGAAAAAATAAAGAGCGACTAATTTTTTTAGATATCACTCGGATTTGTGCAAATACACTATCAGCAGTTGCACTAATATTAATATAATTAGCTCCGCCTTGATTTTTCCCCCCACCCTGTTGAGCTAACGAACTTGGCAAGACAAGTTGATATGTCCCTTTCATACGAGGCGGTTTCTTCGATTCACTTTCTTTTTTTACAACATCAAAAGCTACTCCTACAACAAAACCTCTCTCTTCAATCTCTTTTCGCTCTGAACAACCACTCATACATATAAACAAGGCAATACAGCAAATACACTTATGGAGATGATTCACTATTTTTGCCCCCCTTTATTTTATAGATAATGAAAACGAGCAGAGGAACAATGATAATGCATGCCATATCAACCCAAGCTAAGTAGGTACCATACCGAGTTACTTTCGTAACATTTTCCGGAAGCATATTCAACAGATAAATAATCGGTGCACTTACAAAAATAAATATTTTCTTTTTAATAGAAGGAAACATCGAACAAAAAGCCGTTATCGATATATCATAATACATAGCAGTCGTGTTAAAAATTGTAAGAATCCAAGTCGTAAAGAAAATCGCATCAAAACGTTCTAAAAACCCTCCACCAATCTCAATCTCCTTTCCTAATTCAATAACAGGGTACGTTAAACTCTTCGTCGTAGAATTAGAAAAGACAATAATACAAGTAAGATAGATGAGAATATATAATAAATTGGTAATCATCACTCCCTTTGCGGCAGCCAAGGGCGCTTTATCTTTTTGTTTCACAATTGAAGAATAAAATAAAACCGCTTCAAATCCAATGAATGTAAATATAGATTCCTTCATCCCAATAGCATATTGGCTCCATTTTGTTTGAAAAAGTGGCAACAAATTACGAGTATCCATTAAATTTATATTTAATAACGACAAAGCTAAAATGGCACTCACCACAATTGGCAAAAATAACATGTTAAGACGGAATAATGCCGCTCTAGAACCACTTACTCCATAAATAACAACAAGTAAGTAGAAAAACGATAAAAGTTCAATAGGCGTTTTACCAAATAAATATGTTTGTGCAATAATTGAAATGGCTCGCGCTTGATACGCCGTAATTCCAGCAAATGTTAGCACTAAAATACCGGTGACACCATAAGCTATTGGCTTCGATAAGTAGGCACTTGTATATTGAAAAAACGTTTGGTTTGGAAATAAATTTGCTATTTTTGTAATTATCCAAGCAAAAACCGCACAAATCAAACCACCGAGAAATAATATGATCCATCCATCTGTGAAAAGAGTCTGCTCTGCAATCACACGGGGCATCGAAAGTGCTCCCGTACCTATGATGATCGAAGATACTGTAAATGTTAGCTCCCGAGATCCAATTTCTTCATCGCCGTATTCAAACGGTTTCAATTTATTTTCTCTCCTTTGAACGTAATGTTTTATCTTTCGTCTGTAAATAATCTGGTCTCGTTTTTAACATTGCCCTTGGTAACAATGCAACTTCTTCTTTCCAATCCTTATAAAAAGCAGGAGCTAACGGCGTAAAATACGGAATTCCAACACTTTTTAAATTCATAATATGGATTGCTAATGTAATTAACGCCAAAATAATCCCATATAGCCCAAATAGGGTAGCAGCTAAAATAAACGCAAATAACAAGAAACGAAATGTAATTGTTATACTATAAACAGGCAAAGAAAAGGTAGCAATCGCCGTAACGGCAATGACAATAACCATAAAAGGATTGACAATCCCCGCGCTTACCGCCGCTTCACCAATAACAAGTCCTCCTACAATCCCGACAGTTTGTCCGATTTGCTTAGGTAAACGAAGTCCTGCTTCTCTAATTAATTCCATTGTTAATGTCATAATGATAGTTTCAATATAGGCGGGAAACGGTACTCCTTCCCTTGCCCCAGCAATTGAATATGCAAGATTAGATGGAATAAGTCCTTGATGATAGGAAACAAGCGCAACATATACCGCTGGAAGTAAGATTGCCATAAGTCCAGCTAACATACGAAGTCCTCTTAATAAGGTTCCAATAATCCATCTCTCGTAATGATCTTCTGGCGATTGAAAAATATCCACAATAACCATAGGCGCGATGACAGCAAAAGGCGACCCGTCTACTAAAATAACCGCCTTTCCTTTTGCCAAAGAAGCTATCGCTCTGTCTGGTCTTTCCGTATTTAAAAATTGTGGGAAAGGAGATAGAGTATTTTCCTCCAATAGGTGCTCAACTTTCCCAGAATCTAATATCACATCCGTCTCAATCGACTGTAAGCGTCGATTCAATTCATTTACGATATAAGGATTGATTATATCTTCAATATAAATTAATGTAACTTCTTTTCGAGAGCGCTTTCCCATAATGTAGGATTGAAATCGAAGTTTCGGGTCACGCAACTCACGCCGAATTAGCATCTTATTTGTTGCAATATCCTCAGTGAAACCTATTTTAGGACCCCGAATGATATTTTCTGTAATCGGTGGCTCTAAACTTCGTCTTTCCCACGCTCGGCTATTAATCACTAATGCATGAGGAATTCCATCAATTAAAACAACCGTATCTCCTACTAGAACAGAATTAATAACATCTGAAAATGTCTCAACTATATTTACTTCACCTATAGAAATAAATCTATCTAATAAAGTTTGCATGATTGGGACTTTGTTCGGAATCTCTTCTTGTTGTAATGGACGAATAATAAATCGATAAATCAAGTCTTTATCAGTAAGCCCACATAGAAATACAACAGCACACCGAGTAGATGAGCAAGAAAGCGCAAACTCCCGCACTGTTAAATCATTAGGAGACTGCAATGTTTCTCGAATAGAGTTTGTAATTGCAGATAAGCTTCCCTCTAAATTCGTCATCTACCTCACCTAACTTCCCTCTCAAGATGTTACCGTTATATTTCTCCATCTCGGGAAAATGTATGCAATGAAAAAAGCTATCTCCCTTTAGAAAGATAGCTTTTTCATTGCATACTATTCTTACTTCTCTAACGCAGTAGAATTGTATCGCACTTCAACATTTCTAGTTATCATACTAACTCCAAACATGACAATGATGTTTCTGATTAACGCCACAATACCGAAAAATAAAGACAAACTTTGTAAATACTGGTCCAATAACTAAGCAAAAAAATAGGAATACGTGCTAGTACGTGTATTTTTTCATCTCATTCTCCTTTTCTCATACAGTTCAAAACAGACTTCACAAAAACTTCTACCCCAATTGGTAAGGCATCTTCATCAATTGTAAAACGCGGATGATGATGTGGATACACAATGCCTTTTTCTTTATTTCCAGCGCCAATAAAGAAAAACGTACCCGGCGCCTTTTGTAAAAAGGCTGAAAAATCTTCCCCTGCCATCGTAGGTTGCAACCTACTTACTCGTTCTCTTCCATAAAGCTCTAGTGCTGTATTTTCCACAAGTTGTGTAACCCATTCATCATTCACAACCGGACGATAACCATATTCATAAGAATAATGATATGTAGCACCGTACGCTTCTGTAATATGCTTCACAATATTTTCAATCCGCTGGGCGGTTTGTTCTCTTAATTCATGCTTTAAACTTCTTACCGTACCTTCGATTTTCGCCTGCTCAGGAATTACATTATGCGTTGTACCCGCATGAAACTGCGTTACAGATACAACGAGAGAATCTAACGGATTCGTAAGACGCGATACGATTTGCTGAAGCTGCGTAACGACCTGCGTACCAATGGCAATGCTATCAACTGTTTCATGAGGAATACCTGCATGCCCACCTTTTCCTTCTATTGTAATTTTAAACACATCAGGCGCTGCCATCGCTGGACCATAAATAACCCCAACTTTCCCAACTTCTAAAGAAGCCCAAAGGTGTGCTCCAATAATATAATCAACATCTTCCATTACGCCTGCAGCAACCATCTCCCCAGCCCCACCTGGAAAATTCTCTTCGGCATGTTGAAATAGAAAACGAATTTCACCTTGGATTTTTTCCCTTTGTTCTACGAGCGTATATACAGTGCCCAGAAGCATTGCAATATGACCGTCGTGCCCGCAGGCATGCATCACTCCTGGATTTTTAGAAACAAATTCAAACTGATTTTCTTCTCGTATGGGAAGTGCATCCATATCTGCACGAATTGCAATTGTTTTCCCTGGCCTCTTACCAGTTAATCTTGCCATAATGCTATACTTTGTCGGCCTTGAAATTTCTAGGTGAGGAATTGTTTGAAGTAAGTCGTATATGAACTGCGATGTTTTTTCCTCTTGAAAAGATAACTCTGGATATCTGTGAAAATGCCTTCTCCATTCTATTAATTGTTCTTTAAAAAGAACACTTTCTTTTACTTCATCCATCTATCCTCTTCCTTTCTTCACTAAGTTAGCTGTTAGTATAACCCCAATCCAGCATAAAAGAAATAATATTCAGAACATTTAATTCACATAAAAGAAAAAGCTATCATATTAGATAGCTTTTTCTTTTATAAAATAGTAATTGCTTGCTTGCCCATTTGTTCCCATGCTCTTTCAAATTCAGAACGTGATACTTTTTTATTCGGATTATTAGCTAATGGATCATTCATATATACATAATTTTGATCATATCCAACTACCACAACACTATGCTCATAATATGTAATTTTTACATCGCCTTTATTTGTATTCCATGTTTCAAAACTATCCTCAGCTAGCGGTTGAAACGTTGTATTTGCAATGACCCATACTGGTGAACCCGAACTAATGACTTTATATATATCTTCAATCTCTCTTCCAGTTAAATTAATCGTTTTTTCAGGTACATATTTTTCTGCAAGTTTAAAAATTGGCTGATGATAAACACCGTAACCTGGTTCAGATTTCGTATAAATATTCCCTACAAATCCTTCATGAGGATTTCCGCGAAGATTATTTTCTTTAAATGGAACTTTATTGACTTCACTTGCAAGTTGCATCTTATCTACTTGTACACCTTTATACTGCAATAACATTGCTAGACTCGTAACCTCACAACCTCGCTGCAGTTCTGGAAGTTGTTTTATAAATGGAACATTTTCAATCATAGCTGTTTCTTTCATATCAAACAAAAAACTCACGCGTAACTCGTGTACTTTTTGAAGAATTTTATTTTTCCCTACAAAAATAGCAACAACAAGTACAATCGCTACAATACACATATATTTAAATTTCTTTAACATATTCAAAACTCCATTACATCATTATTTTCAGCAAACGCTACTCTTTTTATTGTACCTTTCTTCTACCCAGTTTGCTAGAAAGATTATATGAATTAGTATTCGATTAATATGTTTTAAAATTCTTATTTTTTGTAATAAAAAGAAAAATAAATATACATTTTCAGAATATTTCGCTATAATTAAAAATACTTAGAAGAAAGAATCCTCTTTCATTCACAAGACGTAAGATTACATGAAGCTAATCATAGTTATTTGTATCACCACTCTTACACCCAGAAAGTATACATAATCGATTTCTATAGTGATATAAAGAAAACTACTATTAGTATGTTTTTCATCCCCCACTGATGATTAGTGAAACGAAGCACGCTCGATACTCATTGAGTAAAACAAATAAGGAAAGAAATACGGGGTGAAGAGAATATGAATCAAACAACTACAGAACAAACTAGCTTACAACGTACAATGAAAAGTCGACACCTTTTTATGATTGCACTTGGAGGTGTCATTGGCACAGGACTCTTTATGGGATCAGGACAAATTGTTCATAACGCTGGACCTGGCGGAGCGATCCTTGCATTTTTAGTTGGTGGTTTCGTGATGTATTTAACCATGCTCTGTCTCGGTGAACTATCTGTTGCCATGCCAGAAGCAGGCTCATTTCAAAGTTATGCAAGCAAATTTATTTCACCTGGTTTTGGATTTGTCGTTGGCTGGATGTATTGGCTGAACTGGGCTGTTACAGTTGGCGTAGAACTGACAACTGTTAGTATTTTAATGAAGCGCTGGTTTCCAGATGTTTCTTCATGGATTTGGTGTGTTACATTTGCAGCAATCCTTTTCATTGTAAACGCTTTATCAACGAAAGCATTTGCAGAGGCAGAATTTTGGTTTTCCAGTGTAAAAGTCACAACAATCGTTGTCTTCATTATACTTGGAGGCGCTGTTATGTTTGGGCTCTTAGATTTCAATGGGAAACCCGCACCAATGCTTCATAACTTCACTGAAAATGGTGGGTTATTTCCAAATGGTGCCTTAGCTGTTCTTCTTACAATGATTACTGTAAATTATTCCTTCCAGGGAACGGAACTAATTGGAATTGCTTCAGGTGAAAGCGAAAACCCTGAAAAAACAATTCCAAAAGCAATTAAAAATACAATTTGGCGTACTTTATTCTTTTTCGTATTAGCAATTGCAGTTGTTGTAGGCCTACTCCCATGGCAGGAGGCTAATCTTGTAGAAAGCCCATTTGTACTTGTCTTTGATACAGTTGGGATTCCATATGCAGCTGACATTATGAACTTTGTTATCATTACCGCTGTACTATCAGTAGCGAATTCAGGGCTATATGCTAATTCTCGTATGCTTTGGGCTATGTCAAAACAAGGTATGGCAAGTCCTGCATTTGCGAAATTAACAAAGAAGGGAGTACCACTGAACGCTTTAATTTTCAGCCTTATCTTTGCAAGTCTCTCACTTTTAACAAGTGTATTTGCTGCAGACACTGTCTTTTTAGTTCTAACATCGATTGCCGCAATGGCAGCAGTTGTTGTCTGGATGTCAATTGCAGCTTCTCAATTTTTCTTCCGAAGAGAATTTATAAAGAATGGCGGAAATATAAACGATTTAAAATACCGTACACCTCTTTATCCAATTGTTCCAATTTTAGCTTTCTCTTTAAATTTTATTACATTCGTTAGTTTGGCTTTCATTCCAGATCAAAGAATCGCCCTTTATTGCGGGATTCCATTTATGATTATTTGCTATATCTTATATCAAATTAAATATAAAAAAATCGTCACATTTGAACAACAACAAAAGATTACACAAGAAATAAACTAAATATATAAAATATTCAACTATCTTATTTTATGATAAGATAGTTTTTTTCTATTTATTGGATATGTTGGTATAACTTTATTTATCTTAAAATTTTTACAATCATGTTTTCATCAAAAAAATAGTTTACAATGTTATCAGGTTGCAAATGATATTCACCGTAAAAAGCGTGCATTTGTGTCTATTTTTTAACAATATGACAAAAACTATTGCCTTCTATAAATTAATAGGTTTATATTGTTTTATTGGCATAGTTTCAATCCAAGGAGAAAGGAGATTTTCAATCGTGCAACTAAAGAAATCGTTTTGGAAGTTGGCTTCACTTCTTCCTTTATCACTACTCTTGTTCCTCGGTGGCTGTGAGAAAAAACTTGCAGTATTAAATCCACAGGGGCCTGTTGCAAAAGCACAGTATGATCTGATCGTTTGGTCATTCGTACTTATGTTGTTGATTATTGCAATTGTATTCATCTTGTTTACAGTCATTTTGATTCGTTATCGTGAAAAACCAGAAAACATGGACTATGAGCCACCTGATCAACACGGTAACACATTATTAGAAATTATTTGGACACTCTTCCCAGTTATTATCGTTATCGCATTATCAATTCCAACGGTAAAAGCAACTTATGCATCAGAAGAAGTGCCAAAAGAGTCTAAACATATTAAACCAGTTGAAATTTATGTTACATCTGCCAACTGGAAATGGTTATTCAGTTATCCAGAGGAAAATATTGAAACCGTTAACTATTTAAACGTACCAGCTGGTACACCAATCCAGTTTAAATTAACATCTGTTGGTCCAATGAACGCCTTCTGGGTTCCAGAACTTGGTGGTATGAAATACACAATGGACGGCATGATCATGGATTTATTCCTACAAGCTGATAAGCCAGGATCTTACCTTGGTCGTAGCTCGAACTTCTCCGGTGAAGGATTTACTCACATGGAATTTGAGCTTGAAGCAAAGAAAAAAGAAGATTATGACAAGTGGGTAAAAGAAGTAAAAGAAACTGCTAAACCACTGACAGAAGAAAAATATAACGAAATCATTAAACCTGGTGTAGTAGGGCGTATGACATTCTCTAGTCACCACTTAAAGTATGTAGATCCAAAATCACTTGAATACTGTGATTACAACTACTACAAAAACAAAAAGTAATAGATACTATTCCAACAGATTGGAGTGAACACAGTGAAGCTTGATGAATTTTTTGTCACAGGTGATCCGATAATTTACGGAGCTGACGCATCTATCGTTCTTGTGACATTAGCAATCATTTTCGTACTGACAAAGTATAAAAAATGGAAATGGCTTTGGGATGAATGGTTAACAACTGTTGACCATAAAAAAATCGGTATAATGTATATTATATCGGCAGTTTTAATGTTATTCCGTGGTGGTATGGACGGTTTAATGATCCGTGCACAATTAACATTCCCGGATACAACATATTTAAACGCTGAACACTATAACGGAATCTTTACAACGCATGGTACAGTTATGATTCTTTTCATGGCGATGCCATTCGTTATGGGATTAATGAACGTTGTTGTACCATTACAAATTGGTGCTCGTGACGTTGCATATCCATTCTTAAACGCATTAAGTTTTTGGTTATTCTTTATTGGGGCAATGTTATTTAACATCGCTTTCGTTATCGGAGGTTCTCCAGACGCTGGGTGGACATCATACTTCCCAATGGCTGGTACCGAATTTACGCCTGGCGTAGGAAATAACTTCTACGCAATTGCACTGCAGATTTCAGGTCTTGGTACATTAATGACCGGTATTAACTTCCTGGTTACGATTTTAAAAATGCGTACACCTGGTATGACATTAATGAAAATGCCAATGTTTACTTGGTCAATCTTAATTACAACAATTATCATTATTTTCGCTTTCCCAGTATTAACAGTTGCTCTTGCATTAATGACATTTGACCGTCTATTTGATGCTCACTTCTTTACGATGGCGAGCGGCGGTATGCCAATGCTTTGGGCCAACCTATTCTGGGTATGGGGTCACCCTGAAGTATACATTGTTATCTTACCGGCATTCGGTATTTTCTCTGAAATCATTAGTACATTCTCACGTAAACGTCTATTCGGTTACAGCGCGATGGTGTACTCAATGATTGCAATTTCTTTACTGAGTTTCTTAGTATGGCTTCACCACTTCTTTACAATGGGATCTGGTCCAGCTGTTAACTCATTCTTCTCGATTTCGACAATGGCGATTTCGATTCCAACCGGGGTTAAGATCTTTAACTGGTTGTTTACACTGTATAAAGGACGTATTCGTTTTACAGTGCCAATGCTTTGGTCATTAGCATTTATTCCAAACTTCGTAATCGGTGGGGTTACAGGGGTTATGCTTGGAATGGCAGCAGCTGACTATCAATACCATAACAGCTACTTCCTAATCGCCCACTTCCACTACGTATTAATCGCAGGTACAGTATTCGCAATGCTTGCTGGATTTACGTTCTGGTATCCAAAAATGACTGGTCATATGTTAAACGAACGCCTAGGTAAATGGACATTCTGGATCTTTATGAGCGGATTTAACATCTGTTTCTTCCCAATGTACTTCTTAGGTTTAGATGGTATGACTCGTCGTATGTACACTTACTCAGAAAGCCTTGGATGGGGTTGGTTAAACCAAATCGCATCTGTAGGTGCAGTAATGATGGGTATTGGTTTCATATTACTATGTTACAACGTAATTTGGAGTGCTCGTCACGGTGAACGTGACACTACTGGAGATCCATGGGATGGCCGTACACTTGAGTGGGCAACTCAATCTCCTGTACAACATTACAACTTCGCTAAACTTCCTGAAATTAAAGAAGCTGATGCTTTCTGGTTCATGAAGAAACGTGGAGAAACAATTACACCAAAAGCAGATGAATTAAAACCAATTCACATGCCAAGCAATTCAGGTGTTCCTATTATTATGTCTAGCTTTATCGGTCTTGCTGGTTTTGCGTTAGTATTTAGCTGGTTCTGGTTAGCAATTATTGGCGGTATCGGTATGCTAGCTTGTATGATCTACCGTTCATTTGATTATGACGATGGTTACTACGTAAGCGTTGATGAAATTAAAAAAACAGAACATGTAGCATGAGAGGTGAAACGAAATGGCGGCTTTAGATAAAAGCTTACCTTTAGAATATCAATCTGAACAAAGCAGATTGAATATTCTAGGGTTCTGGATTTTCCTAGGGGCTGAAATTATGCTGTTCGCAACACTTTTCGCCTCTTATCTAGTCCTTGCTGGTCGTACGGCAGATGGCCCAACACCAGCGCAATTGTTTGAAGTTAAAACACTTTTAATTCAAACATTACTACTTTTAACAAGTAGTTTTACATGCGGTATCGTAATTCATGAAATGCGTAAAAACAACCAAAAAGCTATGTTAGGATGGTTCCTTTTCACATTGCTTTTAGGTGCAGGCTTCCTATTCTTTGAAATTGAAGAGTTCATCATGTATGTTGGCGAAGGCGCTACGATCCAAACAAGCGCGTTCTTATCTGGATTCTTCGTTCTTCTTGGAACGCATGGTGCCCACGTAACAGGTGGTATCATCTGGGCAACTTGTGTAATCATCCAAATTTTAAAACGCGGATTAACACCAGTTACAGCTCGTAAAGTATTTATTATCAGCTTATACTGGCATTTCCTTGACCTTGTTTGGATCTTTATTTACACACTAGTTTACTTGAACGGGATGGTGGCGTAATAATGGGACAAAACAATACACAAGCAAATGGACACGCGCATAGCGGTTTTCCATGGTCACACGTTTTCGGGTTCATTTTATCGCTTGCACTAACGTTTCTTGCTCTATACGTTGCGCTTTACACAACTTTGCCACTTTCAACGATATTAACAACTATTATCATAATGGCACTTGCGCAAGGTTTATTACAATTAATTATGTTCATGCACTTAAGAGAAGGAGAAGGTACAATTCAAATTGTTACAATGATATACAGTTTCTTCGTTGCAATTGCAACAGTTGGTCTTACTGTATGGATTTTCTTCTCTATGTAATGGACATGAAAAAGACTGCTGAGATAATCTCAGCAGTCTTTTTATTTATCCCCTCCTCCACCATATTACGGAAATTACAACATTATCATGTAAACTATACTTATTATGACAAATGTTAAGAAAACTCTTTCTTTATGGAATCGAGTTCATATGCATTGCTTTTCTTCAAATAATATAGCTAAAATATGTACTATATTATTTGAAGGGAGAGAACGCAATGGAACAACATTCTTCAGTCTTATCACTTATGATTGTCGTCGCAATCGCGTTTTTCGTTCCCCTTTTGTTGCAACGCTTTAAGTTAAAAGCAATTCCTGTCGTTGTTGCAGAAATTATTGCAGGAATTTTTGTAGGAAAAAGTGGGTTTAACGTTATTGAGCCAGATATGTGGCTTCAAGTCTTATCAACACTAGGATTTATTTTCTTAATGTTCTTAAGCGGTTTAGAAATTGACTTTTCGATCTTTAAACAAAAAGGAAAAAAGAATACGACAAATGAACCAAATACGTTCCAAGCCGCAAGCATTATCTTTTTATTCATTTTCATCTTATCCTATGCCCTATCACTTATATTTGTATGGCTTGGATTTGTCGATAATGCAATGTTCATGACATTAATTATCTCAACGATTTCTTTAGGTGTTGTTGTACCGACATTAAAAGAAAATAACTTAGGAAAAACAGCAATCGGCCAAATCATTTTATTAGTCGCTGTAATTGCTGACTTAGTTACAATGATTCTACTCGCTGTATTTGTCGGGTTAAATTCCGAAAGCGGTCAGAGCATGTGGCTTCTTCTCGTTCTATTTGGCGCAGGTATTGTCATTTACTTTGTGGCAAGACGCTTTAAAAATATTCCATACTTAGAAAGCCTAAAAGCTGGTAGTGTGCAAATTGACACACGTGCTGTTTTTGCACTCATTTTAATATTAGTCGGATTATCTGAATCTGTTGGTGCAGAAAATATTTTAGGTGCCTTTTTAGCAGGCGTGCTCGTATCCTTACTATCACCAAATGAAGATATGGTCGAAAAACTTGATTCCATCGGATATGGTTTCTTCATTCCCATTTTCTTCGTTATGGTTGGGGTTAATTTAGAAGTATGGTCGATTTTTAAAGAGCCTTCTAGTATGCTAATGATTCCCATTTTAATTGTTGGACTCTTTATTTCAAAATTATTGCCATCGCTTGTACTAAGAAAATGGTATCCACGTAACATTGTACTCGGAAGTGCCATTTTATTAACATCTACACTTTCATTAGTTATCGCTGCGGCACAAATTGGTGAAAAGCTAAATATCATTAGTCCGAGTCTATCTGCTTCACTTATTTTAAGTGCAGTTATTACATGTATTTTTGCACCTGTGTTATTTAAAAAGATGTTCCCAAGGATTGAAACACCAAAACCAAAAGTTTCTATCATTGGAGCAAGTCGAATCACTCTTCCATTATCACTTGATTTAAAACGTGAAGATTATGATGTAACATTATACATGATGCGTCAAAATAAAGTAAATGCAGAGGAAGCAACATCTCATGACTTCCCTATTGTAAAATTAGATACAATTACGATAGAACAATTAGACGAACACAAAGCATTCAATGCAGATCGAGTTGTTGTCGCGACAAGTGATGATGAACAAAACTTATTATTAGCAGAACATGCAAAAGAATTAGGTGTTGAACACGTCATTGCAAGTGTAGAGGATCCTCTTCTACAAGAAAAAGCAACGCAAGAACATATTGCCGTATTCTCAACCATCAACTCTACAAGAATTTTATTACGTGCACTTATCGATAAACCAAGTCTCGTTCGTTTAATTACAACTGCAAACGAAACGGTTCGTGAGATCGAATTACGTAGTAATAAATATAATGGTTTAGCGCTTCGTCGCTTACCATTCCTAGGTGATGTACTCATCATTCAAATTTACCGAGGTAATAAAGCATTGGTACCTCATGGTGATACAACATTACAACATGGTGATACGCTTCTTGTAACAGGTTCAAAAGAACATATTGATACAATGAAAAGCATATTAGAATAGCAGAAAGTCCCCTTTTCATCACGAGGGGACTTTCTTCTTACATAACACTTATTCCTTTCACCATACACTTTCAAACTTTTTCTTAAGATTCTCGTTTTTTAATGGTAAAATATTACTATCAAATATTCTGGGGATGAATCACACTATGTCTATTTCAACTTTAGCTCTTTTGCTACTCGCAGAAGTACTCGTTGCCATTATTCTCATCGGTATTAGCATTGAAATTTGCAGTTATGGATGGAAAAAAACAAATGGAACGAAATACTTTTGTCTCTTTCTTTCTCTTCTCATTGGTACTTGTAGTATATTAGGTCTTTGTGTTGCACCGGCCTATTTCTTTTTACAACTCATAGAAAAGGCGTCATAAGAAAGGTGGATTCTGTATGGTTACAATTAGATGTATTGATGCCTCCGAAACATACGAACTACGTCAAAAAATTTTACGTCCAACTCAACAGTTGGACGATTGTAAATACCCATCTGATTACGAAACAAATTCCTTTCATCTCGGTGCTTTCCTACATGCTGAACTCATTAGCATCGCATCTTTCTCAGCTGAATCAGAACCTTCCTTACAAGGTAATAATCACTATCGTTTGCGAGGCATGGCTACAATGCCTACCTTTCGAAAACAACATGCTGGTAGCTCATTAATCCAGCAAGCTGAAGTAATGTTAAAAGAGCGTGAAGCAGAGCTATTGTGGTGTAATGCTCGTATTACCGTTACAGATTACTATAAACGTTTAGGATTTCTTGAGCATGGCGAAATATTTGATATCCATCCAATTGGACTTCATAAATTAATGTATAAAACATTATAAAATAAAGAGGTCATCCTCTTTATTTTATAATTCCCCCCTCTCCTTGTAGCTCTTTTAAATACTCTTCTTTCTCATCACGGTAAAATAAATTATACGTATCAAACGGAATAATTCTTCCATCAGGATGTACAATATGAACACAGGATTTCTTTACCGAACGTATATCTAAATCATAATTATCCATAAACTTCATAATTAATACGCGGAATACATTCTCATAACCAATCCCTGTTGGAAGACTAACTTTTGGCAAGCAACAGAGCAATTCTTTTAATGAATCATAGCCACTTTCTGGTGAATGATTTAAGCTAAATAACTTAAAGATTTGTCCTTTTAATTGCTCATCACTTTCAAAAACAATCGTATTCCGCTCTCCTTCTAATAAAATATTTCGATCAATTATACTGGTTAGTGGAAAAATAGATCCATCTAATTTTAATGCGTATGCCATCGCCAAACTATCCGGATGACAAGGAACCGGTATTATATCGTCTTCTGTAAATAACGAAGATTGTTCGATAATCATTTGACGTACTTCACTTAATGTTAAACGATTGGTTTCAGGATTAAAATCTTCTGTTCGTCCCGCTTGCTGAATAGGTTGAAATGTAACACCCCGTACACATTTTTGTTGTATTGCATATTGTAATATCTCACCTATTTCCTTATCATTTACTCCTTTTTTCAATGTAACAACAAGGGTTGTAGAAATATTGTATTTATTTAAGTTCTCAATCGCTCTTCTTCTTATTTCACGTAAATCAGCCCCGCGTAAACTCTGCAGTGCTTCTTTTTCCAAGCTATCAAACTGTAAATATATTTCAAATCCAGGTGTATATTTTACTAACTTTTCTACAAACGTAATATCCTGTGCAATGCGTAAACCGTTCGTATTAATCATAATATGTTTAATTGGTTTTTGTTTTGCAATATTTAATATATCAAAGAAATGAGGATGAAGCGTTGGCTCACCACCGCTAATTTGAACAACATCTGGATTCTTTTCGTTTTTTACAACGGCATCTAACATCATCTCCACATGTTCTACTGTTCGCCATGTAGTGCGCTTTGGTGATGATTCTGCATAACAAATCGGACACTGTAAATTGCATACATCTGTAATTTCAATAATACTTAAGCAACTGTGTTGCTCATGATCCGGACAAAGTCCACAATCATAAGGGCACCCGTATTTAATAGGTGTATTCCAACGATATGGCATTTCACTCGGCTTAATAAATTCGCGGCATTGCTTATAATATGAGACATCTGTTGAAATGAGCACCTTTTCTCGGCCATGCAACATACAATGCTTTACCATATAGACTCTTTCATCTTGTATAATGATCTTCGCTTCTACTTTCTGTAAACATGTGGAGCACACACTACTCGTTAGGTCATAATATAAATAGTCCCTATTTGGCATGTCGTCTTTCCCCTTTTCTCTTTTTCATAACTAACACAACATAATAACAAACACCCAAAATACAAGCCCATTGAATCGCACTCAAATGCACATATAACTTATCTGTCGGCTTGAGCCATTCAACCAAAAAGCGAAAGTTTAAATATGCCAACATAAAGATTTGAAAAACGAACCCTTCCCACGGTTTATGTCTACTTAGCCAAATACAGCAAATCATAAGGATACATAAATAACCAATCTCATATAATTGTGTCGGATGCCGGAGCATCCCATCACCAAAATCAATTCCAACTGACCATGTTGTTTGCATCCCTACCGTTTCATCTCCAATGCCAGTTAAAAAACAACCAATTCTACCAATTGCAATTCCTAGTGCCAGAGGAATGACCATATCATCACCCGTTGATTCTGTATGACCAACCATTTTCTTCACACTTTCTACACCAATAAGTCCACCTAACAAACCGCCTACAATTGTTTTCCCTTGAATCAATCCTTGCCAGCCATTCTCCTCTATTACTTTCTGAACCTGCAGAAGATGCTCCAGCGTTGCCAAAAGGATTGCACCGAGAAAAGCACCAAATATAGCACCTAAAAAGATGAATAGTGCTTTAGCTTCTGGAATCTTCTCTTTTCGTCGACTTTTTAAATAATAACGAAACCCAATAAACATACCGAGTGATTCAAAAATAGCATGAGGATGTAGCTTTACTCCAAATACATGTAAATAAATTGGAAAATCCATATGATTATACCTTTCTTACGTCTATTCTCTATCTTCCATAATACATATATTGTAAAATAAAAATATAGTAAAACAATTCTGAATTTTATAAGGAGGGTTCTATGAGTACTACAAACTCATCTAAAAAAACTCGCCCTTTTCAACAATGGATGATTGGTTTTGCAGTTACATTCCTAGCTCTTATTATATTATTTGGAACTCCTATTCGTTGGATTGAGATTGCATTTATTATTGTAGGAATCTCTTTATTATCTTGGGGAGGATACGAAGCATATAGAGGAAGGCCATTTATTTTGCTAGGAATTATTAGCGCACCCTGTATTTTAGGGTTCGTATTCTTTATTATTTGCGGTGGATTCTTGATATTTTCTCTTTAAAAGACATGAAAAAACCTTCCATATGCACGGAAGGTTTTTCTATGCTTTAGTTATCTTCTTTAGCTCTTATCATTCTTCTATAATTATAAATAATAAAGAGGGAACCAAAAAACAAAGAAATTTCATGATTAATGTTAAATCCTTACAAAGAAATACCCTTTTCTATATTATAAAAACAAATGACATCCAAATAAAATTGCAAAGAAATACAGAAGCGGATGAACTTCCATCCCTTTCCCTTTCACAATTTTTAAAATTGGATAAATTAAAAATCCAAGTGCAATTCCGTTCGCAATACTAGATGTTAATGGAATCCCTACAAAAATTAAAAATGCCGGCAATGCATCTTCAAATTCATTCCAGTTAATATCACGAATACTTTGTGCCATTAAACTCCCTACTATAATTAATGAGGGAGCCGTAATTGCTGCCACACTTGATAAAGAAGCAATTACAGGACTGAAAAATGCTGTAACTATCGTTAAGCAGATTACTACAATACCTGTTAATCCTGTTTTACCACCTGCTGCAATTCCTGCTGACGATTCAATCGTTGCCGCTGTCGGACTTGTCCCGAACACTGCTCCCGTTGTACCACCTATTGCATCAGCAATAAATGCTTTACCGAAACGCTTTTCAGCATTATCTGTATTTAAACCAGCTTGTTTAATTAGACCAAGCAAAGCCCCTGTTGTATCAAATAAAAGTACGAGTAAGAATGAAAAAACAACGCCGTATAACCCATATTCCATTACATCAGAAAATGCAGTTATAGGATTGGAAACGATAATCCCTTTTGGTAAATGAGGAATCGCTGCAATTTGATCACTAAACTTCAATTGCCCTGTAAAGAAGGCAATTATCCCCGTTACAATCATACTTATAAATAGCGCACCACTCACACGTAATGCCATTAACACTGCTGCTAACACTAAACCAATCAGTGTTAAAATAACAGCCGGTGAATGAAAATCTCCAATTGTAACTAAATTAGATGGATGATCAACAATAATACCAGATAAACGAAGACCAATGAAAGCAATAAATAACCCAATCCCACCTGCAATAGCATGCTTCAAACTATCTGGAATTGCTACAATAAGCTTTTGACGAAATGATGTAAAAGACAATAAAAGAAAAATAATACCCGTTACAAATACTGCTGAAAACGCAATAGCATATGTAATGCCTTCTGCTTTTTGTACAACAGAATAAGCAAAGTACGCATTCATCCCCATGGCTGGAGCAATGACGATTGGATAATTTGCAAAAAACGCCATACATAATGTTCCGACAATTGTCGCAATAATAGTTGCCGTAAATGCTTGATCAAAAGGTACACCTGCATCAGATAGTATTTTCGGATTGATGACAAGAATGTACGCAAATGTAAAAAATGTTGTGATGCCAGCTAAAATCTCTTGCTTCACAGAAGTGTTATACTTTTGTAATTGAAACATGCTTAAGTACCCTTCCTACACAATGAATTATTATCACACATTCTTATAATTATGCGAGAAAATGTAATACTTAATCTTACCAATCAATAAAAGAAAGAGTCAATGTATTCAATAATAGTTAGAATTTTAAGTTTAGGTCTGACAAATACAGATATAGTACAGCATACATCGACAATTTTTGTAGCATAACAGACAGAAATGTTTTATAATTTAAAATAGTTGCACTTCTAGTAAGCGCATTCAATCTTTTCATCCTATAAGGAGGCTTTTTATGCAGCAAACAAACAAATCAGGAACTTTAAACCGCGGTCTAAAACAAAGACACATCACATTGATGTCTCTTGGATCCGCTATTGGTGTAGGACTATTTTTAGGATCTGCTTCTGCTATCAAATTAGCTGGACCTTCTATTCTATTAGCTTATATGATTGCTGGACTCGTTATCTTCTTCATTATGCGTGCTCTTGGGGAAATAGCAATTGAACAACCAGTTGCTGGTTCTTTTAGTAAATACGCACATGATTATTTAGGACCCTTAGCAGGTTATATAACTGGATGGAACTATTGGTTTTTATGGGTTGTTACTTGTATGGCTGAAATCACTGCCGCTGGAATTTATATGGAATATTGGTTTCCAGATATCCCGCGCTGGATTTGGGCGTTATTGGCTCTCGTATTAATGAGCGCATTTAACTTTTTATCTGTAAAAGTATTTGGAGAGCTTGAATTTTGGTTTGCTTTAATTAAAATTGTCACAATTATCTGTATGATTGTAATTGGGACAGGAATTATTCTATTTGGATTTGGAAATGATGGCATCGCTACTGGAATTTCGAACCTTTGGTCACACGGCGGATGGTTCCCTAATGGTTTTTCTGGGTTACTTCTTTCCTTACAAATGGTTTTATTTGCTTATCTAGGAGTCGAACTTATCGGTGTCACAGCTGGTGAGGCACAAAATCCGAAGAAAACACTTGCAAAAGCAATTGATAACGTATTTTGGCGCATTTTACTGTTCTACGTTGGAGCATTATTTGTTATGATGGCAATTTATCCATGGAATGAACTTGGCGATAAAGGAAGTCCGTTTGTATTAACATTCCAACAAATTGGTATAGCAAAAGCAGCGGGAATTATTAACTTCGTTGTTTTAACGGCAGCTCTTTCTTCTTGTAACGGTGGTTTATTTAGTACAGGACGTATGTTATTTACATTGGCAGAGCAAAAAAAGGCGCCTGAAAAATTCGGCCGTTTAAATAAAAATGGCATTCCAAGTAGTGGAATTATAGCAACTTCCTTAGTCTTACTGGTTGGTGTTATTTTAAACTATCTTGTTCCTGCAAAAGTATTTACATGGCTTACTAGTATTTCAACGTTCGGTGCAATTTGGACATGGGGGATCATATTAGTTACTCAAATCCGATTCAGAAAAGGATTACCAGCACAAACTAAGCAAAATTTAACGTACAAAATGCCTTTATATCCATTAAGTTCTTATTTTTCACTTGCTTTCCTTGCATTAGTATTAGGAATTATGGCTTATTCAGAAGATACACGAATCGCATTAATTGTTGGTCCGATTTGGTTGATTTCATTAGTAGTTGTATATTACTTAAAAGGATTTCATAAGATAGATGCTGCACAAACTTCAAAAATTAGTTAAATATGTTGCCCCTTCCTTATAGCGAGGAAGGGGTTTTCTTATTTTTCACACAAATATTTATCAACAAAATCCATGTTATTTTTACAAATTTTTTGTATATTTTACATTTTCCATCTTTATTTTCATAAAAAAATCCATTACATTATTAAGGCACATATATTTATTATTAGGGGGATTCTTCTATGAAGAACAAAAAATGGCTTAAACTTTCTTTAGCAACAGCAATTACATTCAGTATCGGAAGCACTTCTATTCCACCAGCTTTCGCTGAAAGTTCTACAGATCCAGCACCAGAGATTGCTGCAAAAGTTGTAAATCAAAACAATGGGAAGAAAGTATTATTTGATAATACACACGGGCAAACAGCCGGTACAGCCGATTGGGTCATTGATGGTGGTTTTTCTGATTTTGGAAATGGTATTGCTAAAAACGGATATTTTGTAAAAGAGCTTCGCCAATCTACACCTATTACATATGAAAATTTAAAAGATTATCATGTATTTATCGTTCCTGAAGCAAATATTCCTTATAAAAAATCTGAACAAGATGCCATGTTACAGTATGTTAAAAATGGTGGTAGTATTTTCTTTATCGCAGATCATTATAATGCAGACCGAAATAAGAATCGCTGGGATTCTTCAGAGGTATTTAATGGATACAGACGTGGTGCATGGGACAACCCGGCAAAAGGTATGTCTAATGAAGAAGCAAACTCACCAGCAATGCAAGGAGTAGAAAGCTCCGATTGGTTATCCCAAAACTTTGGTATTCGCTTTCGCTATAATGCGCTTGGAGATGTTTCTGCCAAAAATATTGTATCACCTGAACAATCCTTTGGTATTACAAAAGGGATTTCATCAGTAGCTATGCATGCTGGTTCTACACTTGCCATTACAAACCCTAAATTAGCGAAAGGAATCGTATATCTTCCAGAAAACCCATCAAAATGGAATAGCGCTGTTGATAGCGGTGTTTATAATGGTGGCGGTATTGCAGAAGGTCCTTATGCTGCAATTGCTAAAGTTGGCCTTGGAAAAGCAGCCTTTATTGGTGATTCTTCTCCTGTTGAGGATGCCTCACCAAAATATGTTCGTGAAGATACAGGACAAGCAAAAAAAACATATGATGGATATAAAGAAGAAAATGACGCTATTCTATTGGAAAACATTGTGAATTGGTTATCTAAACCAGAAACTTATACAAGTTTAGATCAAGTAAATGGCCTACAACTTGATAATCCAACACCTTTACAAACATTTGAGCAACCTAATTTATCAACTGAGCCACAACCAGAACCTTGGAGCGCTCCAAATCAAGGATATCAATGGTTCAATACAAATACATTTAAGCCTGGTTCTTATGGATATAAGGGAACTGTAACAACTAGCGATTATACAGTCATTCGCCCTAGTATTCTACCAAGCAACGAAGTATTTCAAATAAGGCTTCAAGCAAACAATTTATTACCTAATGCGACATACAATAATTATTCTCTAGGGATTTTTACAACTGGAGGAACACAAATTGCGAAAGTACAAAATGAAAATGGTACTTGGCCTTCTACTTTTGGATATAGTAGTGTATTCTCTTTCACGACAAATAGCCTAGGTTTTGCTGAAAAAGTAGTAAATATACAACTCGCACCGAATACAACTGGACAAGCCACTTTACGTCTTCGTCAAAATACAACGACAAAATATAATGAAGCTGTCACTATTAATAATAAATAGTAAAAAAGCAATCCTAAATGGATTGCTTTTTTTACTAATCACCTTTTTCTTTCGAGAAAAACATTCTAGAAATAACAATTCCTAGTCCACCAATAAGTAAGAATAATACTGCACGAATCATCATTGATACTTCTGGTAAATCCAAGAAGAATAACTTACTCACTGTCACAACTAACACAACTAATCCGGCGTATAATATTTCATTCATTCCTCTATTACGCCCAAACCAAACTGAAACTAAAGCATATATCATCCATGCAAGAGAGACAGGTACACTGATAATACTTCCGTCTGTTGAAAGAACCTCTCCTATTCTAGTAATCGTAATAAATACAAGTACCATAAAACTATATAACGTCATCGAATACACATATTTCCCAAAGCGTTTCAACATTGGTTTCACTTTCATCATTCCATAATAAAATGTTCC
This sequence comes from Bacillus sp. 166amftsu, assembly GCF_900107445.1. Classification (NCBI taxonomy): domain Bacteria; kingdom Bacillati; phylum Bacillota; class Bacilli; order Caryophanales; family Bacillaceae; genus Bacillus; species Bacillus sp. 166amftsu. Next base: position 37,915 of record NZ_FNQA01000017.1, on the reverse strand, counting down.
AACTAAAATGAGGTGGGCTACAAAAGCCGCTGACATGAATGTCTCAAATGGGCTAACAAGGGTTTGCAACATACCGATTACATAAATAACTCCACTAATATAAAACTTGATTTCTTGTTTTAATTTCGCAGAAGCAACGATACCTAAAAAACCTTGTAACATCAATACAATTGCTCCATTCACTAAACTAAATTCATATAAAATCGCTAAACTAAACGACCCCATCGCAAAACCAAATAAAAGATCTGTAAATGGCGATTTTTTATTTTTCATATAGTCAGCCACAAACATTACAGTGTGTACAATTGTACAAATTAACAATCCCCATGTTGTAAAGTCTGGAATTTTCACAATTGCCATAACGAAAAAGATAGCATTAGCACCAAATATCGCCATCCGGGGCTCGTAAATAAAGTTTTTATCAATAAACATATGCCAAAACAACATAATATGAATCAATCCATAAACAATCGTTAATTGCACTTGTAAATGACCTAATAATACTGTCATAATCACAAAAAAGAAAAACGTTACAAGCACAGCAACACTGTAAGACACCATATATAAATATTGATAGCGATTTTTATACGCATACCATAATAAACTAATCGTTAACACCGTTTCATATCCAAAGAAAATGTAAGAATTAGGTGTTGTACTATTTAATAAAAACGGTACAAAAAAGGCGCCTACAGATACAAATATAGCGAGATACTCTGATTGATATCGCTTAGCTAAATAGATACCGAGTATAATCCAAATAATGTTGAATATAAATGCCATCATTGCCGGAAAGAAATGATACAAATAATGTGCAGCGAATGTCGTTAAAACAATGCCTGTAATACTTCCTCCAGCTAATACCAAACCTAACGCTTGACGTTCTTTTTTTATTTGTATATCACCTACATAATACAAAGCAACTGATAATGCTACGCCAAATACAATACGAATTGCTGGAGTAAGTAATCCTGCATCTACCCCCGCTTTAAATAGCCAAATTACCCCAAGTAGCATAATTGCAACGAAAATTCGTGGTAGCCATGTTTGACAAAATTTTATAATGTCAAATGGTTCAGGCTTAAACGCAGATATATCCACCTGCTTTATCTCCGGTTCCGTCACACTTTCTTGGCTAATGACTCTTTCTTCTTGTCGTACATTTTGCACAGGGATACTAACATCTTGTTTCTTCTCAATAGGTTCCTTTACTTGTTGAACTCTTTCTTCTTCCATTTCTCTTTGCTGTGCTTTTAACTCATAGAGCGTCTCCTGCAATGTATCAATTGCTGTTTCTAGAGCTTCTATTTTTTTGCCCAAATCTTGTTTCATTTTCTCCCCCCTCTGATCATGCTGTTAAAATAGTAGAATGCATTATAACAATTGGATAAATTACCAGTTATTTATATAATACTCCTAATCTATTCATTTTTTAATAAAATTCCCCTAATAATCTCCAGTTTCTGCTATTATAGTAGCAAATGGCAATCCCTATTCTATTTTCATGAAAATTAAAACATAATGTTTATGAGGTGTTTGTTTGAAACCGCCAATTTGGAATCATCGTTCAAAAAAGAAAATTCGTGGTTTAAGGAGAGTATGCCGGAATTTTTTAAAATCTACCATCGCACATACAAGTTCTTTACCAAATGCGACTGAAACATCTTCTTTAGGTTGCTGGTCTATCCATCTTCCCATCAATCCTTCTTATATGAATTCAAAACGTAAATCAAACTCGATGAAACGATTTTATTTACAGACCGCAATCAATCAAGTAGAGCATTTCATTCATATGAAAACTAAAGTTGAAAAGGAGTATCGTATTTATTTGGGTGTCTCTTTTCCGAACTTACACACTTCTAATATCTTCATTGTATTTAGTAAGCAAGGGATCGAACGATTTTTTGAAGGCTTTCTAAGTGGATGCATGGACGGACCACAGTGGATTCCATTACTACAAGAACGCGATATTGAAAAAGAATTTGGCTTACATATACCTAAAGAATTACAGGTAAAAGGCTACAGAGAAATTTTTACTGACGATAATTACAATGACAAAGAAATATGGTTTATAGGCGAATTAAATTAAACAAAAAAAGGCGTTTTCCAATATAGAAAACACCTTTTTCTTTTAATTTTTTTTATTGATACAAATACTCGCAATCATTCCTAAACAGCCACCTACAATCGCTGGAATAATCCAGCCTACTCCTTCTGTATACAAAGGAATGTTTTCTAATATAGGCGTCCATTTTGAAAGTAACACGTTGCGATTTAAAATATCTATCCCGCTAAACACTGCTACAAATCCAATTGTCATTGGATATATATACGTATACTTATTAATATACTTATGAAATAGTCCTAAAATAATAAGTGTTAAAGCAATCGGATAAATAAACCCAAGAATAGGAACTGATACTTTTAAAATTTGTGTTAATCCTAGGTTAGCAAGAATCATACTAACTACACTCAAGACAAAAGCCCACACTTTATAAGATACTTTCGGAAATACTTCTGCAAAAAACTGACTACAAGATGTAACAAGTCCAATCGATACACATAAACAAGCAACAGTAAAAATAATTCCTAATAATACCATGCCGCCCTGTCCAAATAATGTAGTCATAATATGAGCTAATACTTGTGCTCCATTATCGAACTTTCCAAGCGAACCACTTATTGATCCAACATATCCCAAAATGACATAAATAAGAGATAATAAAAGACCAGCACCGATACCTGCCATGCTCATATACTTTGCTAGTCCTTTTTCATCTTGTACTCCTTTAGCACGCAAAGTATTTGCCATAACAATTCCAAAGATTAATGCCGCTAAAGCATCCATTGTTAAATATCCATCTAAAAAACCTTGAAATACTGGAGCGTGTCCGTAGTTCCCTACTGGTACTTGAACATCTCCTGCTGGTGTAATCATACTCTTTATAAAGATAAGAGCAATCATACACAATAATAAGGGTGTTAATATCTTTCCAAACAGCCCCATCAATTTTGATGGTGATAAACTTAGCCAATATACAATACTAAAAAAGATGACCGTGTAAATGAGTAGTAATACACTACTAGTCTCTGGGAAGAACTGACCTGGCCCCATTTCAAAAGCTAAACTCCCGGCACGTGGTATACCAAGTCCAGGACCGATAAACAAATAAATTAAACATGGAAAAATAATTGCAAAAGAAGAATGTACACGATTGGCTAATCCTTGAAAACTTCCGGCTTTAGCAATTGCCATTACACCTAATATCGGAAGTCCAGTTGCTGATATAATAAAGCCGAACAATGCAATCCACACATGTTCCCCCGCTTCATATCCAAGGAAAGGTGGAAAAATTAGATTTCCAGCTCCGAAAAACATGGAAAATAACATCAGGCTCATAAGCAAAATTTCTTTTTTCTGTAGTGATTTCATTTCTTTCTCCTTCTTTACTTTCATATAAAGTAGAATCCTTTTCAGCCTATATAAATCCCATTTTAATTTTTCAACATATAGCCGCTACGCCTAATAAAAGATGATTCGCACTCCTCTTCTCCCCTCTAAAAAGGGAGGTATATAACTCGATTTTGATTTTCCAACATATTAGTTGCGGCTATGTAAACAAAAGCAGACCTCCACTCATTTTCTCCTTTTGTTTTACTCGGCATGGGGCTAAAAAGAATCCTGACCGCTTCTATGCATAGACGGATGCTCTCTTCCCGCCTAAAAAAGAAAGGTTTTATATGGTTTTTCAATTTCTTGCACTTATATGCTAGAACAAACATAGTCCATAGTCTATCACAAAAGAAATCCTCATTCTATATCTGCACTGTTTTCCAATTTCTTCTGAAAAATCGACCTTTATTGACATCCAATAGTTAATAAAATAAAATATTAAACAAATAAAACTATTCACTTTGTTTTTGTTTGTGTCAGGAGGAAACTTAAATGGAATCAGCGATACAACTTGAAAGGAAACAACAACGAAACAAAAAACATCCTCCAGGTTTATACTTACTCTTCTTCACAGAAATGTGGGAACGATTTAGTTACTATGGATTACGAGGATTACTAACATTATATTTAACGACAGCTTTAGTAAGCGGCGGTCTTGGGTTTAGTCCAGGGTGGGCACTTTCCATCTATGGATTTTATACTGGAGCATGTTATTTTACTCCAATGATTGGCGGATACTTAACTGACCGTTTTCTAGGAAGACGCTTAGCTATAACGATAGGCGGCGTAACAATGGCAATCGGTAACCTTACACTATTTGCCCTACAAAACCAGGTTGGCCTATACCTTGGACTGGCGCTTATTATTATTGGTAATGGTTTCTTTAAACCAAATATTTCTACGCTTGTTGGAGAATTGTATGAGGAACATGATCCAAAACGCGATAGTGCATTTACGATTTTCTACATGGGTATTAACGTCGGTTCATTTTTAGCTCCACTCGTTTGTGGATTTTTATCAGAAAATTTATTCAAAACAACAGTAGATGGCGTTGTTCATTATGGTTTCCGTTACGGATTCTTAGCCGCTTCAATCGGTATGATTATTGGACAAGTTTTATTCACAACACTATCTAATCGCTTCCTTGGCGATATCGGAAAAAAACCAACAAGAGATTTACAAGCACCATCCGGCGAACAAACAGCTGGTAATACACCACTTACAAAAAAAGAAAAACAGCATACAGCAGTTATCATTATTCTAACTTGCTTCGTTGTCTTCTTTTGGGCTGGTTTTGAACAAGCTGGTAGTTCACTAACGCTATATACAAACAAGTTTGTTGATCGTTCTGTATTCGGGTGGGAGATCCCAACATCTTGGTTCCAATCGGTCAATCCACTGTTTATCATTTTGCTTGCTCCTGCTATTTCAGCACTATGGGCTAAGCTTGCTACAACAAAACATGGAGATTTAAAAATCCCAACAAAAATGGGACTCGGTATGATTTTACTTGGAATTGGTTATATGGTTCTAGTGGTTGCCACATTAAAAACAGGTAGTGACGAACATAATATTACAGAGAAAGCAAACCTATTATTCATTGTCTTTACTTACCTTTTCCATACATTAGGTGAATTGTTTTTATCACCTGTTGGATTATCAATGGTCAGTGCCCTTGCACCAGTAAAACTCGCTTCATTACTAATGGGCGTTTGGTTGGCTGGTTCAGGAATTGCCAATATTTTAGGTGGTCAACTCGCTAGTTTTACAACTTCACTTGGCTATTCAGAAGTATTTACAGTCATTGGCGTTGTAGCTATTTTCTTAGGTTGTATATTACTATTACTTTCAAAAAAATTAGTAAAATGGATGGACTAAAAAAGCTGAGGGATTGCCCCTCAGCTTTTTGTTTAACCTTTTATCCCGCCTTAACGGGCAGTAAGACTCCCATCAACTACCCGTTAAGGCCCAATTGATGAGAGCTAATAATCAGCGGGGAATGAAGCCACCTTCACTGATTAAAGTTTCACTTTATTTTTTTCGCTTTTACAAACTCTCCTGTAACAACAAAACGCTTTGAGTTATCCGATACAGATACACATGTAATAAGCGTTACTTCCGTTTTCCCATGGTTTTCAACGACTTCCCATTTATCAGGCGTTACTTCTGATACATTCGTCACAGTGTACTCATATTCATTTTCATTATCATATAAATAGATTTTATCGTTCTTTTTTAATGTTGATAAATCACTGAATAGGACGCCTTTTTTAGACATATTATGCCCTGCTAATGCATAATTTTCTTTTCCCATCTCTTGCTTCTCTTTAACAGTTGCTGCTCCTGATAATAAGTTTTTCTCAGTAGAAGCATTTAAAATAGGTAAACTTAATGAAATACTCGGAATTTCAATACGACCAATTACTTGTTTTTTATCTAACGATGCATTCGCAACTTCCGCTAAATTTGGTTGTTCAATTTTAGATGCATCTACAAATTTTGTTTCATGCTTTTCGTATTCCATTTTCTGAACAGCTTGTACATTTTCTGTTTGCTTCTTCTCTGCCTTATATCCGTCATAAAATGGCTTACCGATTAAGATACCACCTACAACAAATAAAAGAATTGCTAGTATACTATATATTCTTCGTTTATTCATACATAATCCCTTTCCTTTACAGAATCTTACTTCTATATAAGATGATAAAGTAAGATGACTATATGTACAAGTCTAAGACGAAAAGAAGAAGCCACTTTATTAACTTATCCCGTTATTTGGTCGCGGTAAGTCAGTCTTCCCGCATCACTTTATATGATAAAAACTTAACACTCCATCTACTTCATCTGCACTCACAAATAAATCTCGACCATTTATTTTATGAATTCCTTCTGGTGCCGCTCCTGCTGATGGCGCAATTCCAATGTATACCGGGAACATTGGAATTGTCATATCGAAGAACAATACAGCATTCGCTCTTTCAGCCGCCACTGCTAAAAGCGGATTTCCTTTTATCTTACCAATTGTCACATTTTCGACTTCACTTCCCCGATTTTCACTTCTATTATCAAGATATAGGCCAGCAGCCGCTACTTTTTCATCAATAAGATTCATACTATCGTATACAAGATATCCAGTCTGACTCCATACAGAAATATTTCTTCCTCCTGATTTCACACCATCCTTAAATTCATTTTTACCAAGGTCCCCTTCATTAGCAGTAATAAGAAATTCTCCTGATGGATCCCATGTCACACCATCTGGTTCTAGGCGTGCAGTTATCTCATCTTGAAAAGATATGGTGCCATCCTTTTTTAAATCTGCTTTATGTGTTGTCGTGCCAAGGCCAAATATATTTTCAATTCGTTTTTCTGCAATATTGACAATTGCCACCGCATTATTTTCTTGTAATGTGACAGCTGCTTTATCTCCTTTTGGATTAATCGCAACATACTCTGGCTGTGGATCATGCTTATAGATCGCTCCATTACCAATGTTACTCATATGGATTGGCAGCTCGACATGTTCCCCGCGCATAACATCACCATCAGGGAATGTAATCATAGAAATACTTCCTGGTCGTTTCGTTTTTTTCATATTTACTTCATTATCATCATTTGGATCGTTTTCTTCATCTTCATTACAAATAATAAGTGTTCTTCCATCTGCTGCTAACGCTACTGAATCTGGTCCTACACCTACTTCATACGTTTTTACCACTCTCTGCGCTGCTAAATCCACTACCGCCACTTGTCCTTTATTTGCATCATATAAGTTATCTCCAGTTCGAAAAGCGGCCAATGCGTGCTTTCCGTCTGGTGTCACAGTTACACTCGTTACTTCCGCTTCTGAATGAATGTCTTTAAAACTCACATTTCCTAATACTTTTATATTTTCTAAATCTGCAATTGATAGTATTTGAATTTGACCTAAATCAGCTTCTGTAACAACTAGTGTATTCCCATCAGGCGTTGATGCTGTAATTTCAGCCTTCTTACTAGGCATTTGAAACGAGGCAATCCGATTAATCTTTGTATCCTTATGTTTTTTACCAATAAAGTCCGTCACCATCTGTTCCACTTTCCCGCGGTATGCAGGGTTAGATATACTCCCCTTTGGTAACGTCTCTATTGTATTCACAATCCGCTCTGTATCCTTTTCTAATGTTTCTGCATGTACATTACTTCCTGTCCATAATACACTTGCAATTATTACGCCATATACCAATACCTTCTTTTTCATTTTCCCACTCCCTTTATTCAATAAATCTAATTCCTATCATAAAAAGCATTTGTAAATCTTCACTTCGACATGCGTTAATTTTTTGTAAAAAATAGGATGCTTTATTACTAAAAAAAGACGTGCACGTGGCACGTCTTTAAGCAATTTTATTTCGATAAAGTGATATATGGAATACGGTCATTTGTATAAAGAAGATGAAAAATACAACATATAATGGGTATGCAGGAATATACGGGGTTACAATCGGATATATAACAAGCAATGCAGCTCCAATCGGTATAACAAACCAAAGCGCTATAAAAGTCGTACGACATGCTTTTGCTGTAATGACTTCTTCGCGCTCATCATCTTGTGGAAATAAAAGAGGAAACATCCAAAAAGATAATTTCTTATATTTCTTTTTTTGAACTTTATAAAAAATAGTTGATACAATCGCTACAATCAATAACAATAAAAACGGTGTAAGACTCATTGATATTTCAAATGGTACTTTCTCTGTTTGAATAATATTTGCAAATTCCACCTCAAAATAATAGAGTTCAATAAATGCCCAACTAGCCAATCCAATAAATAACACATTCACCACATACGACAACATGATTCTATTCATCTTTTTCTCCCTCCTTATTTAAAACAAACACATCCTCCATCTTTAAATCAAATACATCACAAATCGTTAGCGCTAATAACAACGATGGAACGTAATCCCCCTTTTCAATTGCAGCAATCGTTTGCCTTGTTACACCAACCTTTTCAGCTAGTACGCTTTGCGTGAAGTTAAAACGGGCTCTTAGCTCCTTTACTCTATTACAAATGGTCAATTTTACCACCTCTCACCATCATTGTATGCTAAACTTTACAAAATGTAAACTCGACTTAACATTAAAATTTACAAAAAAATCCAACTTCACATATTGTAAAGTTGGATTTGATTTTCAATTATAAAATTACAACACGAACTGTTCTTCTACCCCAAGCACTAGATGAACCTTTATCTGGCATTAATACATCTATTCTATGACCTTTAATTGCACCACCAGTATCGCCTGCAATTGCGGTTCCATACCCTTCAACATATACACGAGAACCTAGCGGGATAACTCTTGGATCTACAGCAATTAACTTCATTCCTGGGTTTGCAGTTAAATCATGTCCCATTGCTGAATGCACATGTTCACCTGATTTGTAACCATTTTCCGATGGATCCGCTGTATAAGCAGTCGCTTCTACATAAATTTCACGCCCGCCTTGTCCTGGCTTCTGATCAGGTTTTGTCTCTGGTTTTGGAGCTGGTGCCGGCTGTGATTTATTCACGGCAGGTTCAGTTGGGTTTGATTCTGGCTTTGATTCTGGCTTTGAAACAGCCTCTTTTTCTACTTCCGCTCTTGCTCTTTCCTCTTCTTCCCTTGCAGCTTTTGCATCCGCTTCTGCTTTTGCACGAGCTTCTTCTGCTAATCTTGCTGCTTCTTGCTCACGAGCAATCGTTTCTTGGACTTCTTTCATATTTGCTTCAATTTTCGCTTTTTCTTGTTCAGCTAAATTAATTTGTCCTGCAAGTTGATTATATTTTGTCTGTACAGCTTGTAAGTTTTCTTGACGTTTTTTCAAGTTTTCTTGTAAAGTTGCTTGTGCTTTTGCTAATTTTTGTTTATCTACTTCTAAAGATGCTTCTTTTTCGTCAATTGCTTTTTTATCTTCTTCAATTTGACGAAGATCTTGTTCTTGAAGACGTAAAATCTCTTTGTCTGCCTCTAGGATTGTAGATACTGCCGTCATACGTTGTAAGAAATCAGCAAAATTCTTTGATTCTACTACAACTTCTACTACTAAACTTGTATTTGAGCTATTTTGAACAGAAACCATACGTTTTTTCATAATATCTTTACGAGCAAGTACCTTATCTTCTAAAACGATAATTTCTTGCTTTTTCTGTTCAATTTGCTTATGTGTTTCATCAATTTTACGTTGAATAGCAGCTTGTTCCTCTTTGTTTTTTGTAATTGTTTTATTTAAATTATGTAGTTCACTTTCGATACCTTGTATTTCTTTATTAACAGCTTGCTTCTCTTGTTCTTTTTGCTGAATATCATTGTTATTCTGCTGCAATTGCTGCTGCATGTTGTTTAGTTTCTCGTCGTTTGACTCAGCTTTGACAGCAACTGTACTAGAAAGACCAATAATTCCTGCTAATACTAGACTACTGATTCGCTTAAAATAGTTCATAATCCGACTCCCTTCTCATACAGTTATACATGATTTATTTTACAGTTTCTTTACAAACTCATTAAATACACTTTATTTTTCATGACAAATAACAAAAACAAACTGTAACATGTAATAAACTCTTAACTTTTAACAACTTATTTTCATACAAATCTTACAAAAGCCTAGATTCGTATATTAGAAACAACAGATTACATGACATTGAAAACATTGTCAAATCTTGCATAAATTGCAGCGATACATAAATGAGTCTTCTGGCAACATATGACAATCTGCTACAAATTCGCTTCACGCTTATCTTTTCTTATATTTTAGAGTGAATTTTTGTTTATTTCGATTCCTCATCAATTTAAAAATATTCCTGTTAGCTTAGATGATTTATCACTAAGTATTATGGGCATTATAGAAGATTCAGCTTAAAAATCCTTCTCTTTCTATTGTGTCATCGCGGGTACACTCACGATTATTTTCCTATAAAAAATTTGTCGTCTTCCTTTTATTTACTTTAAATTTTCAGAATAGTATAATATTGAATATATATCATGCTTTAAAAATGAATTACGAACGGGATGAATCGATATTACAAACACACCCTAACCTCGTAAGAATAACAGGAGGGATTGCACATGTTATGACTGAAACAGGATACTCACTCTAATTTCTTATTACTAATACAAAAGGGGTGCAATCATGTTTATTGTTACAAAACTTATTCATATTAAATTTGGCTATGAAGAAAAAATGATTCGTTCTCTACAACAATACTATCCAAACCCTGGTACATACGGGTTTATTAATCTAGAATTTTCTCGTACGAAGCATACTGAACATGGAAATGAGTATATGGTTCGTATATTATGGAAAACGCAACAAGATTATCACGAGTGGATTTCTCAAAGAAAGGAAACCACCACTTTAACATGGAAACAACAATTCCAAAGCTGTATCCTTTCGGCAAAATCCAACGCTACACATATTAAATATCCCCACTAAGAAGAGCCTTCTGCAAATTTGCAGTAAGGCTCTTCTTTCATCTATATACATCCAGTTTAAATTTTCAACCTATAAGTCATGGCTACGTCTAAACCAAAGTGACCCGTACTCATTTTCTATTTTTGTTTTAGTTTTAAGCTTAATATGGGGCTGAAAAATGTCCTGACCGTTTCTATGCATGGACGGATGCTCTCTCATCCCTAAAAAATAAGGGGTATGTTGCTTTTTAATTCAGATTCCCTTTCCGCCTCTAAAAATAAAGTTTGCTTTTACATTTTATTGAAGCTATAATAAAATCTTAATTTTTTCGAAAGGAGCCACATTTTGACAGCTTATTTATTTCCAATTAAAACAGCATTTATTCTATTTCCTTTTTTAGCAATGGTTCTATTGATTCCATTTCTAATATTTAATTACAGAAAATATGGCTATCTAAATAAATGGCGTTCTTTTATTTTATACTCTTTGCTTCTTTATTTGTTAAACGCCTATTTTCTTGTTGTCTTACCTCTACCGCAAACATATGATACATGTAGCCTTCAGCCAGCTAACACACAGCACGTTCAGCTTGTACCGTTTTATTTCATTCAAGAAATTAGCAATCATACAGCAGCGATATTAGCAAAACCTGCTACCTATTTTTACTTATTAAAAGAATCTGCCTTTTTACAAGTCGCATTTAATGCCGTGTTAACGATTCCATTCGGCATATATTTACGTTACTATTTCCGCCGTAGTTTTTTACAAACAATCTTCTTTTCACTTTGTCTCTCACTATTTTTTGAAGTGACACAAGTGACTGGATTATACGGTATATACAATTGTGCATATCGTTTATTTGATATCGATGATTTATTTTTAAATACACTTGGGGGAGCAATTGGTTATCTCATCGCGCCAATATTCACGTACTTCCTTCCTAAATCAAATGAATTAGATGCACATGTCGATTTAGCTACGAAACCAGTTGGATTTATCCGCCGCCTAATCGCACTCCAAATTGATTGGATTTTCTTATCCCTTGTTGTGCCAGGTATAAAAAATAAGGGGAATTCTATTTTCATTTCTAAAATGCAATCTTATACCAATCTATATGATCTTATTTTTATTACGTGCGCAGTCCTCGTCTACTTCATCATCATTCCGTATTTTATGAACGGAAAAACAATTGGTAAGGCGTTACTTCGTATTCATATAAAAGGAAGAAATGAACGAATTACATTAAAAGAATTATTCATTCGGTATGGACTGTTTTACTTTGTTCTCGGAGGAATTAACTATATTCTCTCTAGCAGTTCTATTTTAAATCATACGAATCCTTTAATTCTACTTGTTATATTATTATTCATGTTTGCAATTAACGGTATCTTTGTTATTCATGTTCTACTGCACGTATTTAGTCGTGATAAATTACTATTTTACGAACGAATGAGTCATACACGAAATGTAATTACACTCAAAAAAGCTGACAAATAATTTGTCAGCTTTTTTCATAAATAGAAAACATTTTTGCTACATATGGATTTAAAAACACTCCCATTGGATCTACCTTTTCTCTAACTTCCAAGAAAGAGTTTAACTTTGGATAAACACATTGCAACTGTTCATATCGCATTGTATGCATTTTCCCCCAATGTGGACGTCCTTCATACTTTTGAAAAATACGTTCTATCGCTGTGAAGTACGCAGCATACTTCATTCCTTTATACATATGCACAGCGATATACGCTGAATCTCTTCCATAGGCAGTACTTATCCATATATCATCTCCCCTTACATAGCGACATTCAATTGGAAAATGAACTTGAAATTTCTTCTTTTCAATAAGACTGTAAATTTCCCCTACTACATCTTTCATATACTGCGCTGGGACACTATACTCCATTTCATAAAAACGAACATTACGAGATGTAGCAAATATTTGATAACTTGAACCAATTGTTTTTGCATTCGGCACTGCCTTTGCTGATAGCCTACTAACTCCCTTACTTATAGAAGGAAGTAACTTGCATCCTTTAGACAATAATGAAAAAATTATATTTTCAAGTAGTGCCGTCTTGAACTTATGCCACTTTAAATCTATCCCTTTAACTGTCGTTTCATTTGTAATTTTCACTTGAACATCATCTGAATACGGAAACACAAAAAATTCAAAATGACGATGCTGCTTATATTCCTCTAATTTGCTCATTACAGTAGATAACGATTCCTTTTTGCTTTCATAGATAAGTGAATAAGCTGGAATGACTTTTAATTTAACTTTTACAATAATTCCAAGCATACCAAGAGATAACTGAAATGCCTTCCAAAATTCAGGGTTTTCTTTCTCAGAACAAACAATAATTTCTCCAGATGCCAGCACAGCTGTAATTTCTACTACTTGTGTTGCCAAACTACCAAATTGAATACCTGTTCCATGCGTTCCTGTACTAAATGCTCCAGCAATAGATTGTGAATCAATATCTCCTAAATTCTCCTGCGCATATCCCTTTTCTTCCAACAGTTTTCCTAAGTTATACAACTTTGTTCCGGCCCATACTTCTACTATGAATGATTGTGAATCCACATCCAAAATCCCTTGTAGCTCATCTAAAGAAATTAAAATTTCTTCTGTTTGAACAAGAGGTGTAAAAGAATGACCTGATCCAACAACACGAATTCTCTTTCCCTGTTCTTTTGCAAACTTTACTACTTCTATTACATCTTGTATGCTTTTTGGGTACATCGTATATTGTGGATTTCCTTCTACATTCCCTGTCCAATTTCTCCATTTTTGCCCTTTTACAGAAAGCATTGACCATCCCCCCGGTATGTTGAATATTTCCCTATCACTTTGTTACCTGCAATACGATGTAACGATGAGAAACGCTCACATAGTTCTCCGGCTTTACTATGCCTAAATAACACGACATCCCCAACCGTTAGGTGTTCTGAACCATCATAATAAACAGGCGTTTGTACTTCTCCAGCTCCTTCTAAAGCTAACAACTTCGCTCCACTTGGCTCCAAAATCTCCGGCTGTTTGTCTTTCCCAACTGATCCTGAAGCAATATATCCACCACCTAGGCAAGTATATATATGAGGGGCTGGTTGTCTAACAATTGGCAATGCAAATCCAGCAGCTGGTTCAAATTTAATATCTTTATAGTAATCAAAGAGTTTAGGAGAGTAAAAAGCCGAACCTATTGTAATCTCTGTAACAGATTCATCTTGCATTGTCGTTTGTATACTTCCTGTACCACCTCCATTTACAAAACGAAGTGCAATCCCTTGTTCTTGCACTGTTCGTACAATGCTCTGTCTGCGTTCCATCACTTCAAATACAGATTTTTTCTTTAAATAAGAAACTATTTTATTTTTAAAACCTTGCTTTGGTACATCGTCTCCAACTCCTGCAATCTGTGCTTCATAGCCCATTACACCGTCTATTTGTAAAACAGGAGATTGAATTGCTTTTTCAATAACGTCCAAAGCCTCAGCGACAGTACGTATAGGAGAACGTCTAACACCAAAATGAAGCTGAAAAAAATGACTACTCATATCGATATCAATACAGATTCGAAAACGTCCACCTGTTTCCTCTGCAATTGTCTCTAAATAAGCAATATGTTCTACGCAATCTACCATACAAGTGATTATCAATCCTTGTTTTGTAAGCAAACTAATTTCTCGAAGTGCTTGTTCATCATGTATAGGGTATCCAAGCAACAAATCGTTAAATCCTTGTTTTATTAAAAATATTACTTCTCTTGGTGAAAAACACATAATGCCTTGAAAACAACGATTAGAGGCTAAAATTTTCTTCATCACTGGAACAGATCGTAATGATTTACTAGCAATACGAACTTTCTTTCCTTGGCACAATTGAACAATGGACTCAATATTTCTTTCTAACGCTTCTTCATCAAGAAATGCACATGGTAATGGAACCTTTTGAAATATGTTACGCTCCACATCGTTCTCTCCTCTTATATATATGTCTTATACATATTGGAAAGAAACTATCATTCTCCTGTGTCTAAACAAAAAAAGTTTCTTCTTGACGAAGAAACTTTTTAACTATTTCAATAGAAGTGATTGCCTGTACTGGATCATGAGTCATGATATGTATATGTTTATTACTAAGAAGTAACCAAGCATTCTATCGATTTACATATGTATCAAACCAAAGCTGAATATATCCCGCTGTGACACGCTGCGCCTCTACTAAACGTTTTCCTGCTGTTGGTGTAACTTCTGCACGCCATTTATCTGCATATTCTTGTGAAACTGCCGCTCTTACGAACCAATCTTTTGTAGTGCCATTTACAATACCGGCATAATCTTGCTTAGCAGCTACAGCCGCTCCATGAATCCAGTCTTCAGGGTTTAGTCCTTTCCAATTCCAATAGCCATTTCCATCAGTCACTTTATAATTATCCTTTACTGTATCAACAAAGTTTTCAAATTTAGAATGGAAACCTTGTGGATAAGAAAGATTAGTAAAGTTTGCTGCATGCATTGGTTGATTTACATCTCCTAAGTAATGCAGCGATAATCCTAAATAGAAGAATGCTTGTTTCATATCTCGCTTTTGATAAGATTCACCAGCAAGTTTAAAGTATTTAGCCCCCGTTTCTTTTGCCTGCTTAGCGAAAGGAATATACGTCTTCCCTGTATCAGGATCATAGAAATGAGAAGCAAATGTACTATTATCATAGTAAGGGTTTTCATAATCAGCAGCATAAATACCATTCTCTAGCTCTGTACGCCATTCATTTAATAAGGTGACTTGATCTTGTTTTACAATTGTTGTATTACGGGACATAATATCAATTGCACGATTGACAATCCACAAATGGGAGTTTGTCCCTTCTGCATGTTTATCTTCCGCAGACCAATATTGAATTACTCTTACCTTATTTCCGCTCTCATTTTCATGGGCAAATGCTACACTTTGCAATGGTGCTACTAATGTAATAGCTGCTGCTAGGGCTAATACTTTCTTTTTCATATGAAAACCTCCGCTTATATTTATTTTACTTTAAATATGTAGGTCATATGGTTGATCTAAGATTAGAATATCCCGTCTTTCTATTCATTTCTATTGAAAAATAAATTATGCAAATGTTCATATCATGACTCATTCATATTTTAGTAAACGAATATTAATTTTCTGCAAAGAAACAGCTAAAATATTGTAAAAAAATAAAGCAACCAGGTGCATATCCTGATTGCTTTTACTCCTTCTTTCTCCCTGCTAATATACTTGGCAATTGAACATTTACTGCGAGCTTGTGAACAAGCCCAAACACTATACCAATTCCAATGAAAATATAGAATATCGTAAAGATTTTCCCAAAGTCTATTTGCGGAGTGCCCCCCATAGCCAACTGTCGTTAATGTTCCACTCCATCCCCAAAGGCATTACCTCACCATCAATACACCAGTACCTTGCTGATTGTTGTTTGTAATACTAGTCTACAGATATAAAATTTCTTCCTTTTGAACAAATTTTGGTTTCCATACCGATCCTGCCTCTTTTTTAAAGTAATAGTATCAGTACGTTCAAGATTTACAGATTCATTGCAAGTGTTTTGAAGTTCTTGCACCATAACCATCACCTTTCTATACATAAAAAAAGTAGCCCTCTTCTATTTCTAGAAAAAGGCTACTTTCTTCTATATTATACATTATTTAGGTGAAACAAGAATTTTCACTTGATTTTTATCTTTTACGAGCGCTTCAAATCCTTCTTCTACAACTTGATCCACAGTAATTTTTTTCGTAATTAATTTCTCTGCTTGAATTTGTCCAGAGCTAATTAATTTAATAGCAGATGGGAAGATATGACGGTATCCAAGAATACCTACAATTTCTTTTTCTTTTAATACTAAGTTGTTTGGGGTAATTGTCGCATCTTTTTCCCATACACTGACAATTACAGTTTGTCCTTCAAAGCTTGTACTTTCAATCGCTTGACGAAGTACAACTTCAACACCTGTTACTTCGAAGCTAACATTTACGCCTAAACCGTTTGTTAAGTTACGGATTTCTGCTAGTACCTCTTGTTCTGCTGGATTTAATACATAATCAGCACCCGCTATTTTTGCTAACTCTTGACGTTCTTTAGAAAGTTCAACTGCGATAACAGGCGTTGCACCTGCCGCTTTAACAGCTTGGATAACAAGAAGTCCAATCGGTCCACAGCCAAATACAGCTACAGCTTCACCTTCTTTTAATTTACTTTGACGCACTGCATGAACTGCAACTGCTGCTGGTTCTACAAGTGCACCTTGTTCATAAGTCATTTCATCCGGGATATGGTGAACCATATCTGCTGGCACTACAGTATATTCAGAGAAGCCACCGCCATCTCCACCAAGACCATGGAAAACAAGTTGTTCACAAACGTTGTAATGACCATGTTTACAAGCTTCACATTTGCCACAAGAATAAATAGGTTCTACAACAACGCGGTCCCCAACTTTATGAGTTGTAACGCCTTCACCAATTTCAACTACTTCCCCACTAAATTCATGACCTAAAATAACAGGTGCTTTCACATGTGTTAATGGATGTTCTTCTGTTGGAATAAAAATAGGTCCCGCTAAATATTCGTGTAAATCTGTTCCACAAATACCACACCATTTGATTTTGATTTTTACTGCTCCTGGCCGAACCGCTGGTTCTGGAACTTCTTCTACTCTTACATCACGTTGATCATACCAAAGTAATGCTTTCATTTTATGCATCCCTCTCTATGTACATATACTTAACCTAGTGAAGTTTACTAATCTATTATAGTACTTTTATCCATATATTTCAAAAAACCAATCTGAAATTCACCAAATTTTAACAAAAAAAGTTCACTTTTTTGTCACTTTGTACTTTTTTCCACATCTGTTAATTCAATTTCATTGCAGGTGAAATTCGCATTATGCCATAATAGCAGAGGAGAGGTGAACATCACTTGAAATATTTCATTTATTTTATTGTTATCGTAGCGTTTTTAGATACATTTTCACAATTACCAATTATGAGTACTTACGCGCAAAGCCTCGGGGGAACCCCTCTTATTATCGGCCTTGTTGTAGGTATGTACTCGTTTGCCAATATGATTGGAAATATTATCGCAGGTGCATCTGTTGATAAATTTGGTGCAAAGAAAGTTCTCTATATGAGTATGGGAATTACAAGTTTCATAGTATTATTGTATACCGTTGTTCAGAGCGGCGAGCAATTACTCATCGTTCGCTTTTTACATGGATTTAGTGACGGCTTCTTAATTCCTGCAGCCTTTACTTTCTTATCTAAACAAACAAAATCAACAAAACAAGGAAAAGCAATGGCACTATCTGGTGCCGCTGTCGGAACAGCAGCTATCGTTGGTCCAGCCTTCAGTGGAATTATGAAAGCAAAAGTAGGCGTTGAATGGGTCTTTATTACGATTTCGCTCTTAATGGTACTCGGTACAATCGTGGCCCTTTTCTTATTACCAAACAATGTGACTAGAAAAGATACATCACGAACGCAAATGATGAACAAAGAAGATATGATAGGATTACTAAGATCCGAACCATTATTACAAGCCTATATTGGCGCTTTTACATTAATGTTCTCACAAGGTATCGTCACATATATGTTACCTGTAAAAGTAGAGGCATTAGCACTCAAAGCGTCTACAACAGGTATGATGTTAAGTGTCTTTGGGATTACTGCCATCCTCTTCTTCTTGCTACCAACAAATCGTATTTATGATCGATTTGACCGTTCAAAGATGATGCTAATCGGTATTGCAGTCATGGCACTTGCCTTATCATTACTTGGTATATTTACAACAAAAGGCATGCTCTTTGTTGTTATGATGATTTACGGAATTGGATTCGCCATCCTCTTCCCATCTATTAATGCTTTACTTGTTGAAAATACAACTGAAGATAAACGCGGGAAGGCATTCGGATTATTTTATGCTTTCTTCTCATTAGGCGTTGTCGCTGGATCCTTTACAGTTGGAGCAATCGGGGCATCACCAAGTGTAAGCTTTGTAATTGGAACAGCATTCTTACTCACATTTGCTGGAATGATTTATGTCAGAGGAAAAATAAAAAAGACAATGATGAATTAACTCATCATTGTCTTTTTTTAATTAAATCTTTATTATAAAACCTCAACATATGAAGGATTAGCAGTTATATAGTTTCCTGATTTTAGCTTATACATTTTTGAACCATTTACAGTTAACGTTCCCACAACAGTGAACACATCACCTTTTTTCACAGTACCAGCCTTTGCATTCCAATCAGGTTGATTATAATAATATAATTCTTCTGCTTTCACACGAACTAAAAATGTTTTCTTCTGTAATCCAAATGCCTTTACTAAGCCATTTACATGCCCTCTTGCAAGTTGTTCTCTAAATGTTGCATTACCTAATTTTTGTGCATCTTCTGCTCGATCAATAAATCCATTTTCAGTTAATACTGCTGGCATATTCGTTTCTCTTAACACATGGAAATTACTCGTTTTAACTCCTCTATCATAAAGGTCAGTTGTTTTCATAATTTCTTGATGAATTACATTTTGGTAAGTCGTAGTTGGTGCTCCTGCATTTGGATAACTATAATCTTCATAGCCAGTGCCACCACCACTATTAATATGTACAGATAAGAAAAAGTCTGCTCCCCAATTATTTGCATCAGTTGTTCGCTGCGTTAACGTAGGGTATACATCACTCGTACGACTCATTTTAAGTTCATAACCTGTATACTCTGCATTTAAAATGTTACGAATACGTGTTGCAATATCTAATGTTAAGTCTTTTTCTCTTAAACCATTTCCAATCGCTCCTGTATCCGTTCCGCCATGACCTGGATCAAGATAAATCTTAACTGTCTCTGCACTTGCATGTGTAGTTGGTACAGCAAAATACATACATGCTACACATAATAAAACAATACTACCTTTCACAAAAACTGATAATTTTTTCAATGCTGTCACTTACTTTACTCTCCCTTTGCGTATGGATTTACAAATATTCCCTACATTCTAAGTCTACTAGACTCTACATCCTCTTCCTAAAAAAGGATTTCTATTAAACTATTAAACTATCACTATCTTATTAATCCTTTTGAATTTTACTCAAAATAAAAGACAAAATCAATATATAATTTTGTTTTTTATAAATAATTATTATTTTAGATTCAAAATTAGTAAAATCTTGAAATATATGTATTTATTCGCGTTAAAAAAAGGGGTAAACTCTATTTGTCTCTATATTTTAAAAATATATTTTTATCATGTTTCATAAGTTTATTACTTCCGATTTTTATTTACTATATTTAAAAATTCCTATTGTTCTTTTTTACTTTTCAGTAATAATCGTATTCGAATACTACGCATTGTAATTTGTTGAAACTCCTCTTTCTTCTATACCAATCATCTTGATACAATCTTCCCCCATCAACATGGATATTTTTATTTAGCACCTTATTTCAACATACATCTCAAGATTTCACCGTCAATTTCCCTCTCTTAATAATCCATAATGCATTGTACTTTTTAACAAAACAGGAAAAAATATAAGCGCAGTGAGTACATGCCCTATAATAGAAAAATAATCGACTACTAACTCTTTTATTCGTGCCCAGATAAAGGTAAAGAATGGAATAATAAAAATATCTATCGCAATTAAAAATGGCGTTACTTTTGTTTCTTTCTTTTTAATAAAAGAAACCCTATCTTATAATTAGAAATGCCAATAATCTTGTGTAAAAGCTATAACTCTTCACTCATTTTTTAAAATGCATAAACACCAACTATATCTCGACAATTTCCTCGGAAATATTCCTATTCCCTACAACATTTGATAGACACTTCATGACTTAAAAAGAAATGTTATTACAGGTATCTGTTGTTATTTTCAGTATCGTTGCAACATATTTATAGGGATTTTTAACCATCTAAATAACAAAAAAATCACAACTCAAACAAATGAGCTGTGATTTTTTATTATATGTTTATTTCTCTTGTGTTTTTTCCCAATCAGCTAAGAATTTCTCAATTCCTTGATCTGTTAACGGATGTTTCACTAATGCTCCGATTACATTCGCTGGAATTGTTGCGATGTGTGCGCCATTTAATGCTGCGTCAGTTACGTGAACACTATGACGTACAGATGCTGCAATAATTTCTGTTTCAATACCGTGAATTGCAAAAATCTCAGCAATTTGGCGAATTAAGTCCATACCATTATGACCAATATCATCTAAGCGACCTAAGAATGGAGATACATATGTTGCACCAGCACGTGCTGCAAGTAATGCTTGTACTGCAGAGAACACTAATGTAACGTTTGTACGAATTCCTAAATCTGAGAATGCTTTTACTGCTTTTAATCCTTCTTTTGTCATTGGAACTTTTACAACAACGTTTGGAGCGATTTTTGCTAATTCTTTTCCTTCTTCAATCATTTTATCTGCTTCTAGGCTAATAACCTCTGCACTTACGGGTCCTTCTACAACATTGCAAATTTCACGAATGCGTTCATGGAAATCCACGCCTTCTTTTGCTACAAGTGATGGATTTGTTGTTACGCCTGCTAATACACCTAGTTCATTTGCTTCTTTGATCTCGTTAATATTTGCTGTATCAATAAAAAATTTCATTTGTTATTCTTCCTTCCTAAATGTAAGTTTATATTTTATTTTTTCTTAATAAGCTCTAATTCAATCGGAATGAATTTTTCCACTTTTTTACCTTGGGTCACTTGTTTTGCTGTTTCCATCGCTTTCTCTCCGATTAATTCTGGTTTTTGTGCAACAGTTGCTGCCATACGTCCCTCATTAACCGCTTTTACAGCATCGTCCGTTGCATCAAATCCAACAACAGCCACATCTGTTTTTCCAGCAGATTTTAATGCTTCAAGTGCGCCTAATGCCATTTCATCATTATGAGCAAATACTGCTTTAATATCGCTATTAGCTTGTAAAATATTCTCCATAACGGATAATCCTTTGGCACGGTCAAAATCAGCAGCTTGCTTAGCAGTAACTTTTAACCCCTTATCAGCTACTTTATGGAATCCTTTCCCACGCTCACGTGCAGCAGATGATCCAGGAATTCCTTCTAGCTCAGCAACGCTTGCCCCTTCACCAATAAGTTCATGAATGTATTCGCCTGCCATTTTGCCACCTTCGATATTATCTGAAGCAATATGAGAAACAACTTTCCCTGAGTTTGCAACACGGTCTACTGTAATAACAGGAATATTCGCCGCATTTGCTGCACTCACTGCTGAAGCAACCGCATCTGAATCTGTTGGGTTGATAACAACTACATCAACGCCTTTTTGAATTAAATCTTCGACATCATTTGTTTGCTTAGCTGCATCATTTTGTGCATCAACAGCAATCAATTCGATACCACTTTCTTTCGCTTTCTTTTCTGCACCTTTTTTCAATGTGACGAAAAATGGATTATTTAAAGTGGAAACAGAAAATCCAACTTTAATAGTTTTATTTCTCCCTTTTTCGCCAGAATCCTTTGCCCATTCCGGTGGTTCCATTGAACATCCGGCAGTAATTACCATGATAAATGCAACGAGCATAAGCAACCATTTTTTCATGAATTGTCCCTCCATTACGCTTCTTTTCGACGATCAATTAATACAGCAAGTAAGATAACAAGCCCTTTGACAACTTGTTGGAAGAAAGAAGATACCCCTAATAAATTTAAGCCGTTGTTTAATACACCGATAATAAGTACACCGATGAATGTACCAACAATCCATCCTCTTCCGCCCGAAAGACTTGTTCCTCCTAAAACAACTGCAGCAATTGCATCTAATTCGTAAGAAGAACCAGCAGTTGGCTGTGCAGAATCTAAGCGCGATGTTAACACAATACCTGCAAGCGCTGCCAAAATACCAGAAAGACCGTAAATCATTATTTTTATTCTCGTTACATTAATACCTGATAGCGCCGCTGCTTCTTCATTCCCACCAATTGCAAAAGTACGGCGACCAAATGTTGTTTTCTTTAAAATAAAGTACAGAACTGCGAAAGCAATCATCATCGTTACAGCTGGTACAGGAATACCAAGGAAATAACCACGACCAAACATTTGAAACATTAAGTGATCACCAAGGCCAGTGATCGGACGTCCGTCCATGTAAACAAGCGTGAGCCCTCGGAAAATGGTCATTGTTGCTAATGTCGCAATAAATGGTGCCACTTTTCCTTTTGTAATAATGATACCGTTTACAATCCCCATTACAAGACCTGCTAACAATCCAATTGCCATTGCAAGGAACGGATCCATGCCACTTGCCATCATTCCAGCAACAAGTGCACTTGATAATGCTAAAATAGAACCTACCGATAAGTCAATACCCCCAGTTAAAATAACGAAGGTCATTCCAAATGCAATGAGTGCATTAATCGACACTTGTCGCAAAATATTAAATAAATTTGGAATCTCAATAAAAGCTGGATTTAATGCTGTAATAACTACAATAATCAGTACCAATCCAATTAAAGAACCTAGCTGCTGCAATATATTTCCCTTTTTAGCCATACCTTACTCTCCCCCTGTAGCTAATGCCATAATGGACTCTTGTGTTGCTTTATCTTTCTCTAAAATACCGCCTACTTTTCCTTCATGAATAACAAGGACTCGATCGCTCATCCCTAATACTTCTGGAAGTTCAGATGAAACCATAATAACGGCATCTCCTTGATTTGTAAGCTTGTTCATAATAGAATAAATTTCTTTTTTTGCTCCAACATCAACCCCTCGAGTTGGTTCATCTAAAATTAACAGCTGTGGATGGATTCCTAGCCATTTTGCAATCACAACTTTTTGTTGATTCCCACCAGAAAGCGACTTGACAGCTTGTTCTCCATTTGCCGCTTTTACATTAAGGAGCTTCATCATGTCCTCTGTAAACTGTGCTTCTGCCCCATTATCCATCACACTACCTTTTGAAAGGCTCTCTAAATTTGGCAATGCTAAATTTTCACGAATTGAAAAATCTAATACAAGCCCTTCTGATTTTCTATCCTCTGTAATAAAGGCAATTCGCTGCCGTATTGCATCAATTGGGCTATCAATTTTTACCTCTCGACCGTTCATAAATATTTGCCCTGAGTCTAACGGTTCATGTCCAAATATTGCTTTCATAATATCTGTACGCCCTGCCCCCATTAATCCAGCAACACCGAGAATTTCCCCTCTTCTCACTTGAAACGAAATATTTTCGAACTTTCCTTCTTTCGTTCCGTTGCGCATTTCAAAGATGACTTCGCCAATCTTAGCATCGCGCTCTGGATAACGTTCTCCAATGCTACGGCCAACCATCATACTTACTACTTCATCAAATGATGTTTCAGGAATTAACCGTGTTCCAACATATTCTCCATCACGTAAAATTGTAATGGCGTCACAGATTGAAAAAATTTCTTCCATGCGATGCGAAATATAAACGAACGATACACCTTCTTTACGTAATTTATTTATAACCGTAAAGAGCGTTTCAATTTCGCGGTCCGTTAATGCCGCTGTCGGCTCGTCCATAATAATAACGCTCGCATTTGTCATTAAAGCCTTACCAATTTCAATAATTTGCTGTTGCCCAACTGATAATTCCCCGGCAAGCATAGCCCCTTTTACGTGAAGTCCTAAACTTGCTAATTGGCTCTCTGCGATGTCATTCATTTGACGTGTACGCAGTATGCCTGTTTTCCCATACATAAGCTCTTTTCCAAGAAACATATTTTCAGCAACTGTTAAATTCGGTAATATATTCAGTTCTTGATGAATAAAAGCAATCCCATATTCTTCAGCTTCTTTTGCATTTTTAAATATGCGTTCTTTTCCATCAATTATGACTTGACCAGTATCTTTCGTGTACACACCTGTTAAAATCTTCATAAGCGTTGATTTACCCGCTCCATTTTCCCCCATCAGTGCATGGACTTCTCCTGTTTCAATGCTAAACTGTGCATTTTTCAAAACAGGATTACCATTGAACGCTTTTGAAATATTTGTCATTCCAATACGCATTCTCATCACATCCCTTTATTAAAAAATCACGCCTGCGTGTAAAATAATGTTCGCATATGGCGTTGCTTCTCCGGTACGAATAATGGCCTTTGCCCGTTTTGTACGTTCTTTAAACTGTTCATGCGATACATATTCAAAAGCGGCTTCTTTTAAACGCGCCTCAACTTCTTTATTTATTTCTGCGTTATTCATGGTGATTTCTTCTGCTAATGTTACTTTTTCGATTGCCATATCATCTATCAAAACTTGTAACACATCTAGAAAAGATGGTTTTCCAAGCTCTACTGCTAAATCAATTCGTTTCACACCATCAGGAATCGGTAAGCCACAATCCGCAATCACAACTGTATCCGTGTGCCCAAGTGATGCTAGTACCGCGGCAATTTCACTATTTAATACACCATGCTTCTTCATCTAACAATCACCTGCACTTCTCTAAGTCTCTCCCTTGTTGGCATACCACCTTGTGCACCAAGCTTTGTTACAGAAAGACCGCCCGCAATATTTGCAAAGCGAATTGCTTTTTCAAGTGTTTCTCCTTCAGAAAGCGCGACCGCTAACGCACCATTAAATGTGTCACCCGCTCCTGTTGTATCCACTACTTCTACAGAAATACTTGGAACATGAACAATTTCTGTACCATTATGGAAGCGAACTCCTTTTCCACCTTCTGTCATCAGTAACTTATTTGGGTATTTCGCAAGTAATTCTTCAACTGGTGACGTAAAATCATCTAATACAATGCGGCACTCATGCTCATTCGGTGTAATGTACGTTGCCTTCTCCAAAATATTTGCTGGTAATACTTGTGCTGGAGCCGGATTTAACATAACTGGAACTTTATGTTCTGTGCAAATATCAAGAATATATTCCACTGTTTCTAACGGAATCTCCAGCTGAAGGACAACCATATCAGCTTTTACAAGAAGATCTTTTGCTCGGTCTACAATTTGTTGATTTACAAGACGATTCGCTCCTTGCACAACGACAATACTGTTATCTTCCTCTGCTAACACAATATGCGCAATTCCTGTCGTTTCATCTGTAACCGGTACCACATAGTCGATAAAAACACGTTCATTTTCTAAGTTTTTTCTAACTACTTTACCGTAAGCATCTTCTCCTACAGCTCCAACCATCGCCACATTCGCACCTAGTCTAGCTGCGGCAACAGCTTGGTTAGCTCCTTTTCCTCCTGGCACTGTATGAAATGCTTCGCCAATTACTGTTTCTCCTGCTTTTGGTCGCTTTTTCGAAACAGCGACTAAATCCATTGAAATACTGCCGACTACTGCAATGTTTGACATATATCTCATCTCCTTACTTCGTTGTATTTCGTTCTATAATTTCAATCGGTAAACGATAATGTCCTGTTTCTAATTTATTTCCTTCCATCTGTTCTAGCAATAATTCCGTTGCAATTCGTCCCATTTCATAAGTAGGTTGCGCAACTGTCGTAATAGATGGATACATCATTTCTGTAAATGAAATACCATCAAATCCAATGATTTGTAAATCATTTGGAATAGAAATCCCCTGTTGTAACGCCGCTTTTACTGCACCAATTGCAATCAAATCATTTCCAGCTACAATACCATCAATGTGCGGATGCACTTCTAACAATTCCATTGTCACGCGTTCGCTATCTGCTGGATCAAACGTACTCTCTGTAATCATATAAGAAAGTCCATGTTGTGTAATAACATCTACAAAACCCTCAAAACGCTCATTTGCCGTACTCACATCACGCGGGCCACGAATATGAGCAATATGTTTACAGCCTTTTTCTAACAATAACTTTGTTGCCGCCTGACTTCCCGCATAGTTATCAGCATACACTGTAGGTATTCTCTCATTAAACATGCGATCAATTGCAACAACTGGCACGGAAAGGTTCATGTAATTCACACTATTTTGTGGATTCGTAGCTACAATAAATCCATCTACATTATTTTGTCTAAGCACATCAATATATTGTTTCTCTTTTTCTAAACTTTCGTCAGAGTTACAAAGTACAACTGTGTATCCTTGTTTATGCGCTACATCCTCTACGGCACGTGCAACTTCTGGAAAAAATGGATTCACAATGTTCGGAACGACTAAACCAATTAAACGAGACTTTTTATTATATAGAGAACGTGCTACTGTGCTCGGTTTATAATCCAGCATTTCAATTGCTCGCTCTACCTTTTTTAATGTATCTTCATGAACATATCCATTTTTATTTAACACTCTGGAAACAGTCGCAACAGATACTCCCGCTAATTTTGCAACGTCTTTAATTGTACTCATTTTCTTCCCTCTCCATTTCATGTAACCGTTTACAGGAAATAATATAACTCATTTATAAAAATACGTCAATCATTTATAACTAAAAAAGATTATATGTTATACACTAAAAAAAGCATCACCATAAGGCGATGCTTTTTTCTTATTATGAGTAAGATACTTTTGTATCTTTTTCTTCTACTTCAGTAGCAGGTTCTTCTGCACCTTTTTTACGATCAGAAAGCTTAATTTTTTGTAAGAAGATTGTAAATACGGCACCAACGATGATAAATACTAATCCTGTTAGGAATACACTATGAAGTGAATCCACTAAAGATGTTTTCAAAATTGGTACAATGCTATTTGAGAATGCTTCTGGCATTTGTTTTAATGCCTCTGGGCTAAATAGCATAGAATATAAACCTTGTGGATCTGTATGAATCATATCTTTAAACTTTGTCACCATTTGTCCCGCTTCTGCTGGGAATGTATCTAGTACAGGAACTAATTTATTTGTCAATGTTGTACCTGACGTATTATTCATGATGGAGCCTAAAATCGTAATCCCGAACGTCCCACCGATTTGACGGAAGAACTGACTTGAAGATGTTACAACTCCAAGATCCTTTTTCGGGAAACTTTCTTGTAATGCTAATGTTAATGTCGGCATTACAAGCCCCATTCCTAAACCAATAATCATCATATATGATGTTGCAATAAGTTTAGTTGTATGCATATCCATTGTTGTTAATAACCAAAAACCGCCAGCCATAATGAGCATACCTGTAATAATTTGTGGTTTTACGCCTACCTTTAATACAAGCTGACCACCAATAATACTCATCACAATCATCGTAACCATCATTGGTGTCATTATCGTTCCAGATTCAGCAGCACTTACGCCAACAATTCCTTGCATAAAGAATGGAACGAACATAATTGCTCCAAACATTCCAATACTCATAAAGAAACCAATTGCATTTAATAGTGTAAATGTACGGTTCTTAAAGAAATGGATTGGCAAAATTGGCTCTTCTGCCTTTGTTTCCACAATAATGAAACTTACAATACCAATGACAGCCAGTGTAAATAATCCAATGATTTGCCAAGAACCCCATGCATAGTCTTTCCCACCGAATGTTAATGCAAGTAATAAACTTACAACACCAAGAATCATTGTGAAAATACCAGCAATATCGATTTTAATTGGTCCCGTTTGTTTATGTGATTTTAATCCCATTGCGATAAAGATTGTCGCTAAAATACCAACTGGTAAGTTAATATAGAATACCCATCTCCAGTTAACAGCATCAACAATCCAGCCACCAACTTGCGGTCCGATTACAGAAGCAAGGCCATATAATGCTCCAAAAATCCCTTGCCATTTCGCACGTTCTTTTCCTGTAAACATATCCCCGATAATAATCATTGCCATTGGCATCATAATACCGCCACCAAGACCTTGAATACCGCGGAAGATAATTAATTCTGTCATACCATTTGCCATACCACAAAGTGCTGAACCAACCATAAAGATGATAAGCCCTGTTATATATACGTTACGACGTCCTAATAAGTCAGCTAACTTACCTGCAATTGGTACAACTGTTGTTGATGTTAGCATATATGCTGTTGTTAACCATGTCATTAAGCTTAATCCGCCTAATTCTCCAACAATACGCGGCATCGCTGTGCCGACAATTGTTCCATCTAATGCAGCGAATAACATTGCAATAACTAAACCAATTAACAACAGCTTTCTATTTTGATTTGCTTGTTGCTCCATGTAATCTCCTCAATTCTTTTTAGTTTGTCTCTATTTCCTCAGATGCCCCGCAAATAATTGTCTCTATTTTTTCAAATAAGCGTAATAAATCTTCTCTTTCTTGTAAATCTAATTGTGAGAAGTATTTCGCAATATGCTGATTTCGAGCGATCATTGCCTCTTCTAATACATCTTTCCCCTTCTTCGTCAGCTCAATTACAACAACACGGCGATCATCTTTATCATGGTAGCGCAGTACCAACTCTTGCTCGATTAACCGATCAATCATTACTGTAATTGCACTTGGTTTCACATACATTTTCTTCGCCAATTTTGTTGCTCTTGATGCACCATAATGGTCTAAAATTTTTAAAATATAAAACTGCGGTGGTGTAAGTCCTGATGCTTGCATTTGTTCTAGTAACTCCGTTTGCATTTTCTTTCCTATAGAAAATGCTAAAGCTTGGATTCTATCAATATGAGTCATATCATTTGGCATGTTATCCACCTCTTATTTAAGCAATAAAATATTTAACGTTTTTAAATATTAAACCTTATAATTAATTTCGTCAATATTTTTATTTTGTAAAAACGTTTACAATTTTGTCACAAAGTTGTATAATTTGTGACGAAGTTAATAGCGAAGGTCATGGAGAATTAGAGTATACGACTATGAAACATAGAAAGAGCACCTTTCTATGTTTCATAGTCTTTTTTGTTTGCCATGGTATTAAACGCTTACAATAATAGAGGAGGATTTTAAGCAATGTTTCTGACTAATTTATTTAAACCTGCGCCGCATACAGAACGATTGCCTGCTGATCGCGTCGATAGCGAATACCGTAAACTGCGCTTGCAAGTGTTTTTAGGCATTTTTATTGGTTATGCAGGTTACTATCTTGTTCGCAAAAACTTTTCACTGGCAATGCCTTATCTTGTTGAACAAGGATTCAGTAAAGGTGAACTTGGTATTATCCTTTCTGCCGTATCCATTGCATATGGCTTAAGCAAGTTCATTATGGGAATTGTCTCCGACCGTTGTAACCCCCGCTACTTCTTAGCAGCAGGACTATTTTTATCCGGTATCATTAATATTATTTTCGGTTCGTTTTCTTTTATTACAACAAGCATTTTACTCATGTTTGTTCTGCAATTCTTAAACGGATGGGTACAAGGTATGGGGTGGCCTCCATGTGGTCGTACGATGGTTCATTGGTTCTCTATTAGTGAACGTGGTACAAAAATGTCTATTTGGAATGTTGCTCATAACGTCGGTGGAGCACTTATGCCGTCCCTTGTTACATTAGGGCTATATTTATTCGCTAATGATTGGAAAAGTGTATTTTACTTCCCAGGTATTCTTTCAATTTTAGTTGGGATTTATGTACTAATTACAATGCGTGATACACCTCAATCTTGCGGATTACCATCAATTGAGGAATATACAGGAGAATATCCAGCAGATGAAAAGGTAAAAGATCGTGAGCGTGAGCTTTCGGTAAAGGAAATTTTATTCAAATATGTACTGAACAATAAGTTTTTATGGTACATTGCTATTGCTAACGTATTCGTATATTTTGTACGCTATGGTGTTGTAGACTGGGCACCTACTTATTTAGTAGAGGAAAAAAGCTTTACTCATAGTAGCTCTCGTACAGCTTACGCTCTATATGAATGGGCTGGGATTCCTGGGACACTTCTTTGTGGATGGATGAGTGATAAACTCTTTAAAGGACGCCGTGCCCCTGCTGGTATTTTATTCATGGTTGGTGTATTCATTGCTGTTCTTGTTTATTGGTTAAACCCAGCTGGCCACCCAATCATCGATAGTATCGCACTTGTTGCAATTGGCTTCTTAATCTATGGACCAGTTATGTTAATTGGACTACATGCACTTGACTTAGCTCCGAAAAAAGCAGCTGGAACAGCAGCTGGTTTAACAGGATTCTTCGGCTATCTTGGCGGAGCATCATTCGCTAGTGCTGCGATGGGCTTTATCGTAGATGCTTTCGGATGGGACGGCGGTTTCATTCTATTACTTGCATCTTGTGTGCTTGCGATTGTATTCCTTGCACTTACTTTAAATACAGGATCGTCAAAATCTCAGCAAGCATAAAGTGAAACTTTAATCAGTGGAAACAACAGCTGAAATAAAATAGCTCTTAGCATTCAGATATATGCTAAGAGCTATTTTTTATTTATGCCTAGTGATATTTTCTTGCAGCCTATAACAATCATTTCCCTTCTATTTACATATATTACTTTTATTAAAACATCTGCTGAAACATTTTCATAGCAATAGCCAATATTACCGAAGTAGTAAATCCCCCTAAACAAATAAGACTCACTCCTTGACTATATGTTAAACCTTGAAATGCTTTCATTTCTTTCATCCTTTCGTTCGTTTATTTGATATCTTTATTTTACCCATGTAAGAAATTTTATAACATCGATTTCACTAACAACTGTCTTACAATATTGTAAGATTTCTACCTAATATAAATACAAATAAAAAACATAAATCTTTTTTAGGATGTAGAGATCATCCAGCCATGCCTAGAAGCGATTGGCCCTCTTCCTGCTCCATGCCAAGTGAAAACAAAAAGAAAAACAGACAACATTTCTGCCGTCTGTTACTTCACAATCATCACTGGACATCTCACTCGTTTAGCCACTTTATGACTGACACTACCAAGCACCATTTCTTGCAATGTATTTAATCCTCTGCTCCCTACTATAACAAGATCAATATCTCCTGTATTTACATATTGCACAAGTGTATTTCCTGGATCACCATGTAAAATCGTAATATTATAGGAGATCTCTTCTTGCTGTAATAAAGACTCAATTTCCTTTAATCTATCTTTTCTACTAGCTGAGATTGTCTCTATATCTGTTTGCCCCTGTATAATATCTGATTTTGCTGTTTTATTGTCTACAACATATACAACTTCAACATTTACTTCTTTACTAAATTTAGCAATATGTGCGGTATGTTTTGCTGCACGAAGCGCATGTTCTGAACCATCACATGCTAGTATAATTTGCTTGTACATATGCTGGAGCCCCTTTCATCATCATACTCGTATTATAATATAAAAAGAACTCTTTCGGTTCTCCGAAAAAGTTCTTCCTATTTAACGAACAGCTTGTTTCGCCAATTTTATAACAAGTTCTGAACTGCGCTCATTTAATCCCGTTATCTTTACTTTTACACCATTTTGCTCATACTTCATTACAACTTTATCAACTGCTGCTACTGCTGAACCATCCCATACATGAGCCTGTGTAAAATCAATTTCTACTTCCTTTACATCTCCTTTAAATTGAAATGCATTTATGAATTCTGTAGTAGATGCAAAAAAGAGTTGGCCATGAATGGCATATATTTTTTTCTCACCAACATAAAAATGTTTCACGTGAATCTTTTTTGCCATATTAAATGCGAATAAAACTGCACTTATAACTGTACCAATCATAACACCAAGAGCTAGATTATGTGTAACGAGAACAATTGTAACTGTTACAATCATAACAAAGGCATCACCTTTGGGAACTTTATGAAGAGTAAATACAGAGTTCCAATCAAATGTCCCGATAGAAACCATAATCATAACTGCAACTAATGCTGCCATCGGGATATGGACAACATAGTCACCAAGAACAAACAGCAATACAATTAAAAATCCACCTGCTACGAATGTGGATAAGCGACCACGACCACCGGATTTAATATTAATAACAGATTGTCCAATCATAGCACACCCTGCCATTCCACCAAAGAAACCAGCAACAATATTAGAAATTCCTTGTCCACGTGCCTCTTTATGCTTATTACTTGTTGTATCTGTCATATCATCTAAAAGAGATGCCGTTAATAGTGACTCTAATAAACCAATAACAGCTAACATAATAGAATACGGTAAAATAATAGCTAATGTTTCTAACGTAAATGGCACATTCGGAATACTAAAAAACGGTAATTCAGTTGGTAAACTTCCCATATCACCAACTGTACGTAATTGTAAACCGCCCAATATTGCAATACTTGTCACGACAATAATAGCAATAAGTGTAGAAGGCACTGCTGTTGTAATACGTGGAAATAGATAAATAATTGCGAGCCCTAAAGCTACTAACGCATACATTTGCCAATTCGCGCCTTGAAAATGAGGCAATTGTGCTGTAAAAACTAAAATCCCTAACGAATTCACAAATCCGCTCATGACAGAACGCGGAACAAATTTCATAAATGAACTTAGTTTTAACACGCCAAAGATAATTTGTACAACACCGGTTAAAATTGTTGTAGCAAACAAATACTGTAATCCATAATCTTTTACAATCGTTATCATCAACAGTGCCATCGCACCTGTTGCAGCAGAAATCATTCCTGGTCTTCCGCCCACAAATGAAATTGTCACTGCGATACAAAAAGCAGCGTATAATCCAACCATTGGATCTACCCCTGCAATAACAGAAAAGGCAATTGCTTCAGGAATTAAAGCTAATGCAACAACAATCCCTGATAACACATCACCTTTCACATTAGAAAACCATTCATTTTTTATAGTTTGAAACAAAAGAACACTCCTCTAATTTTTTATTTTTGATTTTCTTCATAAGAAAATCGATCCGACTGCACGAAGGCTATTATATAACGAACGTCAGATTTTCTGCTATGAAAAAGTTTCCCAAATAAAAAAGCATTGCCTGACGCAATGCTTTTCTTTTAATGCCCACTATGCCCCTCGCCATTTTCTTGAACAATCTCTAATCTTTCATCTAATATCCCTTGTGTATCAAATGAAATATTCTCTATATTCCCTAATAAAAAACCGTGGTTATATGGCCCAAGCGTTGGATCATCTTTAAACTTCGGTTTTATCATCGCTAGTAAATCATATACTGGCTGCGTTACTTTACCATTCTCTAATAGAAGGACCGGTGCATGTTTCCCCATATGTGAAAACGGCGCACCAGCAATTGCTAAATCAGGTGTTTCTGTTGAAGTAAATGATACGCCATGCCCCGGCTTTTTAAATCCCCAACCAAATTTCGTTTTTTCATCTTTGAACTTTGCGAAGGCAATTGAATTCTCTGTCGGAGTTTCTCCACTAATACGGGTTACTTTGCCATGCTTACTCAATTGTTTTTCTACCTCTTTTGAAACAATTTTTTCTGGGCCTAACACATATATATTTACTTTTCCTTTTCTTGCTTTTAACGCCTCAATTGTAGCTTCGGGTACTTTATCTTTACCTACATATAAAAGAGGTTCAGGCATATGAGAAATCCAGTTCACGGCTGGAGTTGTATACAAACGCCCTTCTTCTTCAGACGAACCGACAATAACACTTTCCGGATACTTCCCTGTTATGTCTGCATATTCTTTATCAACATCTTTCGCAAACTTCGCTGGATCAGTCTCTTTTATCTGTTTTACTTTGTATTCTTTCAGTTGATCTAATACGGGAGATTCTACATCTCCCATCACCATAATTTGCGTTCCATCTTTTGTTCCAAGTGGTTTTAACCGTTTTATTTCCTTTAATGTCGCTTCCGGAATACTTTCCTTATTCATAAATAAAATAGGTCCATTGTTTGGATGATGAATGAGATCCGCACTAGCAATTCCAAGTTGCCAATGATTAACTGGTACTAAAATTACCGCTCCCGGTTGATTCTCCTTATGAGTCGCTGGCCAAATTGTTTGTGATGTTAAGACTGCCATGTGAACAGAGTCATTTGTGTTTAATCGTGTGATATTTTTTAAGCTTGTTGTTAATAAATCACGAGATGCATCGGCATTCATTTCTTTCGGTGGCATCGCTTCACGATTCATTTCCTTTTGCTGATTATTTTTCTTCTCGTTTGCAGATTCGTGATTTTTATGCTCTGTATTTGCTTGCCCACACGCTGCAAGTCCAAATGCAGCAACTATTGTCATACTCAAAACTTGAGTTACCTTTTTCACTAAATCGCCTCCATATCCATCATTTTTCAAGCCTATATCCTTTACCGAAAATGGAAATTTCAACTATACGATAGCAAGCAATTCTGAAGAAATTATGCAGATGCATCATAATCTGCACCATTTCTTCATGATTTTGCTTTACACTTTTAGTAGTGAATACAAATACGGAGGATATTATATGATGGATATACTACTTGTAGATGATGAAACGCGTATGCTGGAATTAGTAGCACTTTATCTTACTCCTAGAGGATATAACTGCATTTGTGTCACTTCTGGACAAGAAGCCCTTTCCTATATAGAAAAACAAAATTTCAAGTTCATTCTTCTCGATATTATGATGCCGAAAATGGATGGATGGGAAACATGCAAAAGGATTCGTTCATTTAGTAACGTTCCTATTATTATGGTAACCGCACGCGATCAAACGATTGATGTTGTTCAAGGATTAAAAATTGGGGCTGATGATTATATAACGAAACCTTTTCAAGAAGAAGAATTATTAGCACGTATTGAAGCTGTATTACGGCGTAGTAATCAACATGAGCAACTACGCTATAAAGGAATTTTGTGGGATGAAGCGAGACACTTTATCTCCGTTTATGATCAAGAACTCCTCCTTACACCAATCGAATTTTCTTTACTTGGGTTATTTTTACATCATGTGAACTATGTATTAAGTCGCGATCAGCTTATTGAGCGGATTTGGGGGCTAGATACAAATACAGAGGATCGTACAGTAGATTCTCATATTCGTAATTTGCGTGATAAATTACGAAAGGCCAAATTCCCAATTGATAAACATTTAAAAACCGTGTATGGAATTGGCTATCGATGGATTGATATTGAAAATTAAGGAGTAACGCGATGAAACGGATTTCTGTTCAACTTGGATTTTATTTTTTAATTGTTACACTTCTAATTGAGAGCGTTTTATTTATATTACTCTATTATAGTCTTGTAAATAATAGGGTAAACGAAGAGATGACAGCATTATTAAAACGCGGAAATAGCCACCGAGATGTACTCGAAAAACATTTTGATTCGCAAACTATTTCTCATGTCGCTTTAATGGAGTCAGAAGCTGAAACAAAGGTTGTCATAACAAATACCAATAAAGAAATATTAGCAAATTCTAATGATATAGATTCCACTATAAAGAGGCACATTATTGGAATGATAGCAGATACGAACCACAACGGAACTATCGTGGAGAATCACTGGAAAACTTCTAACTATATATGCACAGTTAGTCCAATAATAATAGAAGGAAAAATGCAAGGTTATGTTTATATGT
Source organism: Bacillus sp. 166amftsu (assembly GCF_900107445.1). Lineage (NCBI taxonomy): Bacteria > Bacillati > Bacillota > Bacilli > Caryophanales > Bacillaceae > Bacillus > Bacillus sp. 166amftsu. The sequence goes on along the minus strand of NZ_FNQA01000017.1, from coordinate 1,655 downwards.
TTCTTGGCACAAGTTCCATTAAACAAATGATTGCAGGTCTTACAAAACAATTTCTTGTTGCTGGTGCTGTTACATTCATTTTAACATTCATTACGATATTTCTTCTATCACGTCTGTTAACGAAGCCGCTCCTCCGTATGAAGCATGCTACTGAAAAAATGAGTCATGGTGATTTATCCGTCTCTTTAACTAGTACTCGAAATGATGAAATCGGCGAACTTGCCGTGTCTATCCAAACGCTCGCAAATGATTTACATTACATGAAAAAAGAACGCAGTGAATTTTTGGCAAGTGTCGCTCATGAACTAAGAACACCGCTAACTTATGTAAGAGGATATGCAGACATCGCCATGAAAAACGGTACATCTCCTGAGCAGCGTCAAAGGTATTTATCGATTATAAGAGACGAAGCTGATTCTATTACAAATTTAGTACAGGACTTGTTTTTACTTGCTCAAATGGAAAATCATAATTTTTCTATTCAGGCAAGGGAAGTACACTTGCAAACCTTCCTTTCTCGCATTGTTACAAAAGTGAATATGATGTATGAAGCGAAACATATCCACGTTTCTTCAACATGTTCTTCTTCACTTTCCATAGTTCTTGATGAACAAAGATTTGAACAAGTTATTGTTAATATTTTAAATAATGCTTATGCACATTCAGCTGAACATTCTCGAATTATAATTTCCGTTACAGAGCATAAAACACAAATTGAAATTGCCATACAAGATACTGGAGAAGGAATTCCAAAAGAAGATATTCCACACATTTTCGAACGATTTTATCGCGTTGATAAAGCAAGATCTCGTTCAACTGGTGGAACTGGATTAGGGCTTGCTATTGTTAAAGAGATAGTTGAACTACATGATGGAGAAATTACTGTCACAAGTGAAGTAAATCAAGGTTCTTGCTTTACTATTTCATTACCAACCAATATGTGAAAAAGCTTTAGACAACTTGATAAGGAAGATAGGTGGGGGACAGGTGACGCTTATAATAAAAAAACAGAAGTCATTCGTAAAAATGACTTCTGTCGTTCAAAACTTTTTATTGAACTCTTCATGGAATACCTTTACTAAACGGCTGAATTCGTTTCATAATTTAAATTCCATCATTTGCAAATTCAAAAAAGTTTTTTTTGCTAAAAGCTCGAGTTTATCAACAATTTTTATTTATTTTTTAATAAATTGTTGCGTCCAAATATTTCCTTGTTTCACGTAACCAACACCTATATAAGTAAAATTCCTATTTAGAATATTCGCACGGTGCCCTGGACTGTGCATCCAAGCATCCATAACTTCTTCTGGTGTTTGTTGCCCTTTAGCGATATTTTCACCTGCTGCTGAATAAGAAATACCAAAACGTTTCATCATGTCAAATGGCGAATTATAAACTGGACTATTATGATCAAAATAATTATTTGTCAACATATCCTCTGATTTTAAACGTGCTACTTTACTAAGCTCTGTATCTATCTGCAATGGAGATAAGCCAACTTTCGCTCGTTCTACATTAACTAGCTCCACAACACGTTTTTCAAACGCATTTAGTACATGACCTTTATTCTCTTGTTTTTTAGCTTCTTCCTGCTTTCTAGCTTCTTCTTGCTTTCTAGCCTCTTCTTGCTTTCTAGCTTCTTCCTGCTTTCTAGC